>NZ_CP108518.1:2751250-3070625 GCF_035989885.1 Streptomyces sp. NBC_01232
CCATGGCTGCCCACACGTCCCACAAGCCCCCCGTGACCCATGAGCCTTATGTGGCTCATGCGGCGTACGGGTGCACCGAGCCGCACGAGCACTACGCGCCCTACGTGGCCCACGAGCCCGATCCCGATGCCCCGCCCGAGCCACGCCTCGCCGACACGGTCTCGCGGCGCATGGAGCGCGCCCTGCATCCGGTCAACGCACGGCTCGACGATCATCTGCCGACCGACCACAAGCTCAGCAAGGTCTACCGGATCGGTGCGGGACTGACGGGTCTGCTGCTGGTGGTGTTCGGGATCCTGGGGCTGATCAACCGGATCGGCTTCTTCGACACGGGCGGGGACACGGTCCTCGCCCTGAGCACCAACGGGGCGCTGAGCGTCCTGTCCATCTGCATCGGCGCGCTGCTGTTCTACGGGATGGTGGTGGGCGGCACGTTCGCCTCGACCCTGAACATCGTGCTGGGCGTGCTGTTCATCGCGAGCGGCTTCGTGAATCTGGCGCTGCTGGACACGGGGCTGAACTTCCTGGCCTTCGAGATCCAGAACGTGCTGTTCAGTTTCGTCGTCGGCGTGATGCTGATGTGGTTCGGGATGTACGGGCGGGTGGGTAGCGCGCTGCCGCACGACAACCCGTACTGGCGGGCTCGCCACCCCGAGCAGGCGGCTCGGGAGGACCGGTCGTACCGGGCCGGCCCGCGGCGCACGAGCGGGACGTAGCGCACGGCGGCCGGGCGCGCTTAGCCTGTGCGCATGCCTCGATACGAATTCCGCTGCCGGACCTGCGACGACACCTTTGAGGTCAGTCGGCCCATGGCCGAGTCCTCCGCGCCCGCCGACTGCCCGGCGGGGCACTCCGACACCGTCAAGCTGCTGTCCGCCGTGGCCGTGGGCGGCGCGAGCAGCGCCCCCGCGCCCGCGATGGGCGGCGGGGGCGGAGGCGGCTGCTGCGGTGGCGGCGGCTGCGGCTGAGTCCACGACCGCAGCCGGACCCGCACCCGGAACGGGACCCGAGGCCGGACCCCGCGCCCGGACCGTCAGTTCTTGCGCGACAGGGTCAGGCCGTCCGAGATCGCCAGGAGGACGGAGTCCATCCGCGGGTCCGCCGACACGTGGTCGTTGAAGGCGCGGACGCCGGCCGCCGCGCCGGTGGCCGACTCGTCGAGGACCGTGCCGTGGTACAGCGTGTTGTCGGTGACGATCAGGCCACCGGGACGCAGCCGCGGCACGAGCTCCTCCCAGTAGGCGATCTGGCTCTGCTTGTCCGCGTCCACGTACGCCATGTCGATGTGCGGTTCCGCCGGCATCGCGCGCAGGGTTTCCAGCGCCGGTGCGATGCGCAGCTCGATGCGGTCCGCGACGCCCGCCTCCTCCCAGGCCTGCCGGCCGTACTGCGTCCACTCCTCGGAGACGTCGCAGGCGATGAGGCGGCCGTCCGCCGGCAGCGCCTGGGCCATCGACAGGGCCGAGAAGCCGGTGAAGGTGCCGACCTCGACGATGTGGCGGGCGCCGGTCAGCCGGACCAGGAAGGCCAGCAGGGGTCCCTGCTCCTCCGCCGACTGCATCCCGGCCACGTCCGGGAACTTGGCGTACGTCGTCGCCACCAGCCCCCGCTGGACCCGGTCCAGCGGGGGGTTGTGGTCGAGCATGTACCGGTACAGCTCGTCCGTGATCTTGGTGCTGTTGCCCTTGGTCATACGTCCAGTCTGCCGAGTCGGGCGGCTTCCCGGGCGAATGCGCGCACGATTTCCTCGCCCGCCAGGACGCCCGCCGTGGCCAGCGCGGTCACCGACGGCGCCGTCCAGGCCGCGTCGGCCAGTTCGCCGTGGCCCGGGCGCCAGCCCGCGTCGGCGGCCAGCAGCAGGTCCGCGTCCAGCAGGGAGTCGCCGGCCGCGAGGGTCGTGGTGGCTCCGGTACGGCGGGCGACCTCGTGCATCGCCGCGCTCTTGGTGAGCGGGCGCGGGACCGCGTAGATCTTCCGGCCCTGGAGGGAGACCGTCCAGCCGCGGGCCTCGGCCCACTCCGTCAGGGCCTTGAGCCATTCGTCCGGGACCAGGGCCCGCTCGACGACGAGGTACGCGAAGAGGTCCTCCGCCAGCCGCGCCTTGCGCAGCCAGGCCGGGTCGGCCACGGCCAGCAGGTGCTGGTGGACCTCCTCCAGGGGTGCGCACTCCTCGGCGAGGCGCGCCGCGACCTGCCGCCGCCAGTCCCGGTCGGGCACGCCGTCGACGAGCAGCTGCCCGCCGTTGGCGCAGATGGCGTAGGGGGCCGGGCGGCCGGGGAAGCGGATGCGCTGGTACTGCTTGCGGGTACGGGTGGTGGTGGGGACGAACACCACCGAAGGGTCGGCCGTCAGCTCCGCCAGCAGTCCCGCCGCCGTCTCCGTCATGTAGGACAGCGGCTTGCTCTCGTGGACCTCGACGCACAGCAGCCGCGGGGCCACCGGGTCGGGCATGGTCAGACCGAGGGCGGCCGCCGAGTAGATGAGCGTACGGTCGAGATCACTGGCTACGAGGACAGTCACTTCGAGGCCACAGCCTTTCCGTCGGCGCCCGTGGCGCCGCGCGTGTATCGGGGGTGGATGAGTCCTACGCACGTGTAGGGCAGTCCGTCGACCTCTTCCACCGGGACGCCGCGCTGCTCGGCGAGCAGCCGTACGTGGTCCAGATCGGCCCCGGCGCCACGCTGCGCCAGGATTTTCCACGGCACCCTGCGCAGCAGGACGCGGGTGGTCTCGCCGACGCCGGGCTTGACGAGGTTCACGTCGTGGATGCCGTACTCCTCACTGATCCGCTCGACCGCCGCCCAGCCCTCCCAGGTGGGTGTGCGGTCGGCCGCGAGGAGTTCCTTGACCTCCTCGGCGACCGCGTCGGCCACCCCGTCGAAGTGGGCGGCGACGGTGTCGACGAATGCGACGGAGACGTCGGCTCCGGCGAGCTCGCGGTAGAACTTCGCCCCGTGGAAGTCGGCGGGACCGACCAGGTCGGACCTCAGAACCGTACGCGATATGAGACCGGACACCGTGGAATTGAGACAGGCGGAGGGGATCAGGAAGTCCTCACGGGTGCCGTAGGTGGGCACGCAGGAGCCGGGGTCGGCGAGGACGACGATCTCCGGGTCGAAGCCCGGGAACTCGTCCAGGGCGACCTTGAGCTCGCGGGTGATGGCGCCCTTGCCGGTCCAGCCGTCGACGAAGACGACATCGGCCGGGTCGTGGTGGGCGGCCAGCCAGCGCAGGGCGTTGGCGTCGATGCCGCGGCCGCGCACGATGGAGACGGCGTAGTGCGGCAGGTCGAGGCCGTGGCGGGCGCGGGCCCAGCGGCGCATCAGGACGCCCACGGGGGTGCCGGCGCGGGCCAGGGAGACCAGGACCGGGGACGGGGAGCGCTCGGCGAGGACGGTCTCGGTGACCGTGCCGACGGCCCGGGCCACGCGGACGGCGGAGGCGGCGAGCGCGCTCGCGTACAGCTCCTGGTACTGGGGGGACGGCTGGTACTCGACGGGGAGGGACTCGGCGTAGTGGGCGCCACCGGCCTGTATCGCCTCCTCGCGCTCCTCCGTCGGTGCCTCCAGCTCGACGTCGGAGAAGTCCTGGAGCAGCCAGCCGACGTCCTCGGGGGCGTACGAGGAGAAGGCGGGGCCGCGCAACGGCTCGCGCGTGATCGGCTCGGTCGGCTCGGTCATGATCGGCTTCGGCTCCCGCCGGTCGGGTACGTAGGACGGGACGACGGCCAGGACGACGCGGCCGGTGTGCGGGGCGAGGGCCGCCAGCAGTCCGGTGTGCAGCTCGGGGGTGTCCCCGGCCGAGTCCACGACGGCGACGACGGCGTCGAAGCCGGCGCCGTCCGTGCCGCGGACGTTGTAGGCGTAGCG
Source organism: Streptomyces sp. NBC_01232 (assembly GCF_035989885.1). Lineage (GTDB taxonomy): Bacteria > Actinomycetota > Actinomycetes > Streptomycetales > Streptomycetaceae > Streptomyces. Next base: position 2,755,120 of record NZ_CP108518.1, read on the forward strand.
GTCGCCGGGGCCGTCGGCCGGGGCGTCGTGGGCCGGGAACACCAGCCGGGTGCGGATGGCGTAGCCGGGGTCGTCCACGGCGAGCACGGGCGAGCGCGTGGTGGTCGAGAAGCGGACCTCGCGGGCCGCCCCCGCCTCCTCAAGGGCCTTGGCGAGGCGCAGCGGCGCGTACATCAGCTCCTCGTTGCCGAGTACGAGGACCCGCCCGGGTTCGGTGCCGAGCGCGGCGGAGAGCCGGCCGGCCAGCGCGGGGAGAGCGGCCTCCAGTGCCGTGCGGTGGGCGGGGGTGAAGCCGTGGCGTCCGCCGTCGGGAACCCCCGCCGGCCAGTGCAGGTCGACGCGCGTGACCGGCTGCGGGCCGTCTGCCGGGGCTCCGCTGCCCGAAAGCGGGAGGGGCTGATGCGGCTCGGCCTGGGCCTCGTACTCCTCGACCAGCGCCCGGCCCCTGTCCAGGACACCGTCCGGGAGGGACACGGTGCCCGAGGCGAGGGCGATCAGGTCCACGCGCGCGCCCAGCTCGGCGGCGAAGGCGGTGAGCCGGTCACGGTCGGCGGCGGAGCGCATGTCGACGAGGGCGACGACCACGTAGTGCGGGCGCGGGTGGCGGGCGTGCAGGTCGCGGATGGTGTTCAGGACCGTGTTGCCGGTGGAGAACTCGTCGTCGACCAGGACCAGGGGGCCGCTGCCGGCGAGCAGTCGCGGGTCCTCGGGGAGCAGCAGGTGCGAGGTGGCGTGCGAATGCGCCTCCTCGAAGCCGCCGGCCGCCTCCACGCCCGGCACGGGCCGGCGGGTGGAGTGCAGGTAGGGGGCCGGGCCCAGACCGTCGGCCACGCAGTGGCCGAGGCCGGTGGCGGTCTCGGCGTAGCCGAGGACCACCGCGGCCGCGGCGGCCTCCTCGCCGAGCAGCGCCCGTACGCGTTCACCGAGCCCGAAGCCCGCGGCGTACACGACCTCCGGGGACTGCGGGACGTGCTTGCCCAGCACCTGCGAGACCAGCAGGTGCGCCCGCTTGGGGTTGCGCCGCAGGGCCAGTCCGAGCAGCTCCGTCAGCCGCGGACTGCCACCGGAATCCTCCAGGCTCACGCCCAGCCGGTCCGCGACCCAGGTACCCGACCACACCGCTTCGATCGTCTTGCCTTTCCTCGTCATCGTCATTGTCCGCGCCCGGGCCCGCGTCCGCCTGTGCGTCCGTGGGGGCTGCTCACACCTGGAGCCCGGCCGTCAGGAGGTCGACGAAGCCGACCTCCTCCTTCGCCACACCGAAGACCTCGGCGCGCAGCATGGTGCGCTCGGCCCAGGCCCGGTGGGGCTTCACCTCGTTCATCTTGTTCGTGTAGGCGCTGCGCATCACTCCGCCGCCGCCGCGCTCGGGCCGCAGGATGTCCTGCGCGTCGCAGAACTCCTCGTGCGAGACCACCGACAGCGCGTGCACGGGCGTGACGTGGGCGGGGTGGATGCAGGTCTTGCCGAGCAGTCCGTTGGCCCGGTCCAGTTCGATCTCGCGCAGCAGTCCGTCCAGGTCGTGCTCGATCAGGGCGGTGCGCAGTTCCTCCACGCCCTCCTCCAGGAAGGGGCTGCGGCGCAGCTGGGGCTTGAAGAGGCGCTGCTGGCTGCGGAAGTACTCCCAGACGGGCCCGGTCACGGTGAAGCCGGTGCCGTCGGCGCGGCTGAGGACGTTGACGACGTCCGCGATGACGCCCGCGACGATCTGGACGTCGTACGCGGTCATGTCGGGCGTGCGCCGCAGGCCGTAGGCCGAGCAGAAGTCGGTCACGCCGAGCCGTAGCGCCAGGACCCGCTCGCGGTGGCTGTTGACCGTGCGGGAGATGCCGGCGAGGGCCAGGGCGCGGGTTTCGAGGTGGAGGAGGTCCGGGGTCTCCAGGACGGGCATGGCATACAGGCGGGGCAGGCCGCAGGCCGCCTCCGCCTCGGCGACGGCTTCGAGGAAGGCGATTCCCCGGTTCTCGTCGAACTTCGGGAGTACGAATCCGGACAGCCGCCGCACGGAGCCGCCCAGCCGGCGCACCAGGTCGGGAATCTGCTCGGGCGTGCGGACGCGGATGAAGAGCAGCGGGAGCTCCGCCGGGTCGGCGTCGAGCTCGGCGAAGTGCCGGACGAGGTTCTCCTCGGCCCCTGCGACATCGGCGTCGCTGATGGAATCCTCCAGGCAGAGGACCATGGAGACGACTCCGCGGGCCGCCTGCTTGCGGATGTCCGCGGCGAGCGTGGGGCGGGTGGCCGGGCTGTAGAGCGTGGCCCCCAGGGCCGCTGCGAGGACGCGGGAAGGCGAGGCGCCGGTGAATTCTGCCGGTTCCTGGTGGAAGAGATCCTTCCGGACAGTGGGCCTTATGTGCCCAAAGTGACGCATGTGCTTCCCCCGTACTGCCTCGGCGGCCCAACTGGCATGGCCGGTAATAGTACGTACGAACGTGAGTCAGGAGTTCCTCAAGCACATGAAGTTCAGGTAACCCTCTTGCACCATGCCCAGGTCTCGCGTTCGAGACAAGGCCCTACGGGGGGCCGCATTGTCGCTGTCCACCCCGGGAGGGCAGGATGACGTGCATGACGCACGCGATGCAGAAGGGCTCGAACATCCCGGTGGCCGCCGTGGCGGTCCGGGCGGTGCTGCGCTGGACCGGCGGCCCCGAGGTGCCGGACGTGGACGCCTCGGCGCTGCTCGTCGGCCCGGACGGCCGGGTGCGTTCCGACTCGGACTTCGTCTTCTACAACCAGCCGCGGCACCCCTCGGGAGCCGTCTGGCGGCTCGGCAAGAAGCAGATCGGCGACGCGATCACCGACGCCGTCCAGGCGGACCTGCGCACGGTGACCCCGACGGTGGACCGGATCCTGGTGGTCGCCTCCGCCGAGGACGTCCCGTTCCGCCGGGTCCACGACCTGCGGATCCTTCTCTACGACGCCACCGTGACCGGCAGCTCCGAACCCCTGGCCTACTTCGACGTACGGCCCGAGACCGGCGCGGAGACGGCCCTGATCTGCGGGGAGCTGTACCGGCGGGGCGAGGGGTGGAAGTTCCGGGCGCTCGGCGAGGGCTACTCCGACGGGCTGGTGGGTCTGGCGACCGACCACGGGATCTCGGTCGACGAGAACGCCGCCGAGCCCGACGCGAGCCCGGCCGCCGGGGTGGCGGCCGACGGCGCCTCCGAGCAGACGGCGATGATGGCCCCGCCCACGCAGGCCCCGCCGCCCATCCAGCCCGCGTACGGGTACCCGCAGCCGGTGTCCCCGGCCCCGGTGCCGGGGCCGGGCGGCGACCCGTCCTTCCGGCTGCCGGTGCAGGGCCCGCAGTTCATCCGCCACTGACGCCGCTGACGCCGCTGACGTCACGGACATCCCTGATGTCCGTGGCCTCTCCGGCATCGCCGACACCGCCGGCGTCGCCGAGGGCCCCGGGGACGCTGTCGCGTCCCGGGGCCCCGGTCAGCTCTTGGTGCTCTTGTAGCCCCGCCCCCACTGGAGCCCCCAGCCGTACAGCCGGTCGAGCTCGGCCTGGAACCCGTACACGAACTTCACCTCGCGCCGCACGACGAGCTCACCCTTGACCTTCTCCAGGGAGACGACCGCGCAGGAGCGGGCCTGTGGCTGCCGCTCGTCCAGCGGGATCTCGATCCTCGGCCCCGTGACGGGGTAGAGGGTCACCATGGCGTGTGTCCGGTCAAAGGCCGGGGTCTGGTCGTAGATGTAGACGAAGACCAGCAGTCGCTTGATCTCGTCGGCGTGGTCGAGGTTGACGTAGAGGGTCTCCCCCGACGCCGAGCCGAACCGGTCGTCCCCGCTGAGCTTGACGTACGGCGGGTCGTTGAGGTCGCCCAGCAGGTTCCCCAGCGGCTGCACGGCCCCGCGGGTACCGTCCGTCAGCTCGTAGAGGCAGCCCATGTCGAGGTCGACGTTGACCATGCCCTGGGTGTGTGCCTGGACCATGTCCGGCTTGAACAGCTTGAACGGATGCCGGAAGAGCTGGCCGCTCTGGCCGGAGCGGCCGCCGATGTCCGAGGTGCGCATGCGCCAGGACAGATTGACGCGCAGATTGCCGTGGACGGCCCCCTGTTTGGTGAGCGACACCGTCGAATGTCGTTTCGTCAGCTCGATCGCGTTCGACGAGGCATTGCCCGACTGGAACTGCACGGCCCGGCTGCCCAGAATGCCGTCGAAGAAGCCCATCCCCTACCCCCCTTGGTCCCCTGATCCCCTGATCGTTCCGAGCCTACGGAAGCGGGGCGGCCCGCCGGGTCCGTGAACCCGGTGGACCGCCCCGCAATGGAGCGTTCCGCATTACCGCCGCGGTCATGCCTCGGCGGTGGAACCCTCCAGTTCCATGCGCTTGTTGCGGCGCACCGAGGACCAGAAGGAGGCGGCGATCAGCACCACGCCGATGAGGCCGGTGATGATCTCGCTGATCTCGTGCTGGATGGTGACCAGCAGGATGACCGCGAGGGCACCGATCGCGTAGTGCGCACCGTGCTCCAGGTACACGTAGTCGTCCAGGGTTCCCTGGCGGACCAGGTAGACCGTGAGCGAACGGACGTACATGGCACCGATACCGAGGCCGAGCGCCATCCAGAAGATGTGGTTGGTGATGGCGAAGGCGCCGATGACCCCGTCGAAGGAGAACGAGGCGTCGAGGACCTCGAGGTAGAGGAAGAGGAAGAACGCGGCCTTGCCGGCCAGACCCACCGCGGAGACGGGCTTGCCCGCCGCCTTGGCCTTCTCCTCCTCCTCGTGCTCGCGCTCCTCTTCCTCCTCCAGCTTGTCCTCGAAGTACGAGGACAGGCCGCCGACGATGAGGTAGGTGATCAGGCCGGCGACGCCGGCGAGCAGCACGGTGGCGGACTTGTCCGCGTGGCCGGTGCTGGTGTGGGCGTTGACGGCGAAGGTCATCGCGGAGACCAGCAGCGCGATCAGGGCGATGCAGACCGACAGCATGTCGACCTTGCCGAGCTTGGCCAGCGGACGCTCAAGCCAGGCGAGCCACTTGTGGTCCCGCTCCTCGAAGATGAAGTCGAGGAAGATCATCAGTAGGAACATGCCACCGAAGGCCGCGATGGCCGGGTGGGCGTCGGTGACCAGGGCCTCGTACTGCTCGGGATGGTCGAGCGCCAGCTCGATGGCCTCGATGGGCCCGACCTTGGCGCTGATGGCGACGATCGCCACCGGGAAGACCAGCCGCATTCCGAAGACGGCGATCAGGATGCCGACGGTGAGGAAGATCTTCTGCCAGAAGGCATTCATCTTCTTCAGAATTCCTGCATTGACGACCGCGTTGTCGAAGGACAGCGAGATCTCGAGGACCGACAGGATCAGTACGACCCCGAACGCCTCCCACCCCCACTGCCACGCGGCAAAGGCGAGGCCGAGCGCCGTGATGGCGAACGACCAGCCGAAGGTTTTCAGAACCACTGGCACCTGGCACCCCATGCGTCTTGTACGGCTTTACGAAACGTTGACCCCGAAGTCTAGAGCGATGCCCCTGAGCCCCGACGCGTACCCCTGTCCCACTGCACGGAACTTCCACTCGCCGCCGTACCGGTAGACCTCACCGAAGATCATCGCGGTCTCGCTGGAAGCGTCCTCGGAGAGGTCGTAGCGGGCCAGTTCCTGGCCGTCGGCCTGGTTGACCACGCGGATGAAGGCATTGCTGACCTGGCCGAAGCTCTGCCGGCGGGCGTCCGCATCGTGGATCGAGACCGGGAAGACGATCTTGTCGACGGCCTCCGGCACTTTGGTGAGGTCGATGATGATCGACTCGTCATCGCCTTCACCCTCGCCGGTGAGGTTGTCCCCGGTGTGTTCGACGGAGCCGTCGGGGCTCTTCAAGTTGTTGTAGAAGACGAAGTACTCGTCGCCCAGCACCCGGCCGCTGTTGCACAGCAGCGCGCTGGCGTCGAGGTCGAAGTCTGCTCCCGTGGTCGAGCGCGCGTCCCATCCGAGACCGATCAGAACCCTGGTGAGGTTCGGTGCGGCCTTGGAGAGGGAGACATTGCCCCCCTTGGCGAGTGTGACGCCCATGTTGTGGTCCTCCCCGGACGACGGTGTGGCGGTGTGGCGGAGTGCCGTGGTGACGGGTGTGGCGGTGGTGCAGTGCTGCGGTGGTGCGGTGCTTCCGTAGTGCGGTGGTGCGGTGCTTCCGTCCTGCGGTGGTGCAGTGCCGCGGTCCTGCCGTGCTGCGGGCGTGACGCGCCTTGCGGTGCGCCGGCCGCGGTGGCGGTGCCCGCGGGTAAAGCCGGTCCGGCGCCGTACACACAGTGCACGGCGCCGGACGGACGAACTGCTCTCAGGCTCAGACGTTGACGCCGAAGTCCTGCGCGATGCCGCGCAGGCCCGAGGCGTAACCCTGGCCGATGGCGCGGAACTTCCACTCCGCACCGTTGCGGTACAGCTCGCCGAAGACCATCGCGGTCTCGGTCGAGGCGTCCTCGGAGAGGTCGTACCGGGCGAGCTCGGTGTTGTCGGCCTGGTTCACGACGCGGATGTACGCGTTGCGGACCTGGCCGAAGCTCTGCTGGCGGCTCTCGGCCTCGTAGATCGAGACCGGGAAGACGATCTTGGCAACGTCGGCCGGGACGCCGGCCAGGTTGACCTTGATCGCCTCGTCGTCGCCCTCGCCCTCACCGGTGGTGTTGTCACCGGTGTGCTCCACCGAGCCGTCGGGGCTCTTCAGGTTGTTGAAGAAGACGAAGTTCGCGTCGCTGGTGACCTTGCCCTGGTCGCTGGTCAGGATCGCGCTGGCGTCGAGGTCGAAGTCGACACCGGTGGTGGTGCGAGCATCCCAGCCCAGACCGACGATGACCGCCGTCAGGTTAGGCGCGGCCTTGGTCAGCGAGACGTTGCCGCCCTTGCTGAGGCTGACTCCCACGGGTCCTCCATTGGGTTCTGTGTGTGGGGCGGTGCCCCGTCGTGCAGGGGGCCCTCCCGGTCGTGACCGGGGGAGCTACCGGATCAACGTTTCGATCCTAGTGACGGGTTCCCGCCTGGAAAGCGGTTTTCGCAGGGAAACTGCGTGGACGGCCCGCGCGGGCACGCTCAGAGACTGTCGAGTGCCTTGATGTACTCGTTCAGGTCACGTGCGTCGGGCAGTCCGTTGACGACAGTCCAGCGCACGATGCCGTCCTTGTCGATGATGAAGGTGCCTCGGACCGCGCATCCCTTGTCCTCGTCGAAGACCCCGTACGCGCGGGAGGTCTCCCCGTGCGGCCAGAAGTCCGACACCAGCGGGTACTCCAGACCCTCCTGCTCGCCGAAGACCCGCAGGGTGGGCACCGAGTCGTTGGAGACGGCGAGGAGCTGCACGTCGTCGTTCTGGAAGCGCGGGAGCTGATCGCGCAGCTCGCACAGCTCGCCGGTGCAGACACCGGTGAAGGCGAACGGGTAGAAGAGCAGCACCACTGCCTTCTCGCCCCGGAAGTCGGAGAGCCGCACGGTCGCACCGTGGTTGTCCTTGAGCTCGAAGTCCGGAGCCTTGTCGCCGACCTGGATCGCCATCTCTCGCTTCCCTTCGTTCCTGCATCCCTGCGTTGGGCTGTTCGGGTGGGTCCAGCCTATGGGGACCGTGTCCCCGGAACGCACGCACCCCGCCGACCCGGATGGAATCCGGCCGGCGGGGTGCGTGTCCGCTTGGCTGCGGGGCGCGGCTCAGCGCTTGGACTTGGCCACCTTGGGCGTGGCCAGCTTGGTCGCCGTCCACTCCTTGCCGATGGGGAGACCCTTGGCCAGCGAGAGGCCCGCGGTCTCGGCCGCCTCGCTGATGTCGCTGGCCTCGACGAAGCCGGGCTTGCCGGTCTTCGGGGTGACCAGCAGGATCAGGGCGTCGTCCTCGACGAGCTCGGTGGCATCGACCAAGGTGTCCGTCAGATCGCCGTCGTCCTCCCGGAACCACAGCAGCACCGCGTCGGCGACGTCGTCGTAGTCCTCGTCGACGAACTCCTCGACGAACTGCTCGACGGCATCACGGAAATCCTGATCGACGTCGTCGTCGTAGCCGATCTCCTGGACCACCTGTTCGGACTGGAAACCCAGCCTGGCGGCCAGGTTCTCCGCGTGGTCCGCGGTCGCGCTCACGGGGTGCCTCCTGCTCATGTTCGGTGAATGTCTCTCGGCGGCGCGCGTACGCGCAGCATTGGGCGTAGTCCACACGGGCGCGGCGGATCGCGCAAGTACCCGGCCGCCGAGACCGTCGAAACGGTGACGATTACGGCCGTCTCGCCGCAACTTTCAGCCTCCCCGTGTACACCTCTCGTGATTCATCCCACACCATTCCAGCTCATTCGGCATCATCGTCGACGCTTGATGCCTTTCCTACCTGTTTGAGGGACGAACGGCCTTGCGAAGCGAGCGCCCGGCTTGGGCGTAAGGTGCGGTTCGGTCGGATTCGCTACGGATCCCCGCCGGTCCTCACCTCCCGGGTTTCCTGCGGTTTCCGGGGATTACCCGGTGGTAAAGATGAAGATTTCGGCCCAGCGTAAGAGCATGGGAGGCGGCGAACCCAAGGCACGACTCCCCCGACAGCGAAGGAACAGCGTGGCTTCCGCATCCGATCGCAATCCGATCATCATTGGCGGCCTGCCGAGTCAGGTCCCGGACTTCGATCCGGAGGAGACGCAGGAGTGGCTCGACTCCCTCGACGCCGCGGTCGACGAGCGGGGCCGTGAGCGTGCCCGCTACCTGATGCTGCGGCTGATCGAGCGCGCCCGCGAGAAGCGCGTGGCCGTGCCCGAGATGCGCAGTACGGACTACGTCAACACGATCGCCACCCGGGACGAGCCGTTCTTCCCCGGGAACGAGGAGATCGAGCGCAAGGTCCTCAACGCCACCCGGTGGAACGCGGCCGTGATGGTCTCGCGCGCCCAGCGTCCCGGTATCGGCGTCGGCGGCCACATCGCCACGTTCGCCTCCTCCGCCTCCCTCTACGACGTGGGCTTCAACCACTTCTTCCGGGGCAAGGACGAGGGCGACGGCGGCGACCAGATCTTCTTCCAGGGCCACGCCTCCCCCGGCATCTACGCCCGCGCCTACCTCCTGGACCGGCTCACCGAGCAGCAGCTCGACTCGTTCCGCCAGGAGAAGTCGAAGGCGCCGTACGGCCTTTCGAGCTACCCGCACCCGCGGCTGATGCCGGACTTCTGGGAGTTCCCGACCGTCTCGATGGGCCTCGGTCCGCTCGGTGCGATCTACCAGGCGCGGATGAACCGGTACATGGAGGCGCGCGGAATCGCGGACACCTCCAAGTCCCACGTTTGGGCGTATCTCGGCGACGGCGAGATGGACGAGCCGGAGTCGCTCGGCCAGCTGTCGATCGCCGCGCGCGAGGGCCTGGACAACCTGACCTTCGTCGTCAACTGCAACCTGCAGCGCCTCGACGGCCCGGTGCGCGGCAACGGCAAGATCATCCAGGAGCTGGAGTCGATCTTCCGCGGTGCCGGCTGGAACGTCATCAAGCTGATCTGGGACCGCTCCTGGGACCCGCTGCTGGCCCAGGACCGCGACGGCATCCTGGTCAACCGGATGAACACCACGCCCGACGGGCAGTTCCAGACGTACGCGACCGAGTCGGGCGCGTACATCCGCGAGCACTTCTTCGGGGACGACCAGCGGCTGCGCGCGATGGTCGAGAACATGTCCGACCAGCAGATCCAGCACCTGGGCCGCGGCGGCCACGACCACAAGAAGGTCTACGCGGCGTACGCGGCGGCCAAGGCCCACAAGGGCCAGCCGACGGTGATCCTGGCGCAGACGGTCAAGGGCTGGACGCTCGGCCCGAACTTCGAGGGCCGCAACGCCACGCACCAGATGAAGAAGCTGACGGTCGACGACCTCAAGCGCTTCCGCGACCGCCTGCACATCCCGATCACGGACGCGCAGCTGGAGGGCGGGGCGCCGCCGTACTACCACCCGGGCCCGGACTCCCCCGAGATCCAGTACATGCACGACCAGCGCAGCGCGCTGGGCGGGTACGTGCCGACCCGTGTGGTGCGTGCGAAGCCGCTGCAGCTGCCGGACGACAAGACGTACGCGGCCGCCAGGAAGGGCTCCGGGCAGCAGTCGATCGCCACGACCATGGCTTTCGTCCGCATCCTGAAGGACCTGATGCGGGACAAGGAGATCGGCAAGCGCTTCGTGCTGATCGCGCCCGACGAGTACCGCACCTTCGGTATGGACGCCTTCTTCCCGAGCGCCAAGATCTACAACCCGCTGGGCCAGCAGTACGAGGCGGTCGACCGCGACCTGCTGCTCGCGTACAAGGAGTCCCCGACGGGCCAGATGCTGCACGACGGCATCTCGGAGGCGGGCTGCACGGCCTCGCTGATCGCCGCCGGTTCGGCGTACGCGACGCACGGCGAGCCGCTGATCCCCGTGTACGTCTTCTACTCGATGTTCGGTTTCCAGCGCACCGGTGACCAGTTCTGGCAGATGGCCGACCAGCTCGCGCGCGGTTTCGTCCTCGGCGCGACCGCGGGCCGGACCACCCTCACGGGTGAGGGCCTCCAGCACGCGGACGGTCACTCGCAGCTGCTGGCCTCGACGAACCCGGGCTGCGTGGCGTACGACCCGGCCTACGGCTACGAGATCGCGCACATCGTCAAGGACGGTCTGCGGCGGATGTACGGCCCGGAGGCGGAGGACGTCTTCTACTACCTGACCGTCTACAACGAGCCGATCCAGCACCCGGCCGAGCCGGCGGACGTCGACGTGGACGGCATCCTGGGCGGCATCCACCGGGTGTCGCAGGGCACCGAGGGCACGATCGGGGCGCAGCTCATGGCCTCGGGCGTGGCGGTGCCGTGGGCGCTGGAGGCGCAGCGGATCCTGGCCGCCGACTGGGGCGTCCGGGCGGACGTCTGGTCGGCGACCTCCTGGAACGAGCTGCGCCGCGAGGCGGTCGAGGTCGAGGAGCACAACCTGCTCCACCCGGAGGAGGAGCAGCGCGTCCCGTACGTGACGCGCAAGCTCTCGGGTGCCGATGGGCCGTTCGTGGCGGTCTCGGACTGGATGCGGGCGGTTCCGGACCAGATCTCGCGGTGGGTGCCGGGTGCGTACACCTCGCTGGGCGCCGACGGCTTCGGCTTCGCGGACACCCGCGGTGCGGCGCGGCGCTTCTTCCACATCGACGCGCAGTCGGTGGTCCTGGCGACCCTCACCGAGCTCGCGAAGGCGGGGCGGATCGACCGTTCGGTGCTGAAGCAGGCGGTCGACCGCTACCAGCTGCTGGACGTGGCGGCGGCCGACCCCGGTGCGGCGGGCGGCGACGCGTAGCACCTGCGGCGTGTCCGGCGGGCGGGTCCCGGCTTCGGCCGGGGCCCGCCCTTCTTTATGCGTTGCTTACGATGCTCGGCATGAAGGAACCCTCCCGCCTGCGACAGTGGGAGCGGCGGAGCCAGACCCCGCTGCTCCTGCTCGCCGTGGCTTTCGCCGTGGCGTACGCCGTGCCCATCGTCGCCCCCGACGCGCGTGCGGACGTGCACCGGGCCTGCACCTATGTGGAATGGCTGGTGTGGGGGGCCTTCGCCGTCGACTATCTGGTCCGGCTGGCCCTGGTGGCCGACCGCCGGCACTTCGTGCGGACCCACTGGCTGGACCTGGCCGCCGTGGTGCTGCCGCTCGTGCAGCCGCTGCGCCTGCTGCGGCTGGTCGCCACCCTGATGCTGGTGGGCCGGCGGGCCCGGATGGCTCCGCAGATCCAGCTGACGACGTACGTGGCCGGGGCCGTCGTGGGACTGCTGATGTTCGGGTCGCTGGCGGTGCTCAGCGTGGAGCGGGACGCCCCCGACGGGAACATCAGGAACCTGGGCGACGCCGTGTGGTGGTCCTTCACCACGATGACGACGGTCGGGTACGGCGACCACTCGCCCACCACCGGCCTCGGCCGGGTCCTGGCGGTCGGTCTGATGCTGTCCGGGATCGCCCTGCTCGGTGTGGTGACCGCGAACATCGCCGCGTGGTTCATCTCCCGCTTCGAGCGCGACGACCGGGCGGACATGCTCCAGCTGGCGGCCATCCAGGAGCTGCAGGCGGAGGTACGGGCGCTGCGCGGCGAGGTCGCCCGGCTGGGCGGCACGCCGGCCGATGCAGCCGGGGCCGATGCAGCCGACCGGCCGAGCGCCCCGGCGCAGCGGGGGGCTACCTCTCCCACACCTTGAACGCCCGCACCTGGTAGGGCGACTGGGGCAGCCAGACCCCGTCGCCCGGGTAGGTCTGGAACTCGCCCGTCTCCGCGCACTCGGCCGACTGGTACGTCGTCACCGGGCGCCCGGTGCGGTTGGTGAGGGACTGGGCGCTGGTCCCGGCCGGCAGCGCGGTGCAGCTGTTGACGTCCAGGTTGCTCAGCTCGTGCGTCTGCCGGGCTCCCTTGAACTCCGGTTTCGCCCACAGGCACAGCTGCCCGGTGGCACAGGCGCCGAGGACCGGCGGGCCCGCGGCGTGTGCCGTGGTGGCCGCACTCGGGACGAGGGCGGTCAGGGCCAGGAAGGCCGCGGCCAGGGCGGTCGTGGTGGTGGCACGGACGGTTCGACACGTACGCATGACGGGTCAACTCCTTGTGGACGGCGAGCGCCCGGACCGATTCCGGAGCTCCGCCGACACCACGCTGACCTGCGGCGACGGGCGGGCGGAAGAGGCGCCGGGCGGGTCCACCCTGATAGGCGACAGCCCTGCCGGAACCCTCCGGCGGGGCCTTCGTCCGTGCGGAGTTGACGCCTCCGGAGACTGCCGGATGGACCCGCGGCCGTCCCTGCCGCCGTGCGGACGGGCCCGCGACCCGGTCAGCGACCCGGTCAGCGACCCGGTCAGCGGCACGTCCGGTGGCCGACCCGAACGTGTCATGCGCGAGCGGGTGCGGGAGCGGGCCGAGGGCGTCGGACGGCACGTCGCAAACGGCTCAACGAAGCGGCCGTCACCCCGCCGGTCACAGGTACTCTGACCGCCCACTCGGCGTCGGAAGGGAGCCCCCGCGGTGGTGATCGACGAGCGGCCGGCGACGGCCGCACCGGTGACCGGACTGCGCGAACGCAAGAAGCGGCGCACCCGGAACGCGCTGCTGCGCGCCGCCCTCCTGCTGTTCCTCTCCCAGGGGTACGAGCGCACCACCGTCGACGAGATCACCGACGCCGTGAACGTGTCCCAGCGCACCTTCTTCCGCTACTTCGCGAACAAGGAGGAGGTCGTCTTCGCCCTCCAGGAGCTGGTCGAGTCGCGGTTCGTCGCCGAACTGCACGCCCGGCCGGCCGCGGAGGGGCCCTTCGAGGCCATGCGGGGCGCGGCGCTCGCCGCCTGGGACACCGTTGAGGTGGCCCTGTCCGAGGTGGTCCCGGTCGATCTCTACATGCGCAGCTACCGGTTGATCGAATCCACCCCGGCCCTCCTCGCCGTGCACCTGCGGCGCTCCACCGAGCTGGAGGAGCGGATCTCCCGGCTGATCGGCGCCCGCGAGGGCCTGGACGTGGACGCCGATCCGAGGCCGCGCGTCGCCGTCGCCGCGTTCTGCGGTGTGATGCGGGTCACTGGGCGGCTCTGGGGGCAGGGCGAGGACACCAGCGTGGAGTCGATCCGCCGGCTGACGGAGGCCTACCTCGACCGGATCGGCCCGGCTCTGACCTCGAGTTGGCGCGGGCCCGCGTAGCCGGACCGCGCGGGCCGTCGTCGTCCGGCGGCGCGGCTCCCGGCCCCCCCGCTCGGGCCTCACGGGGTCCCACGGTCGGCCGTGAGTCCGGTCACCCGGCACGCCCGGGGCGCAATACGTCTCATAGTCTGGTCGTAGTGAACGTGCCCGGCCTTGCCCACCCCACCGCTCTCGGCGCCGACCCGCGCCCTGCCGCCCTGCGCGCCCTGCTCGCGCTGGCGGTGGTGTTCATCATGCTGGCGACCACCGGCTGGACGGCCGTGCACCGGCCCGAGGGGGGTACCCCCCTGCGGGTCGCCGCCCTCGGCGCCTGGGCCAAGGCCCGGATAGACGGCCGCCCGGTGCCTCCCGCGAACGCCCCGGCCCGTACGGTGGCCCGTTTCTTCGCCGGCCTGGACGGCGCCCAGCGGGCCCGCCTCGCCGACGGCTACCCCCTCGTCGTCGGCAACCTCGACGGGGTCCCGACGGCCGTGCGCTACCGGGCGAACCTGCAGGGTCTCGAAAAGGCCCGCCGGGTCGAGGAGGCGCGCAGCCGCGATGTCGCGCTGACCCCCGCCGACCGGGCCACGGCCACCCGGCGCTCCCACCGCTTCGCCTCGCTCGCCGAGCCCGGGCGGCAGATCCTCGCCTTCGACCCGACCGGTGGCGGCCGCGTCGCCGAGGTCTTCGGTGACCTCACCGTGGCCGAGCGCGTCTCGGTGATCGTCCCCGGCGTCGACACCGACGTGCTCACCTTCGAGCGCACCCAGCGCCGCCTGACCTCGCCGGTGGGCATGGCCGAGTCCCTGTACGCGGCCCAGCGCGCGGCCGCGCCGGACAGCCGGACAGCAGTCATCGCGTGGGCCGGCTACACGGCCCCCACCGGGGTCGGCGTGGACGCCGCCACCGGCCGCATGGCCTTCGACGGCGCCGTCCTGCTGAAGGACCTCACCACGACCCTGCCCGGGGACGCGAGCGTGGCGCTGTTCTGCCACAGCTACGGATCGGTGGTCTGCGGGGTCGCGGCGCACGAGCTGCCGCGCCGGGTGACGGACGTGGTGGTCGCGGGCAGCCCCGGGATGCGCGCGGAGAACGTCGCCGGGCTGCGCACCTCGGCGCGCGTCTGGGCCACGCGCGACGAGGGCGACTGGATCGCGGACGTCCCGCACCTGGAGGTCGGCGGGCTGGGCCACGGCGCCGATCCGGTGTCCCCGGACTTCGGCGCACGGCTGCTGTCCTCGGCCCGGGCCAGGAGTCACACCGGCTATTTCGCGCCAGGAACCGACTCGATGGACAATTTCGCCCGGATCGGAACCGGCGCGTTCGGTTCCGTTGTCTGCGCGACCGGCGACGACGCCTGTAGGCGCGGAATTTCCGGGACAGAGCAGGACTGACGCGCGTAGAGGCGCGGAAATCGGGCCCCGCAACCGGGGGGACGCATGGGGGCACCGCCGATTACGATGTGCCGCATGGGTGACGTACTGGCCGGAAATCATGCCGTCTGGGAGTTCGACTCGGACTCGGTGCTCATCCGCTTCGCACGGGGGATCAGAACGCCGAGGCTGCCAAGACTCTTCCACGCCCTCGGCACGCGCCGGATCCCCCTCGAAGCGGTGTCCGCCGTGACCGTGACCGAGGGGAAGCGGGACACCGTGGTGCTCCGCGCCGTCCCGCGGCCCGGCGCGGATCCGCTGATGGAAGCGGCCGCCGGGCAGCTCAAGGATGTCTGCGACCCGTACCGGCTGGTGCTGCCCGGCGACCGGGCGCCGCTCGCCGCCGCCTTCGCCGACGCGCTGCGCTCCCGGCTCGGGCCGGATGCCGACGAGCCGTCCTCCCGCTTCCTCGTCGACGTGCCGCAGCCGCCGCTGCACCTGAAGGCGTACGACGCCAGGGTGGGCTTCGACGGCTCGGCGATCACCTTCCAGTGGTCGCGCACGGGCGCCACCAGCACCAAGTGGAAGGCGGGCGATCAGCGCTATCCGCTGGCCGCTCTCACCGGCGTGGAGTGGTGCTCCCCCCAGGGCCCCGGCGGCCATCTGCGGCTGATGGTGCGGGACACCACCGGTGACCCCCGCCCGGACCACGACCTGTCCGCGGCCGTCTTCCGGGTGGGCTACGGGGCGGTGCACGAGTCGCTGCCGTTCGCCGCGGCCGTCCTGGCCGCCGTGCGCGGCGGCCGTACGCCGGTCGCCGCCGCGGTGCCGCGGGCCCGGTCCGGCGACGACCGGCTGCGGCACCTGAGCGAGCTGCACGCGGCGGGACTGCTCACGGACGCGGAGTACGCGGCGCTGCGGGACCGGTTCGCCGCCGAGTCGCTGTAGCGGACCGGCCGTCCAGCGGCGGGCCGGCCCTCCGCACGGTGGACAGCCCTCCCCACCGCGGACCGGCCCTCCCGCGGCCTCAGCCCTCGCGCACCGTCGAGGTGCTGCTCATGTCCGGGTAGCGGTCCCCGGCGACCTGCGCGGCGATCGGCTCCAGCAGGTCCAGCTCGGGCTGCGTGAGGGTGATCCGGGCCGCCCCGGTGTTCTCGCGCAGCCGGCCCGGCTTGCGGGTGCCCGGGATGGGGACCACGGTCAGCCCGTGGACCTGCGCCCGCTGCTGCACCCAGGCCAGGGCGATCTGGGCCGGGCTCGCCCCGCGCTCCTTCGCGATCTCCCGGACCGGGTCCAGCAGCGCCGCGTTGGTCTTCGCGTTGTCGCCGTTGAAGCGCGGCTGGAAGCGCCGGAAGTCGCCCTGGGAGAGGTCGGCGGAGGCGTCCGCGAAGGATCCGGTCAGGAAGCCCCGGCCGAGCGGGGAGTACGCGGCGATCGCCACGCCCAGCTCCGCGGCCGCGCCCACCGCGCTGCGCTCGACGTCCCGGCTGAACAGCGACCACTCGGACTGGAGCGCCGCGATCGGGTGGACGGCGTGCGCCTCGCGCAGTTCCGCACCGGTGACCTCGCTGAGGCCCAGGTGGCGCACCTTGCCCTCCCGCACCAGCTCCGCCATGGCGCCGACGGACTCGCTGAAGGGCACGGCCGGGTCGCGCCGGTGCATGTAGTACACGTCGATGACGTCCACGCCGAGCCGGCGCAGGCTGGCCTCCACGGACGCGCGGACGTAGGCGCGGTCGTTGCGGATGCCCCGGTGGTGCGGGTCGTCGGTGCGCTCTATCGCGAATTTCGTCGCGAGCGTGATCCGGTCGCGGTGCGCGGCCACGAAAGGCGCCAGGAACTCCTCGTTCCGGCCTCGCCCGTAGATGTCCGCCGTGTCGAAGAGGGTGACCCCGGCGGCCAGCGCCGCCTCCAGGGTCTCCCGGGCCGCCGCCTCGTCCGTGTCCCCGTAGAACTCGCTCATGCCCATGCAGCCGAGCCCCTGGACGCCGACCAGCGGGCCGCCCCTGCCGAGCTCGACCTGTTCGAGGGTGGTGCCGTGCTCCGTCATTGCTGTGCCTTCCCGGGTACCGTTTTCATGGCGTACATGTCGATCTTGCAGTCCAGTACGGCGAGTGCGTCCGTGAGCTCCGTGATCCGCGAGCGCACCTCGCGGCGCGTGCGTTCCAGCAGCTCCCGGCGCTCCTCGACCGTGTGCCCGCCCTCGCGGACCAGTTCGGCGTACCGGACCATGTCCGCCACCGACATGCCCGTGGCGCGCAGCTTGCCCACGAAGGCCAGCCAGTCCAGGTCCTTGTCGGTGAAGCGCCGCTGTCCCGAGTGGGAGCGGTCCACGTGCGGCATCAGGCCGATCCGCTCGTACCAGCGCAGGGTGTGCTGGGTCAGACCGGTCCGGGCCTCGACCTCGCTGATCGTGTACCGCGTCTGCGTCAGGCTCTGGCTCATGGCCCCACGCTAAAACCTTGGAGTGCACTCCAAGCAAGTAGGCTCGGCCCCATGGAGAGCGTGGAGGCCGTGAGCGGCATGGACAGCCTGCGGATCATAGAGACCTGGCCGGTGCCGACCGCCGCGGCGGCCGTCGTACGGGCCGACGGGAGCCTCGCCGGCTCCCACGGGCCCGTCGACCACCGGTTCGCGCTGGCGTCGGTCACCAAACCGCTGGCCGCGTACGCCGCCCTCGTCGCGTACGAGGAGGGGGCGATCGAGCTGGACGAGCCGGCCGGGCCCGAGGGGTCGACGGTCCGTCACCTGCTCGCGCACACCAGCGGCCTGGCCTTCGACGAGCACCGCGTGTCGGCCCCGCCCGGGCAGCGCCGGCTGTACTCGAACGCCGGTTTCGAGGACCTCGGCGACCACATCGCCAAGGCCACCGGCATCCCCTTCGGGGAGTACCTGCACCAGGCGGTCTTCGAGCCGCTGGGCATGACGCGGACCACCCTGGAGGGCTCGCCCGCCAAGGACGGCGTCTCCACCGTCTCGGACCTGCTGCGTTTCGCCGCCGAACTGCAGGCGCCGCGGCTGCTGGACGTCCGCACGGTCGCCGAGGCCACCTCCGTCGTCCACCCCGGCCTCAAGGGCGTCCTGCCGGGCTACGGGCACCAGTCCCCCAACGACTGGGGCCTCGGCCTGGAGATCCGCGGCCACAAGTCCCCGCACTGGACGGGCGCTTCCTCCTCGCCGCGCACCTTCGGCCACTTCGGCCAGGCCGGCACCTTCCTGTGGGTGGACCCGGACGCGCGCGCCGCGTGCGTGGCACTGACCGACCGGGCCTTCGGCCCGTGGGCCGTCGAGGCCTGGACCCCCTTCACCGACGCGGTGCTGGCGGAGCTCCGCTCCAGCTAGGTCGTCTCTTTCGGATCTTGCCGGGACGGACAAGATCCGAAAGAGACGACCTAGGCCCCGTCGGGGAATTCCCAGATCAGCAGTTCCCCCGGGGAGCCGGCGACGACCTCCAGGTCGCGCTCGGCGGTGATCCGCGCCGAGTCCCCGGGGCCCAGCTCCGCCCCGTCCAGGCGCAGGTCCCCGCGCACCACGTGCAGGTACACCCGGTCCGCCGCCGGTACGGCGACGCGCTCGCCCGCGCCGGGCCGCCGGACGTGCAGGACGCCGCCGGCCGCGGGGACCTCGTAGGGCGCGCCGTCCGTGATCCCCCGGACCACCCCGTACGAGGGCTCGCCGCCCGCGGCGAGGGGCGCGAGCCACATCTGCACGAAGCGCAGCCGCCCGGCGCCGTCGTTGCGCTCCACGTGCCGCGCCCCCGATCCGGCGCTGAGCCGCTGCACGTCGCCGGGCCGGACCAGGCTCTTCTCGCCGGTGCTGTCCTGGTGGGTGAGCTCGCCCTCGATCACCCAGGTGACGATCTCGGTGTGGCTGTGCGGGTGCTCGTCGAAGCCGGCGCCCGGCGCGAGGGTCTCCTCGTTGCAGGCGAGGACCGGGCCGAAGCGCAGATTGTCCGGGTCGTAGAAGGCGCCGAAGGAGAAGGCGTGCCGGGTGGAGATCCCGGCGGCGGGGTCCCCGCCCTCGTACCGGTCGGCGCCGCGGCGAACATCAATCATGAAGGCCACCGTAGACCCAGCCGGGAGCCGGGGCGCGGGGCGGACACGGGACCGGATCCCGCGCACCCGTCCCGATAAGGCAGTCTTGTCACGTGCCCCAACCCGAACGTGAGCATTCGCCCGCCACCCATGCCGCGCATCCCGCTCCCGCCCATCCGCACACCGCGACGCTCCGCCGACTGGAGAAGTCCTCCGGACGGCTGGCGGCGAACGCGATCGCGCGGATGGACGAGACCCTGCCGTGGTACCGGGCCATGCCGCCCGAGAACCGGTCCTGGATCGGCCTGGTCGCCCAGGCCGGTATCGCCGCGTTCACGGAGTGGTTCAGGCATCCGGAGACCCCGCAGGCGATCTCCACCGATGTCTTCGGGACGGCTCCGCGCGAGCTGACCCGGGCGATCACCCTGCGGCAGACGGTCGAGATGGTCCGCACCACGATCGAGGTCATGGAGGCCGCGATCGAGGAGGTGGCTGCCCCGGGCGACGAGTCGATCCTGCGCGAGGCGCTGCTCGTGTACGCCCGGGAGATCGCCTTCGCGACCGCCCAGGTGTACGCGCAGGCCGCAGAGGCGCGCGGGGCGTGGGACGCCCGGCTGGAGTCCCTGGTCGTCAACGCCGTGCTGTCCGGCGAGGCGGACGAGGGTGCGCTGTCGCGGGCGGCGGCGCTGGGCTGGAACTCCCCGGAGCACGTGTGCGTGGTGCTCGGCACGGCGCCGGAGGGCGACAGCGAGCTGACGGTCGAGGCGATCCGGCGCGCGGCCCGCCATCACAAGCTCCAGGTCCTCACGGGTGTGCTCGGGGACCGGCTGGTGGTCATCGCGGGTGGCAGCGACAACCCGATCCAGGTGGCCAAGTCGCTGATCGGGCCGTTCGCGGCGGGTCCGGTGGTGGCCGGACCGGTGGTGTCCGACCTGCTGAACGCAACGAAGTCGGCACAGGCCGCGGCGGCCGGGCTGAAAGCGTGCACGGCCTGGCAGGATGCCCCTCGGCCGGTCCTGGCGGACGATCTCCTGCCGGAACGGGCCATCGCCTCCGATCCCGCTGCCAGGGATCAACTGGTGGAGGAGATCTACAGACCACTGGAGGAGGCGGGGTCGGCACTACTGGAGACCCTGAGCGTCTACCTGGAGCAGGCCAGCAGCCTCGAAGGGGCGGCGCGGATGCTGTTCGTGCACCCCAACACGGTGCGCTACCGGCTCCGACGTGTGACCGACGTCACCGGATGGTCTCCTTCTGATGTCCGCTCGGCGTTCACGCTGCGGATCGCCCTGATTCTGGGGCGTCTGGCCGACGGCGATGCCCAGTCCTAGACTTTTGTCGGACATCAACAATTACCCCGACGGTTCTTCGTCCCTGTCCCCACCGGCGGCAGGGGCCATCCACAAGAGAGAGTGTGAGGGTGCTCGTACTCGTCGCTCCCGGCCAAGGCGCTCAGACGCCCGGCTTCCTGACTCCCTGGCTCGAACTTCCCGGTGCCGCCGACCGCGTCGCCGCGTGGTCGGACGCCATCGGGCTGGACCTTGCCCACTACGGCACGAACGCTGACGCCGAAGAGATCCGCGACACGGCCGTGGCCCAGCCCCTGCTGGTCGCCGCCGGTCTGCTGTCCGCCTCGGCGCTCGGTTCCCCGGCCGCCTTCGGCGCGGTCGCGGGCCACAGCGTCGGTGAGATCACCGCCGCCGCCTACGCCGGCGTCCTGTCCGAGGGCGACGCGCTGTCGTTCGTCCGGACCCGCGGCCTGGGCATGGCCGAGGCCGCCGCCGTCACCGAGACCGGCATGGCCGCGGTCCTCGGCGGTGACCGCGACGTGGTCGTCGCACACCTGGAGAAGCTGGGTCTGACGCCCGCCAACATCAACGGCGCGGGTCAGATCGTGGCCGCCGGCACCATGGAGCAGATCGCTGCCCTGGAGGCCGACAAGCCCGAAGGCTCCATGAAGGTCGTCGCCCTCAAGGTCGCGGGCGCCTTCCACACGCATCACATGGCCCCCGCCGTCGCCACGCTGGCCAAGGCCGCCGAGGCGCTCACCCCGGCGGACCCGGCGCTGAAGTACGTCTCGAACAAGGACGGCCTCGTCGTCACCACGGGCGCCGACGTCGTCGCCCGCCTGGTCGGCCAGGTCGCCAACCCGGTCCGCTGGGACCTGTGCATGGAGACGTTCGCCGAGCTGGGCGTCACGGGGATCATCGAGCTCTGCCCCGGTGGCACCCTGACGGGTCTGGCCAAGCGCGCGCTGAAGGGCGTACCGAGCGTGGGTCTGAAGACCCCGGACGATCTCGACAAGGCCGCGGCGCTCATCGCCGACCTGACGGCCTGAGAGAAGGAGCCCACACAGCATGTCCAAGATCAAGCCGGCCAAGGGCTCCCCCTACGCCCGCATCCTCGGTGTCGGCGGTTACCGCCCGACCCGTGTGGTGCCCAACGAGGTCATCCTCGAGACCATCGACTCGTCCGACGAGTGGATCCGCTCCCGCTCCGGCATCGCGACCCGGCACTGGGCCTCGCCCGAGGAGACCGTCGCCGCGATGTCGGTGGAGGCCTCGGGGAAGGCGCTGGCCGACGCCGGTGTCGCCCCGGAGCAGATCGGTGCCGTGATCGTCTCGACGGTCTCGCACTTCAAGCAGACCCCGGCCGTCGCGACCGAGATCGCGCACCGGATCGGCTCGGGCAAGCCCGCCGCCTTCGACATCTCCGCGGGCTGTGCCGGATTCGGCTACGGCCTGACCCTGGCCAAGGGCCTGGTCGTCGAAGGCTCCGCGGAGTACGTCCTCGTCATCGGCGTGGAGCGGCTCTCGGACCTGACCGACCTGGAGGACCGCGCGACGGCCTTCCTGTTCGGTGACGGCGCCGGCGCCGTCGTCGTCGGTCCCTCGGACGAGCCGGCCATCGGCCCCACGGTGTGGGGTTCGGAGGGCGACAAGTCCGAGACGATCAAGCAGACCGTGCCGTGGGACGAGTACCTCGGCAAGGACGGCGGCGAGAAGTTTCCGGCCATCACCCAGGAGGGCCAGGCGGTCTTCCGCTGGGCCGTCTTCGAGATGGCCAAGGTGGCCCAGCAGGCGCTCGACGCCGCCGGGATCACCGCGGACGACCTGGACGTCTTCATTCCGCACCAGGCGAACATGCGGATCATCGACTCGATGGTGAAGACTCTGAAGCTGCCGGAGCACGTCACGGTCGCCCGTGACGTGGAGACCACCGGCAACACCTCGGCCGCCTCGATCCCGCTCGCTATGGAGCGGCTCCTGGCGACCGGAGCGGCGAAGAGCGGCGACACCGCGCTCGTCATCGGCTTCGGGGCGGGACTCGTCTACGCCGCGACGGTCGTTACCCTCCCCTAGGGCCGGGACACACGTCCCACCCTGTTCCACCCCAGTTAGCTATAGAAGGAGCGCCACATGGCCGCCACGCAGGAAGAGATCGTCGAGGGTCTCGCGGAGATCGTCAACGAGATCGCCGGTATCCCCACCGAGGACGTCGCGATCGAGAAGTCCTTCACCGACGACCTGGACGTCGACTCGCTCTCCATGGTCGAGGTCGTCGTCGCCGCCGAAGAGCGCTTCGACGTCAAGATCCCGGACGAGGACGTCAAGAACCTCAAGACGGTCGGCGACGCCGCTGACTACATCCTGAAGCACCAGGCCTGAGCCTGACGAGCGTTTGTCGCCACCTGGCGGTGGCGCCGTGACAATTCAGCACCCCCTGAGACGTGGAGAAAGAATTCCTGTGAGCCCGACCAATCGCACCGTGGTCGTCACCGGTATCGGCGCAACCACTCCGCTGGGTGGCGACAGCGCTTCGACCTGGGAAGGTCTGCTTGCCGGCCGTTCCGGCGTCAAGCCCCTGGAGGGCGAGCGCTTCGCCGAACTCCCGGTACGCATCGCCGCTCGGGCCGCCGTCGACCCGAGTGAAGTCCTGCCCCGGCCGCTGGCCCGCAAGCTGGACCGCTCTGCCCAGTTCGCCGTCATCGCCGCCCGCGAGGCGTGGGCCGACGCCGGTTACACCACCCCGGCCGGCGAAGAGACGGAAGAGGGCGCCTTCGTCGCTCCCGAGCGTCTGGGCACCGTGATCGCCTCCGGCATCGGCGGTGTCACCACCCTGCTCGACCAGTACGACGTCCTGAAGGACAAGGGCGTGCGCCGGGTCTCCCCGCACACCGTCCCCATGCTCATGCCGAACGGCCCGTCGGCCAACGTCGGCCTGGAGGTCAACGCCCAGGCGGGCGTGCACACTCCGGTCAGCGCCTGCGCCTCCGGCGCCGAGGCCATCGGTTACGCCGTCGAGATGATCCGTACCGGCCGTGCCGACGTGGTCGTCGCGGGCGGTACCGAGGCTGCGATCCACCCGCTGCCGATCGCCGCGTTCGCCAACATGATGGCGATGTCCAAGAACAACGAGAACCCCGAGCAGGCCTCCCGCCCGTACGACAAGGGCCGTGACGGCTTCGTACTCGGCGAGGGCGCGGGCGTCGTCATCCTGGAGTCCGCAGAGCACGCCGCCGCGCGCGGCGCCCGGGTCTACTGCGAGGTGCTGGGCCAGGGTCTGTCCGCGGACAGCCACCACATCGCGCAGCCTGAGCCCACCGGCCGCGGTGTCGCGGCCGCGGTGCAGAACCTGCTCGACAACACGGGTCTCGACCCGGCCGAGCTGGTCCACCTGAACGCGCACGCCACGTCGACCCCGCAGGGTGACACGGCCGAGCTGAAGGCCCTGCGCAAGGTGCTGGGCGACGACCTCGACCACATCGCGATCTCCGCGACCAAGTCGATGACCGGTCACCTGCTGGGCGGTGCGGGCGGTATCGAGACCGTCGCGACCGTGCTGGCGCTGTACAACCGGCTGGCCCCGCCGACGATCAACGTCGACGAGCTCGACGAGGACATCGACGCGGACATCATCGTGGGCGAGCCGCGCAAGCTGCCGGCCGACGGTCCGATCTCCGCGATCAACAACTCCTTCGGCTTCGGCGGCCACAACGTGACCCTGGCTTTCCGCACGGTCTAGTACCCCCGCAGCAGTTGCGCGAAAGGGCCCACCCGGTGAATCCGGGTGGGCCCTTTCGCGTATCCGCCGCCGCGGCTCGGGCCGGGCTCAGACCACCTGGTGGAGCCAGCGGACCGGGGCGCCCTCGCCCGCGTAGCGGAAGGGCTCCAGCTCGTCGTCCCACGGCTTGCCGAGCAGTTTGGCGATCTCCGCCTCCAGGTCGGTCTCACCGCGCGCGGACCGGGCCAGCGCCGCGCGCAGCCGGTCCTCCGGGATGAGGATGTCGCCGTGCATTCCGGTGACGGCGTGGAAGATCCCGAGCTCCGGGGTGGAGCTGTAGCGCTCGCCCTCGGCGGTCGGGCACGGCTCCGCGGTCACCTCGAAGCGCAGCAGGTGCCAGCCGCGCAGCGCGGAGGCGAGCTTCGAGGCGGTTCCCGCTTCGGCCTGCCAGGAGAACTCGGCTCTCCAGGTGCCCGGGGAGGCGGGCTGTCTGATCCAGTCGAGGTTCACCCGCACCCCGAGCACGCCCGCAACAGCCCATTCCACGTGCGGGCAGAGCGCGCGCGGTGCGGAATGCACGTACAGAACTCCACGTGTCGTCACCGGGACCTCCAGTGTGGGACGAGGTCGGGAATAAACTCCAGAAAACGGACAGTATGTGACGTGATGTAATGTAACGGAAATTATTTGACATTGCGCTACGGGACCGGCGGCCGAAACGCCACGGGGAAAAGCTACCGTGCGCCAGGGGTCATGGTGTGACGTACGGTCGCTCCAAGACCGGTAAACACAGAGCTTTCACTCAGCAGGACCCCCCGAACGATGCGGGGTAGACAAGGAGGACCCCTTCCCATGCGCACCACCGCTCCGCGCCCCCGCGCGCGCCGGGCTCTCGCAGGGGCGGGCGCTGCGGTCGTAGTCCTGGCCGGGGCGGCCACCGGGTGCAGCTCGGGCGGGTCGGGCGAGCAGGGCGAGCGGGGGGCGCAGGCGGCACCGCGCTGGAACACGGCACCCGGATCGATCGCGGCCGTGGGCGACTCCATCACACGTGGTTTCGACGCCTGTTCCGTGCTGGCGGACTGCCCCGAGGTCTCCTGGGCCACCGGCAACGACCCCGCGGTCCGCTCCCTCGCGGCCCGGCTGCTCGGGGAGGCGGAGGTGCCCGCCCGCAGCTGGAACTACGCGGTGACCGGCTCGCGGATGGAGGACCTGCCGGCCCAGCTGGCCGGGGCCGCCGCGCACAAGCCCGACCTGGTCACGGTGATGGTGGGCTCGAACGACGCCTGCCGGCCGACGGCTTCGTCGATGACCCCGGTGGCCGACTTCCGGGCCGGATTCGAGAAGGCGCTCGCGGAACTGAGGGCCGCGTCCCCGGCCTCCCAGGTGTACGTCTCCAGCGTGCCGGACCTCCAGCGGCTGTGGGAGCAGGGCAAGGACCTCCCGGTCGTGCGGCAGGTCTGGAAGCTGGGCATCTGCCAGTCGATGCTGGCCGATCCGCTGTCGCTGGCCACGGGGGCCACGGCGCGGCGCGAGCAGGTGCGGGCGCGCGTGGTGGAGTACAACGAGGTGCTGCGCGAGGTCTGCGCAAAGGATCCGCTGTGCCGCTACGACGGCGGCGCGGTGTTCCAGTACCCCTTCGCGGCGGAACAGTTGAGCCGCTGGGACTGGTTCCATCCGGGCAAGGACGGCCAGGCGCGGCTCGCGGAACTGGCGCACCGCCAGGTGACGGCGGCCGAACCGCCACGTTGACGCTCGGGCGGCGGAGAGGTCCGGAGGCGGGTGTCAGGGCCCGCCCCCGGACGGTTTCAGGGGTGATTTCCGGCCATACGGTGTGTCAGGCGAGGTCGAGCGTCGCGGTCAGCCGGGTGTCGCCGTGCGAGTGGCTCGCGCGGACCTCGTAGGTGCCGCCGATCCGCCGCCAGCCGCGGACCTCCTCGTCCCAGATCTCGAAGGCCCGGGCGGGCAGCGAGATCTCGGTCTCGACGCTCTCTCCGGGGCCCGCCACGACGCCCGCGAAGGCGGCCAGCCAGCTGGCCGGGCGCTCCACGCCGTCCCGCTCGGGGGCCAGGTAGACCTGGACGACCTCGCGGCCGGGCCGGGTGCCGGTGTTGGTGAGGCGGACCCGGACCGTGTCGGGGGTGACCTCCAGCGAGTCGTAGGTCCAGTCGGTGTAGCCCAGTCCGTGCCCGAAGGGGTAGGCGGGGCTCACGCCGTGCTTCTCGTACGCGCGGTAGCCGATGTGGATCCCCTCGCCGTACTCCAGGCGCCCGTCGGTGGGGACGACCTCGGTGACGGGCGCGTCCGCGAACCGCGCGGGCCAGGTGGTGGGCAGCCGCCCGCCCGGCTCCGCGTCGCCGAGGAGTACGTCGGCCAGCGCGGCCCCGCCCTCCTGCCCGGGGAACCAGGTCAGCAGCACGGCGGCCACGTCCTCGCGCCACGGGAGCTCCACCGGGGAGCCCGCGTTGACGACGACCACCGTGTTCGGGTTCACGGCGGCGACGGCGCGCACCAGGTCGTCCTGGCGGCCCGGCAGGCAGAGGTCCTGCCGGTCGAAGCCCTCGGACTCCACGCGCTCGGTGGTGGCGACGACCACGACGGCCGTGTCGGCGTCCCGGGCGGCGGCGACGGCCTCGGCGATCAGCTCGTCGGCGTCGCGCCGCGGGCCGAGGTGGAGCAGCGAGAACATGATCGCCCTGAGCGGCAGCGAGGTCATGTCGGGGACCTGGAAGGTCAGTGAGACCTCCACGGGCTCGCCCTCGGTGAGAGTGAGGCGGGCGCGCTCGTTGGGGGCGCCGAAGAACGCCTCGAACGGGTCGGCCTCGTTGCCCATCTCCTGGACGCCGCTCCACAGGCTCTCGCCGCCGACGGCGAGGGCGAAGGCACCGAGTCCGCGGGTGCCGAAGGCGTGCTCCCCGCTCTCCCGCGGCACGAACGTCCCCCGGACCTCGATGCTCGCCATGGTCTCGTACGTGACCCCCGCGGGCAGGTCGTCGCCGATCCACTGGACCTGGCCGGACGGCAGGCCGCCCTCGCCGATGACGGCCCCGGAGGCGTCGCGGCAGACGGCGTGGAGCTCGAAGCCCTGACCTGCGGGGGTGAGTTCGTCGGAGGGGTCGGCGCCGACGGAGTAGGCGAGGGCGCCCTCGGGGAGGGCGGCGGTGAGGCCGTCGAGCGGGGAGACGATCCGCTCGGGGAAGACGGTGGCGCTGCCCCCGCCGAGGACGCGGGCGTCGCGGGCCGCGGCGCCGGCGAGGGCGACGGTGCGGCCCGCGGTGGTGTCGAGCGGCAGTGCACCCTCGTTCCTGACCAGGACGAAGCCGCGGGCGGCGAGCTCACGGGCCAGCGCCTGGCCGTCGATCGGGGCCGGGAGGTTCTCCACGGCGGCGGGGGCGCCCTCCAGGACGCCGACGCGGGCGGCGAGGCGCAGGACGTTGCGCGCGGCCTCGTCCACGGCGGACTCGGGGACCTCGCCGGCGCGGACGGCCTCGGCGAGGGCGGGTCCGTAGACGGTGGTGGGGCCGGGCATCGCCACGTCCATGCCGCCGAGGATGTCGCCGGCGGTGGAGCGGGCGGCCATCCAGTCGGAGACGTTGCAGCCGTCGAAGCCCCATTCGGCGCGCAGGACCTCGTTCACGAGGTACTGGTGCTCCGTCATGGTGGTGCCGTTGACCTGGTTGTAGGCGGTCATGATGCCCCAGGGGTGGGCATGGGCGACGATCGCCTCGAAGGGCGCGAGGTAGAGCTCGCGCAGCGGGCGCGGGGCGATGACGCTGTCGACGGTGAACCGGTCGGTCTCGGCGTCGTTGCCGACGAAGTGCTTGACGGTGGTGCCGACCCCGCCGTCCTGGACGCCGTTCACGTAGCCGGCGCCGATGGCGCCGGTGAGGTAGGGGTCCTCGGAGTAGCACTCGAAGTGCCGGCCGCCGAGCGGGGAGCGGTGCAGGTTGACGGTGGGCGCGAGGAGGACGTGGACGCCCTTGCGGCGGGCCTCCTGGGCGAGGAGCCGGCCGGCGCGGCGGGCGAGCTCCGGGTCCCAGGCCGCGGCGAGCGCGGTCGGGGACGGCAGGGCGATGGACGGGTCGTCGGCGGTCCAGCGCACGCCGCGGACCCCGATGGGCCCGTCGGAGAAGACCAGGGACTGCAGCCCGATGGCGGGGACGGCGGGCAGGGCCCACATGTCCTGCCCGGCCAGGAGTCCGGCCTTGGTGTCGAGATCCAGTTTGCCCAGTGCCGCCTCGACGGCGTCGTTTCGTGTCTGGTCGCGGACCTGATCGGCATCGGTCACGGCCGTGCCTCCTCGTTGAGTGCGGTGCGGTGCGGTGCGGTGCGGTGCCCCCATCGTGGACCTGTTACCTGTTGAACGGTAGGGTTCGTAATGTGTTCGTGATATTTGGATGCCGTACGGTCCTGTGGGCAGGGTGCGAGCGGGCGGGTGCGAGCGGGAAGGGGTGCCGGGGAGATGGTCAGGGCGAGGAGCGAGGAGCGCCGCGGGGAGATCGTCCGCGCGGCCGTCGAAGTGATCGCGGAGCGCGGCTACCGCGGCGCCTCCCTGGCCACGGTCGCCGAACGCGTGGGCCTGACCCAGCAGGGGCTGCTGCACTACTTCCCGACCAAGGAGGCCCTGCTGGTCGCGGTGCTGGAGGAACGCGACCGCTGGGACACGGGCGGCGGCTCGCGCTCCGCGGCCGACACCTGGCGCCTGGACCTGCTGGCCTCGCTGGTGGAGTACAACGCGATGCGTCCGGGCATCGTGCAGACCTTCTCGGCGCTGCTGGGCGAGAGCGTCACCGACGGGCATCCGGCCCGGGAGTTCTTCACCGAGCGCTACGCCCAGGTCCGTTCGGAGATGGCTGCGGTGCTGCGCGTCGAGTTCGGCGACCGGCTCCCCTCGGGCCTCACCCCGGAGCAGGCCGCGCCCCTGCTGACGGCCGTCATGGACGGCCTCCAGTACCAGTGGCTGCTGGCCCCCGAGTCCGTGGACATGCCGGCCGCGTTCCGCGCCTTCCTGACCCTGCTGCGGGGCCCCGGGACCCAGGTCTGACCCGCGCCGACCCTCCGGATACCTTGATCATCGAACGGGTTCGATCGAAGGTTGGGTAGTTCATGCGAATGTCCGGATGGATGAGGCGGAGCGCCGGAGTGCTGAGCGCGCTCCTGCTCGCGGCAGGCCTGGGGACGCCGGCGGCCGCGGCCGCCGAGACGAAGAACCTCCAGGTCATGTCATGGAACATGTGCGGTTCGCAGCGTTCCAGTTGGCACTGTGCGGACACCGGCACGCCGCAGCAGAAGATCGACGTGGTCAGGTACCACGTCCAGAACAACTACGTGCACGTCGCGCTCCTCCAGGAGGTGTGCGAGGACGACCTCACGGCGCTGATGGCCCAGTTGGGGCCGGGCTGGAACAAGAACTTCGCCGCGTACCAGTGGTCGCAGGGAGCCTCCGGGAAGTGGAACAGCCGCTGCGGTGAGGACGACGGGCGGGCCGACCGCATCGGCACCGCGATCGTGGTCAAGGGCCAGATGGCGGACGCGCAGGAGTACCCGCTGCCGCAGCCGTACGTCGGCCAGCAGCGGCCCTTCCAGTGCGCGACGGCGGTGTACTGGGGCGTCCGGCTCTGCAACGTCCACCTCTCGCCCCTGGGCAGCAACCCGGACCACCCGACCTGGGACTACCGCGACGACCAGCTCGCGCAGCTCAAGGCCATCGTGAACACCTTCCCCCGGACGGTCTTCGGCGGGGACTTCAACAGCCTGTCCCCGGACGACCCGAAGAACAAGGCCGCCCACGTGTGGCCCGTCGGCCTCTACTCCACCGGGCCCGGCACCGAGGGCTACCAGGAGTGCGATCAGCAGGGCGCCTCGCGGACCGGCCGGGCGACGCACTCCTCCGGCGGGAAGATCGACTACCTGTTCGCCAGTGAGACCCGGCGCTGGTGCGCGGTGGCCGACTCGGCCTTCTCCGACCACCACGTCGTGATCGAGTCCCTGGCCGTCCCCGCCTGACGGTCGGACGGCCACGCCGCGACCACCGTCCGGCCGGAGTGCGCAGAGGTCCGGTCCGCGCGCTCCGGGCGGGCGGTGGGCGCGGCGCGCACCGCCTCCAGGACCGGCAGGGGGCGTGGCCGGCGGCCGGGGCCACGTCCCTCGCGGCCAGGGCCACCGGGAAGTCGCCGTCCGGTTCCGGACCGTCAGCCCGCGCCCCGGGACGGCAGGTGACGGGCCGTCGGAGATCCCGTCCGGCCGAGGCCGAGGCTGAGGAGCACGGTCCTCAGTGCTGCGCACATGCCCACGACGCCGGGCGGGGCCCGTGCATGTGACGAGCAACTGCCTAGCATGCCTGCCATGCCCTCTTCGCACAGCCTGTACGAGGTCTTCCTGTCCGTGGCGCGCCTGGCCTCCTTCACCGCCGCGGCCCGCTCCCTCGGCTACACCCAGTCCGCGGTCTCCCGGCAGATCCAGACCCTCGAGGACGAGTGGGGCACCGCGCTCTTCGACCGCCTCCCCCGCGGGGTCCGCCTGACCGAGGCCGGGCGGATCCTGCTCCCGCACGCCGAGGCCGTCGGCGAGCGGCTGCGCACCGCCCGCGCCGAACTCGACGCGCTGCGCAGCCTCGGCGCCGGGCGCCTGCGGATCGGCGCCTTCTCCACCGCCGACGCCGCCCTGCTGCCCCGCACGCTGGCCGCCTTCCTGGCCCGCCACCCCGGCGTGGCCGTCACCCGCACCGAGGGCCCCTCCGCCAAGCACCTGGCCCTCCTCGCCGCCGGGGACCTCGACCTCGCCGTCGTCGCGGACACCTCCGCGGAGCCGCCCGGCGGCTGCACCCCGCACCACCTGCTCGACGAGCGGATGTACGTGGCCCTGCCGCTCGGCCACCGCCTCGCCGGGCGCGCCGGCGTACGGCTGGCCGAACTGGCCGACGAGGAGTGGATCGCGGCCGACACCCGGCCCGAGGAGACCCTCATGCACTCCGCGCTGGCCGGCGGTTTCCGCCCGCGCACCGGTTTCGTCGCCGCCGACTGGACCGCCAAGCAGGGCTTCGTCGCGGCCGGGCTCGGCGTCACCCTGGTCCCGGCGCTCGCCGCCTCCTCGGCACGGGCCGACCTCGCGCTGGTCCCCCTGCACCCGGACGACACCCCGCGCCGCCGGATCTACGCCGCCACCCCGCGCGGGATCGCCCCCTCCCCCGCCGCCCTGGTCTTCCTGGCCCTGCTGAGGAAGGTCGCCGGCGAGCTGGCATCCTGACCGCGTGAAGATCGCCGCAGCCCAGCTGACCTGCATCCCCGCCGACGTCCGCGCCAACGTCGACCGGGCCGCCGCCCTCGCCGCCTCGGCCCGCGACCAGGGCGCCGAGCTGGTGGTGTTCCCCGAGCTCGCGCTCACCGGGTACGAGCTCGGCGCGCTGGCCGCCGACCCCTCCCTGTGGACGGCCGCGGACGACCCGCGGCTGGATCCGCTGCGCTCCGCCGGGATCGCCACCGCGGTGAACGTCGCCCTGCCCACCGGCGGCCCGCGGCCCGCCGTCGCGACGCTGGTCCACGACGCGGACGGCGCGCACGTGACGACGTACGCGAAGCAGCACCTGTACCGGCAGGAGCAGGAGGTCTTCGCGGCCGGCGAGGGCGACGGACGGTTCGAGCTCGGCGGGATCCGCTTCTGCCTGGGCGTCTGCTTCGACAACCACTTCCCCGGACTGCCCGGCCGGGGCGCCGCCGACGGCTGCCGCGTCCACCTGGCGAGTTCCCTGTACGGGACGGGCGACGGGATCCACGAGCGCGCCACCGTGTACCCCGGGATCGCGCGCGAGCACGGCCTGTACGTGGTCCTCGCCAACCACGTCGGCCCGGCCGGCCCCTGGACCGGCTGCGGCCGCGCGGCCGTGTGGGGCCCGGGCGGCGCCCTGCTGGCCGAGGCGGACGACCGTACGCCGTCGGTGGTGACGGCCACGGTGGTGACGGCCTCGGCCGGGAGCACCCCGGTGTGATGAGGTGGGCGCCATGAGCGACTTCGAGACGATCACGGTTCCGGAACGCCTCCACGGATATCCGGGGGTGGCCTTCGGCGGCTACGTGGCGGGCGTGCTGGCCGCCCGGGCCACGGCGAAGGGCGTACGGGTGGACTTCCGGCGGCCCGTGCCGACCGGGGCGCCGGTCCGGCTCGCCGCGACCGCGGACGGCGGCTGCGAACTGACGGACGGCGAGCTGCTGCTGGCCCTGGCCACCCCGGCCGAACCGCCCCGCGCCGGATCTCCCGAAGCCCCTTCCTGGGACCGGGCGGTGGCCGCGGCCGAGGCCTTCCGGGCGGACCCGCCGGACGGCCAGGCCGACTGCTTCGGCTGCGGCCTGGACCGGACGCCCGCCACCGGGCTGCGCCTGCACTGCGGTACGGTGCCGGGCCGCGAACTGGTCGCCGCCGCCTGGACCCCCGCGCCCGGGCTGGGCGGCGCGGACGGGCTGCTGCCGCCCGAGCTGGTGTGGGGCGCGCTGGACTGCCCCGGGAACGCGGCCGGGCGGCTGCTCGACGGCCGCCGGGCCGGTGCGGTCACCGCCGCGCTGAGCGCCCGGCTGCTGCGGCCGGTGCCGGTGGGCGAGGGGCTCGTCTCGTACGCCTGGATGCTGTCGAGCTCGGGCCGCAAGTACACCGTGGGCACGGCGCTGGGCACGGCCGACGGCGAGCTGTGCGCCGTCGCCGAGGCGCTGTGGGTGGAACCGCGCGCGTAGTCGCTCCCCTGCGGATCCCGCCGGGCCCCGGCCTCACACCGAGTCGGGCAGCAGGTGCTTGCTGCCCCACGCGCCCAGCGGCGCCAGGGCCGCGTTCAGGTCCTGGCCCAGGGGGGTCAGGGAGTACTCCACGCGCGGCGGGACCTCGTCGTACACCTCGCGGTGCACGATGCCGTCGGTCTCCAGCTCGCGCAGCTGGGCGGCGAGCACTTTCTCGGAGACGCCGGGGACGAGCCGGCGCAGTTCGCCGAACCGGCGCGGGCGCTGGTCCAGCTCCCACAGGAGCGACACCTTCCACTTGCCGTCGATCACGGACATCGCCGCGGCGATCCCGCAGTGGTCCGCACCCGGCCTTCGTGTCACCGTCATCGCACACCCTCCCCCACCTGGACGCTCACC
Source organism: Streptomyces sp. NBC_01232 (assembly GCF_035989885.1). GTDB lineage: Bacteria > Actinomycetota > Actinomycetes > Streptomycetales > Streptomycetaceae > Streptomyces. The sequence continues at coordinate 2,788,253 of NZ_CP108518.1, forward strand.
TTGGGGTAACCACCCACTCCAAAGTGCGTACTTGAGCGCTCTCCCGCCCGCCACCAGGCTAAGCGCCATGACCGACACCATTACCGGAACCCATACCGGCACCGCAGCTCAGACCTCCCTGACCCTCCTCGGCCTCGGCGACATGGGTACCGCCCTCGCCCGCACCTGGCTCGCCGCCGGGCACTCCCTGACCGTCTGGAACCGCACCCCCGCCAAGGCCGCGGCACCGGCCTCCGAAGGGGCGAGCGTCGCCCCGAGCGCGGCGGCGGCCGTCGCCGCGAACGATCTGGTCGTCCTGTGCCTGCTGGACGACGCCAGCGTCGGCTCCGCCCTGGACGGCATCGACCTGGCCGGCAAGGACCTCGTCAACCTCACCACCGGCACGCCCGCGGAGGCACGCGCCCGGGCCGCTTGGGCCGAGGAGCGCGGCGCCCGGTACCTGGACGGCGGGATCATGGCCACGCCGACGATGATCGGCGTCCCCGAGGCCGGCGGGTACGTCTTCTACAGCGGCTCGCACGCGCTCTTCGAGACCTGCCGGGCGGTCCTGGAGGTCCCGGCCGGGGCCCGCTTCGTCGGCGGGAACCCCGGGCACGCGGCCCTGCACGACGTGGCGCTGCTCAGCGCGATGTGGGGGATGTTCGCCGGCATCTCGCACGCCTACGCACTGATCGCGGACGAGGACATCGCCCCGAAGGACCTGGCTCCCCTGCTGTCCGAGTGGCTCGGCGCGATGAACTTCTTCGTCGGCAACGCCGCCGAGCGGCTGACCTCGGGGGACTTCACCTCCGGGGTGGTGTCCAACCTGGCCATGCAGGTCGTGGGCAGCGGCACGATGCTGCGCACCGCCGATGAGCAGGGCGTCAGCACCGAGCTGGTCGCCCCGTACGTGGACCTGCTGCGCCGGCGGCTGGCCGCGGACCCGGCCGCGCACGGCGGGGAGGACACGACCGGGGCCGTCCTGCTGCTGAAGCGGTAGGAGGTCCCGGGGAGCGGCCGTCACGAGTAGGCGGTCGGCGGCTCCCGGGGAGCGGCCGCTACGAGTAGGCGGGCGGCGGCGGTCCGAAACCCGCGGGGGTGGTTTCGGCGGCCGGGGCCTCGTCGGTCCGCATGAGGTCGCGCGCCATCAGCGTGGCGCCGGCCACCGCGCCGGGCATCAGGAACACCGCGACCAGCGGCACCAGGAACGCCAGCACCAGCGGCACCCCGAAGCCCAGCACCAGCATCCGCCGCGACCGCATCAGCTCCAGCCGGTCCGCCAGCTCCACCTTGCGCCGCTGGAGCGCCACGGCGGTGAGCTCCTGGGTCAGGAAGTACCCGGAGACGCAGAAGCCGAGCACCGGGATCACGGTCTGCCCGATCACGGGGAGAAAACCGAGGGCGAAGAGCGCGATGCCGTACAGCAGCACCCGCCCGAGCACCTTCACGCTGTCCCGGGCCGAGACCCACAGCTCCCGCCAGAGCGGGAGCCCGGACTCGGGGACCTCGCCGCCCTCGCTGCGGTCGACCTGCTCCGAGAGGGACTCGTAGAACGGCTGGCCGATCAGCAGGGTCACGGCGGTGAAGGTGATCACCGCGAGGAAGAGCCCGAGGCTGAAGAGCAGGGCGGTCAGGAAACCGCGGAAGACCGGGAGCCACGGCGAGGACCAGTCGTCGGCGAAGGGGGTGGCCCAGGCGGTCAGGTCGTCGGCCCCGTAGCCGAGCCCGACCAGGGCGCCGGCGTAGAGGACGAACGCGACGAGCCCGGGCAGCAGGCCGAAGCCCAGCCACCGGCCGTGGCCGAACACCCATCGCTGTCCGGCCAGCAGATACCGGAAACCCCCCGCAAGATCACGCATGGGGTCAGTTTACGGCGAAGGCCGCACCCCGGTCGGGGTGCGGCCTCCGCTGTGCGAGCGCAGGATCAGACGGCGAGCTCGACGGTGATGTTTCCGCGGGTCGCCTTGGAGTACGGGCAGACCTCGTGGGCCTTCTCGATGAGGTCCTTGGCGGTCGCGGCGTCCACGTTCGGGATCACGGCGGAGATCTTGACGATCAGGCCGAAGCCGTCGTCGTTCTTGCCGATGCCGACCTCGGCGGTGACCGTGGAGCCGGAGATGTCGGCGTTCACGTTCTTCGCGACGACGCCCAGGGCGCCCTGGAAGCAGGCGCTGTAGCCGGCGGCGAACAGCTGCTCCGGGTTGGTACCGGCGCCGCTGCCACCGAGCTCCTTCGGCGGGTTCACGACGACGTCGAGCTGACCGTCGTTGGTGGCGACGCGACCGTCGCGGCCGTTCTCGGCGGTGGCGACAGCGGTGTAGGCGACGTCGGACTGCTGGATGGACATAAAGGAAAATCCTCCTGGTAATCGCCGTGAGTCGCGCCCACGATCACGACGGTGTGCAGTGAGCCTAACCGGTGAAAGAAACGATCATCTTTCCGGTGTTCTCGCCGCGGAGCATGCCGAGGAAGGCGGAGGTGGCGTTCTCGACGCCCTCGACGACGGTCTCGTCGTAGCGCAGCTCACCGGATCGCAGCCATCCGGCGACGTCCTGGACGAACTGCTGCTGCAGTCCGTTGTGGTCGTTGACGAGGATGCCCTGCAGGCGCAGGCGCTTGCCGATGACCTGCATCAGGTTGCGCGGACCGGGGGCGGCCTCGGTGTCGTTGTAGCCGGCGATCGCGCCGCACAGGGTGGCGCGGCCGTTCACCTTCATCGAGGAGATGGCGGCCTCCAGGTGGTCACCGCCGACGTTGTCGAAGTAGACGTCGATGCCCTCGGGGGCGGCGGCCGGCAGCTGCTCGGCGACGGGACCGTTCTTGTAGTTGAAGGCGGCGTCGAAGCCGTACTTCTCCGTGAGCAGCGTCACCTTCTCGTCCGAGCCGGCCGAGCCGATCACCCGGGACGCGCCCTTGATCTTGGCGAACTGGCCGACGAGGCTGCCGACGGCGCCGGCGGCGCCGGAGACGAAGACGGAGTCGCCCTCCTTGAACGAGGCCACCTCGAAGAGTCCGGCGTAGGCGGTCAGGCCCGGCATGCCGAGGACGCCGAGGTAGGCGGAGAGCGGGGCGAGCGAGGCGTCGACCTTGACGGCGTGCGCGGCGTCGAGGTCCGCGTACTCGCGCCAGCCGAAGGGGTGCAGGACGTGGTCGCCGACGTTGAAGCCCTCGGCGGCGGAGGCGACGATCTCGCCGACCGCGCCGCCCTGCATCGGCTCGTCCAGCTGGAAGGGCGGGATGTAGGACTTCACGTCGTTCATCCGGCCGCGCATGTACGGGTCCACGGACATGTACAGGTTGCGCACGAGGATCCGGCCGGCCGCGGGCTCGGCGGACACGGGCACCTCGCGCAGGGCGAAGTCCTCGGCGACGGGCCAGCCCTGCGGGCGACGGACGAGGTGCCACTCGCGGCTGACGGCGGGGATCTGAGACATGCGGCGCTCCTGGTCAGAACGAAATTGCTTCACTAGGTGAAACAACCATGCGCCTAGATATTTCATGTTGTCAAGTAAATGGGTACGCTGGTTCCATGCCCAGTCGTCGCGCAGACCCAGTGACCATCGAAGTCGTCGAGCTCATCGGCGACGTCGTGGCCCGCTATCACACGGAGTACGAGCACGCGGCCGCCAGCCACCAGCTCACCGGCGCCCAGGCCAAGGTGCTGACCATGCTCGCGCTGGAGCCCATGCCGATGCGGCGCATCGCGCTGAAACTGCGGTGCGAGCCCTCGAACGTGACCGGCATCGTCGACCGCCTGGAGACCCGCGGGCTGGTCGAACGCCGCCCGGACCCCGCCGACCGCCGGGTGAAGCTGGCCGCCCCCACCGAGGAGGGCACCCTGACCGCGGAGCGGCTGCGCGAGTCGCTGGACTTCGCCCGCGAACCGCTGGCGGGCCTGTCCACGGAGGAACGCACGGCCTTGCGGGACCTGCTCAAGCGGATGCTGGACGGCTAGGTCCTAAGCCCGGACCCGCTGGCTCGGGGCCGATCGGCGCGACGCCGCCTAGAACCAGCCGCAGAAGATCCAGCAGTCCTTGGTCGGGGTCGGTGTCGGGCTCGGCGACGGGGACGTCGTCGGCGACGAGGGCTGCGTGCTCGCGGTGGGGCTCTGCGACGGCCTGCCCGACGGGCTTCCCTGTACGGACTTCCCCGGGCCGGGAGTGCGGGAGGCCGGGCCCGACGTGCCGGGGGCGGGGGCGGACTCCGTCCCGCCCGGCTCCGCGACGCCCCCGGAGGGCACCGCGGCCCCGCCCGTCTTCGTCCCCGCGGCAGGGGCCTTCGCCGTGGCCTTCCCGGAGCCCGTCGGCGCACCGGCGGTCGGCGTGTCCGGCAGCGGGGCGGGCTGCTGCGGGCCGTCCTCGGTCAGCAGCACCTGCGCGGCCCGGTCGCTCCGCTCCCCGTCAGTGGCCATACGGGCCACCGCCATCGAGCCCCCGACGGCGATCAGCAGGCCGAGGGAGAGGGTCAGCACCGTCCGGCGGCGGCGCCGGTGCGTGACCCGGCGGCGCCCACCGGCGCGCCGCTCGTTCGGGGCGGACAGCACGACGAGCGAGTCGGCGTACACGTCGGCCAGTGCGGTCGGCAGGCTCGGGGACGGCACCTCGGCGACGGGCACGGCGGGCGGCGCGGCTGCGGAGGCCGCGGGGATCAGGTATTCGGCGGGAGTTCCGCATCCGGCGCACGCCAGTGCGCCGTTGAGGTGCCTCCGGCAGGCGTGGCAATAGTTCATGGCGCCCGCAGGCTACGTGCTCCGCGGCAACATCCAGATCCCGAGAACGTAAGGATCCTGTGTGGAATCGTTGCTTCCATGACATCTTTCGGGCCGGCCGCATTCCAGTTGGTGCTGCTGCGGCGGATGGCCGACTTCCAGCCGGACCTCGCCGACCAGGCCCGCCGCCGGCTGGGCGCCTCGCTCGCCGACCAGCGGGAGGCGAACAAGCACTGGCAGGCAATGGTCCGATCGCCCCGCTCCCGCGGGGCCCTGGCCCGGTACCGCTCGGTGCTCGGCCCGCCGGAGTCCGCCGAGCACCGCGCGATCGGCGATCTGGAGTGCGAGGCCCTGCTCTGGCCGCTGCCGCTCTGGCCGGACCTGCGCTTCGAGGTGCTGGCCGCGCCGGACGGGGCCGTGTGGAACGAGTGGCTGGTGCGGGCCCCGGGCGCGCGGGGGCCCGTACTGGAGTCACCGGAGGATCTGCGGCCCTGGTCGGCGACGGTGGACGAGGTGGCGCGGGCCTTCGCGCCGGTCCGGCCGATGGAGGGCACCGCGCCCACCCGCTGGCGCCTGGCCTTCGCCGCGCGGGGGCGTCCCTGCGTCGCGGAGTTCACGTACGGCCTGCTCCAGCGGTTCTCCCTCGACGGGACGACCTAGACACCCCTCGGGTGCCGGACACCCGCTAGGAGGCGAGGAAGGCGCGGACTCCGGCCGAGGTTCCGTCGTCGCCGAGCAGGTCGTTGTGCCCCAGGCAGCCCACCGGCGTATTGGCGGCTCCGGCCAGCGGGACGCTGTCGTCCGGGTTGACGACCTCGTCGCAGTCGGACCAGAAGGTCGCGTACTTCACGGCGCCCGGGGTCCCGTCGCCGGCGTTCAGCTTCTTCACCACGTACGACCCGGGGGTCATGTCCCGGCAGGCCTGGTCCCACAGGGCGCAGGCCCAGGCGGTGGAGGTGCCGCGGTTGGGTCCGGCCAGCGAGACCCAGTGGTCCACGGCGGCCGCGCCGCCGCCGAACTTCACGTACCAGCGGCTGACCAGCGAGCCGAAGGAGTGCGCGACGACATCGACCCTGGCGGCGCCGGTCTCCCGGCGGACCTGGTCGACGTAGGCGCCGAGCCGCCCGGCGAGGACCTCGTTGACGGACAGGTGGGTGTCGTAGCCGAAGGAGAAGAGCTCCGCGTCGGTGTACCCGGTGGCCCGCAGGTCCGCGCGCAGGGCTCCCCAGACGCCCGGGTCGGCGTTGTAGCCGTGTACGAAGACGACCGGATTGCGGGGGACGGCCCGATCGGCGGCACCGGCGGCGCGGGCGGGGGCCGCCAGCGCGAGGCAGAGCGACAGGAGTGTCAGGAGCGCCGGAAGTGCCTGCATTCTCTGTCGGGCCGTCAGCATCGGCTCCCCTTTACCTTGTTACGCGCGAGTAGCGCGTGCGGTGCGGGCATGGTGCTGCCTGTCGGTACAGAAATCCACCCCCATGCAGCCGCGAGGCACCCCCCGGCCGGAGCATCTCAACGGGCCATGAGACCGAATTGCCCGCGATGATATGAGAAGTGACCGGCATTTCCGTCGGTCCTCTTGCGTCAGCGCTCTCGGGAGGATCTGCCGTGACCGTCAGTCTTGAGCAGTTGCGCCGCTGCCACGTCGCCGTCGACCTGGGGGCGGCAAGGACCCGCGTGTACGTCAAGGGCGCCGGCCTCGTGGTCGACGAGCCCAGCGTCGCCGCGGTCAACACCCGCACCGGTGCCCTCATCGCCGTCGGCACCTTCGCCGAGCGGATGACCGGCCGCACGCCCGACTACATCCGGGTCGTGCGCCCCGTCTCCGGCGGCACCGTCGTCGACATCGAGATGGCCCAGCGGATGCTGCGTCACCTCCTCGGCGAGAAGCTGCGGCGCGCCCTGCGCCGCAAGCCCCGGCTGCGGGCCGCCGCCTGCACGCCCCACGACGCGGACCCGCTCGCCCAGCGGGCCACCGTGGAGACCCTGGTCGGGCTCGGCGCCCGGCGTGTCGAACTGGTCGACACCCTGATCGCGGCTGCCGTCGGCTGCGGACTCCCCGTGGAGCAGCCGACCGCGACGATGATCATGGTGTGCGGGGCCGCCGCCACCCAGGTGGCCGTCCTCTCCCTCGGATCGATCGTCACCGCCCAGCGGATCCCGGTCGGCGGCGAGGCCATCGACCACGCGGTGGTCCAGCACCTGCGCCACGCGCACGAGCTGATGCTGCCCAGCCAGGCCGTCCGGCCGCTCCAGCTGGCCCTCCACGGCAACGGGCTCACCGCTGGAGGACCGGCCTCCACCCTGATCCACGGCCGCGACGTGGCCACCGGCCTGGCCCGGTCCGTCCACGTGGACACCGCGGCGGTACGGGATGCCATCCACACGCCGCTGACCGCCGTCCTCGACGGCATCGGCAAGGTGCTGCGGGACTGCCCGCCGGACCTGGTCGCCGATCTGACGGACCGGGGGATCATGATGGTGGGCGGCAGCGCCCTGCTGCCGGGCCTGGACCAGATGCTGCGGGACGCCACCGGAATGCCCGTCGCCATCGCGGAACGGCCGGACGTGTGCGCCGTACTCGGTCTCGGCGCGATGCTCGAAGGGAAGATCGCCCCCATGGTCCTCAACCCGCTGGCCGAATGAGGCCCCAGGAGCCCGCGAAGCCCGACCGGCCCGGCGAGGAGGCGGCGAGCCTTCCGGTACTGCTGGAAGCAGTCCTCAACGTCGGGTCCGAGCTGGAGCTGCACGCCACCCTCCAGCACGTCGTGGACTCGGCGACCGAGCTGTGCGCGGCCCGGTACGGAGCGCTCGGGGTCGTCGACCCCGAGCGCGTCCTGCTGACCCAGCTGTTCACGGCCGGGCTGACCGAGGAGGAGCGGGCCGCGATCCCGCACCTGCCGGACGCACGGTCCGGCGTGCTCGGAGCCCTCGTCAGCGACCCCCGCCCGCTGCTCCTGGACGACGTCACCCAGGACCCGCGGGCGGCCGGTTTCCCGCCGGGCCACCCGCCCATGCACAGCCTCCTGGGTGTCCCGATCCGGGTGCACACGGAGGTCTTCGGCAACCTCTACCTCACCGAGAAGCGGGGCGGCGGCCCCTTCACGGACGACGACCTCTCCCTGCTGCGCGTCCTGGCCTCGCAGGCGGGGATAGCGATCGGCAACGCCCGGCTCTACGAGACCGCGCGCCGCCGGGAGCGCTGGATCGACGGCGCCGCCGCCGTGACCACGACCCTGCTCGCCGGCCGCCCGGCCGCGGACGCCCTGATGTGCGTGGCCGAACGGGCCCGGCTGCTGGCGGACGCCGCGGCCGGGGTGGTGCTCCAGCCGACCCCCGAGGGCGGCATGGAGATCGTGGCCGCCTCCACGCAGGGGGACCCCGGGGACCTGGTGGGGACGGCGATCGCGCCCGGTTCGCCGGTGCTGGTACAACTCCTCGGCGGCGAGCCCGTCTTCATCGAGGACTCGGCGACGGACCCCCGGATGACCACGCACGTGCGCGAGCGGTTCGGGCCGAGCATGATGCTCCCGCTGCAGAGCGGCGGCCAGCTGATCGGCACCCTGGCCCTGCCCCGCGCCCGCGGCGGTCCCGCGTACGACGCGGTGGACCGGCTGCTCGCCTCGCAGTTCGCCTCCCAGGCCGCGCTGGCCCTCGTACTGGCGGACGCCCAGCACGACCGCGAGCAGCTGGCGGTGTACGAGGACCGCGACCGGATCGCGCGGGACCTGCACGACCTGGTGGTCCAGCGGCTCTTCGCCACGGAGATGATGCTCGAGAGCACCCGGCGGCGGGCCGCGAACGCCCCGTCCGGGGACACGGTGGGCGACGAACTGGGCCGGGCCGTGGACGAGCTGGACTCCACCATCCAGGAGGTCCGGACGGCCATCTTCGCCCTCCAGCAGCCGCCGACCGACGCCCCGACGACCTTCCGGGGCCGGGTGCTGCGCGAGACGGGCGGGGCGGCCGCCGTGCTCGGCTTCCAGCCGTCGGTGCACTTCTCGGGTGCGGTGGACGCCCTGCTGCCGGAGCCGGTGGCGGGCGACCTGCTCGGGGCCCTGCGCGGCGCCCTGGCCGCGGCGCACCGGCGCGGCGGGATCACCTTCATCGACGTGCAGGTGGAGGCGGACCCGTCCCGGGTCCGTCTGACGGTGGCGGACGACGGCCGTACGGAGTCGGGAGCGCGGGGCACGACGGTGACGTGGGAGTCGGTGCTGTAGTGCGCCCGGGTCACTGACCCGGGCGGGTGGCGGCGCGCAGGGCGATCCGGGTGTTGGACTGGGCCACCCCCGCCTCCCGCTTCAGCCGGCGGAGCAGCCCGTCGAGGGCGGCGGGGTCGGCGGCCCGGGCGCGGACGAGGTAGTCGTGCTGGCCGGTCACGTGCACGACCTCGGTGATCCCGGGGAGCCTGGCGACCTGCCGCTCGAACTCCTCGTTGGTGGTGTCCTGGCGCAGGGTGACGTCGATGAAGACGACGAGCCCGGCGCCGGTGTCGGCGGCCGGATCGACGATCGTGGTGAAGGCACGGATCACCCCCTCGCGGCGCATCCGCCGCACCCGGTCGGCGGTGGCATTGGCGCTGAGGCCGACACGGACACCCAGGTCCCGGTACGAGATCCGCGCATCCTGCTGCAGGATGCCGAGGATTTCCCTGTCGAGGCGGTCCATACCGCGATTCTCGCAGCCGGGGCCGATACTCGCGCTCGTCCTGCCGGGGCCGGGGCCGAATCTCGCCCCCATGAGCGAACTGATGACACCGGCGCTTGCGGGCACGGTCGCGGGGCTGGGCGTGGCGATGCCCATGGGTGCGATGAGCGTGCTGCTGCTCCAGGAGGCGATGCGCAACCGCCGTACGGCCGTGGCCGCGGCCGCGGGAATCGCGGCGGTCGACCTCGGCTACGCGGCCCTCGCCACCGCCCTGGGGCCCTGGGTGGCCTCCCACGTCTCGCCGGTCGAGGCCTGGGTCCGGCTGGCCTCGGCGGTGATCCTGCTGGTCATCGCGGCCCACGGCCTCTCGCGGGCCTCCCCGGCCCCGCCGCCGGCCCCCGGGGCGGCGGCGCCCCCGGCCCCGGCCGGAGGGGGCCGGGCCTCCGTCGCCGCCCCGGCACGGCCGGCCAAGGCGTTCGCCCGGTACGTCGGCCTCACCGCCCTCAACCCCACCACCGCCCTCTACTTCGCCGCCCTCACCACCGCCCAGGGCGCGGATCTGCGGGCCGGCCCGGCGGGAGCCGCCTTCCTCCTCGGTGTCGGCGCCGCCTCCCTCCTGTGGCAGCAGGCGCTCGTGGCGCTCGGCTCCCTCGCCGGTCACCGCATCCCGCACGGCGCCCGCGTCTGGACCTTCCGCCTCGGCTACGGACTGGTCGCCGCCTACGCCCTCAAGATCGCCTTCCCCCTGCCGGGCCTCGGGTGACGGCTCCGGCGGGCGGTCGGGGGCGGGGACGGGGCGGGAGTGGTCCGGGAGCGGTCGGGGACTGCTCGGGGGCGGGTCGGGGTGAGCTCGGGGTGGGCTCGGGGTGGGCTCGGGGTGATGCCGGATACGGCGCGGACGCCCGGCCCCAATGATCGGTACATGACCAATCAACCGCCGCGTCCGCGCCGGGCGGCCCTCACCCGGGCCGCCTTCGTCACCGCTCCCCTGTGCATGCTGGTCTACGGCCTCATCCGGCTCAGCGACCCCGACCACGGCCCCGGCGCCGCCTGGACCGCGGGCCACATCGCGCTGCTGGCGGGCGTGTTGCAGTTCGCGCTGATCCTCCCGGCCCTGCACCGGATGACGGGGCCCGCCCGCGGGGCGGGCCGCCTCGGCGCCGCCGCAGCCACCCTGCTGGGCCTGGCCGGCATGCTGGCCGTCACCGCCCAGGCCGTCATCGACCTCGTCGTCGGCTTCCGAGCCGCCGACCGCCCGGAGATGTCCCGGCTCTTCGACGAGATCCAGAGCCACCCCGGGGTGCTGCCCGCCGTCTACACCGTCGGCCCGATCCTCTTCTACGTCGGCCTCCTGTGGCTCCTGGTCCATCTCGCCGTCCAGCGCCGCGTCAGCCCCTGGCGGCCCGTCATGGTGCTGCTGGGCACGGCCACCACCGCCGTCAGCCTCGACCTGCTGCCGCTCGGCGCGCTCTTCTTCACCGCGGCCCTCCTGCCCCTGTCCCTCCCCCTGACCGCCCGACCCGAACGACAGGAACCTTCTATTGTGACCCCGTGACGACCCGCCTCTCGGCCCGCGCGGCCATCGCCTCCGTGACCGACCCCGGCAGCTTCGCCGAACTCCCCGCCCCCGGCGAGGAGTCACCCGCCGACGGCCCCCATGGACCCGACGGCCCCCTGGAGTGGACCGGCTACGCGGACTCCCGCGCCCGCGCCGCCGCGCGCACCGGCGAGCAGGAGTCCGTGGTCACCGGTACCGCCCGCATCGGCGGCCACGAAGCCGCCGTCATCTCCTTCGAGTTCGGCTTCCTCGGCGGCTCGCTGGGCGAGCGCACCGGGGACCGGCTCGAAGCCGCGTACGTACACGCCCGCGAACACCGCCTCCCCCTCGTCTCGCTCATCGCCACCGGCGGCTCCCGGATGCAGGAGGGCATGCTCGCGCTGACACAGCTCCAGCGCGTGGCCCGCCAGTGCGTCCTGACCCGGGCCGCGGGCCTCCCCCAGCTCGCCGTACTGCGCGATCCGACCACCGGCGGCGGCTGGGCCACCCTCGGCGCCGGGGCCGATGTCGTCCTCGCGCTCCCCGGCGCCCAGGTCGGCTTCGCCGGGTCCCGGGTGCGCCCGGCGGACGCGGACCCGGCGGCCTACTCCGCCGAGGGCCAGTACGCCGCCGGCCACGTGGACGCCGTGGTGCCCGCCGCCGGGCTCCCGGGCACCCTCGCCGACTGGCTCCGCGTGCTGGCCGCGCCCCGGCCCGCCGGGCCGGTCGAACCGCCGGCGGCGCTGGGCCGCGCGGCGGGCGGAGAACCTCCGCGGACCGGCTGGGGCGCCGTGCTGCAGGCCCGTCACCCCGACCGGCCGCGCGCCGCCGCGTACCTGGACGCGTACTTCGAGCTCCGCCTGCCCCTCTCCGGGGACCGCGCGGGCGCCACCGACCCCGGCATGCTGTGCGGATTCGGGCTGCGCGAGGGCCGCGCCGTCGCCTACGCCGCCCAGTGCGGCACGGCCACCCGCCCGGCGGGCTACCGTACGGCCGCCCGCGTCGTCCGCCTCGCCGAAAGGCTCGGCATCCCCGTGCTCACCCTGGTGGACACCCCGGGCGCGGCCAACGACGCCGCCGCCGAGCACGCGGGCGCCGGCGCGGCCATCGCGGACGCCTTCGCGGCGCTGGCCGCGGCCACGGTCCCCGTCACCACCCTGCTGATCGGCGAGGGCGGCTCGGGCGGCGCCCTCGCGCTGGCCGCGCCGGGGAACACCTGGGTCACCCCGGACAGCTACTTCTCGGTGATCGCCCCGGAACTGGCGGCGGCCATCCTCAAGCGCCCGCCGTCGGCCGCCCCGGCCACGGCGGACCAGCTCCGCATCCGCCCCCAGGACCTGGTCGCCCTGGGCGTGGCCCGCGGCATCGTCGGCCCGGCCCGGCCCGGCCACGGCGAGGACACCGCCTAGGGACCGGTCCCGGCGGGCCGGAAGCCGGACGTCCACCCGGCACGGCAACGAACCGGCCGGCTTCCCTTCACAGCCGGCCGGACCGGGCGAACCGCGCCGGGCTGATCCCGACGTGCCGCCCGAAGTGCCGTGTCAGGTGCGCCTGGTCGTAGAACCCCGCGGCCACCGCCGCCTCGGCCGGCCGGACCCCCGCCAGCAGCAACCGCCGCGCGAGGGCCACCCGCCGCGCGGTCAGGTACGCGTGCGGCGGCAGCCCGTACGCCGCGCCGAAGCTCCGGATCAGGTGGGTGGGGTGCAGGTGCCCGAGCTCGGCCGAGGCCTCCGCCAGGGTGATCCCCTCGGCCACCCGCGCGTCGAGCAGTTCGCGCAGCCGTACGGCGACCTTCGCGCCCGGCGCCGCGCCCGGCCCGGGCCCCGGCAGCTCGGCAGCGTGCCCCGCCAGCCACCCGTGCAGCCGCTCCGCCACGAAGGCGAGCCGCGACTGGGCCTCGAAGGGGTCCCGCTCCGCGAGCGCCAGGTGCAGCCCGTGCATCCGCTCGCGCAGCGCCGGACCGGCCGGCAGCGGGGCGTCGACGGCGGCTCCGGCCAGCCGCTCCGGCAGCACCGAGGTCTCCAGGTACAGCACGCGCTTTCGGAACCCCGTCCCGTTCACGGTCCGCCCGTCGTGGGCCACCCCCGGCGGCAGCAGGATCACCTGGTCCGACACCCCGACGCGGTGCCGTTCCCCGTCGAGGGCGAAGTCCACCCGCCCGCCGTCGAGGATCATCAGCGCCCAGGTGTCGTGCACATGGGCCGGGTACGCGTGCTCGGTGAAGCGGGCGTGGAAGACCTCGGCGATGCCGGTCACCGGCGGCTGCCAGGCGGACACGGTGCTGCGCGGACGTATCGCGGCCATGTCAGGAACGTACAAGACCGCCCGCGGGCGTGCCGCCAGGCTGTCCGCATGACGACACACAAGGTCAACATCGCCGAGAAGCTGGCCGGTTTCACCGAGCAGTGGGCCCCGCGGCGCATCGCCCGCGTCAACGACTACGAGGTCAAGGCCGCCCGGCTGCAGGGCGAGTTCATCTGGCACACCCACGAGGACACCGACGAGCTCTTCCTGGTGGTCGGCGGCACGCTGACGATCCGGCTGCGCGACGGGGACGTGGTCCTGGGCCCCGGGGAGATGTACGTCGTCCCGCGCGGGGTCGAGCACTGCCCCGCGGCGGCGGAGGAGGCGCAGATCCTGCTCTTCGAACCGGCCGGAACCCCGAACACCGGCGCCGAGGGCGGGGACCGCACCCGCGAGCCGGTGGACGCCTAGGCCGTCTCTTTCGGATCTTGCTCCCCCAGCTACCGCTGGGAGGTGCCCCCAGGCCCGCGTTGCCCGGCACCGCACCTCGCTGTGTTGTCGGGGCTCCCGAGTACGTCCAGTACGCGGGAGCTCCTCCGCCTTGCGATGCACGGCACCGGACAACGCGGGCTCGGCCGACAAGATCCGAAAGAGACGGCCTAGGCCTGCGGGGACCGCGCGTCGTAGCGGGCGAAGTTCCGCCAGCGCAGTGCGAGCAGTCCCAGCACCAGCACGCAGGCCAGTCCCCCGCCCGTGACGGCCGTGGTCGGGGAGGTCAGTTCGGCGGCGGTCCCGGCGAGGAAGTCCCCGAGCCGGGGCCCGCCCGCGACGACCACGATGAACACGCCCTGGAGGCGGCCCCGCATGTCGTCGGGGGTGGCGGCCTGGAGCATGGTGGTGCGGAACACCATCGAGGCGGTGTCCGCGTAGCCGGCCAGCGCCAGGAAGAACATGCCGAGCCACAGGTTCCGGGTGAGCCCGAACACGGCGACGGCCAGCCCCCAGCCGGCCACGGCGAGCAGGATCGCCAGTCCGTGCCGGCGGATGCGGCCCTGCCAGCCGGAGAACAGACCGCCCAGCAGCGCCCCGGCGGCCGAGGCGGCGACCAGCAGGCCTACCGTGCCGGCGCCGCCGCCGAACCAGAGCCCGGCGACGGCCGGGAACAGCGCCCGGGGCTGCGCCAGCACCATGGCGGCCAGGTCGGAGAAGAAGGTCATCCGGATGTTCGGCCGGGTACCGAGGAAGCGCAGGCCGTCGATGACGGAGGCCCGGCCCCGCGCGCCCTCGGCCCGGTCGGGCTTCATCGACGGCAGCCGCCACATCGCGTAGAGCGCGGCGGTGAAGGTGACGGCGTCGATCAGGTAGGCCGTCTCGTAGCCCCCGAAGGTGACGATGACCCCGCCCAGGGCCGGGCCGGCCATCATCCCGAAGGTCATGGTCACGGAGTTCAGGGCGTTGGCCGCGGGCAGCAGTTCGGTCGGCAGCAGCCTGGGGATCATGGCGGAGCGCGCCGGTCCGGTGAGCGCCCCGCAGACCGCCTGGAGCGCGACGACGGCGTACAGGAACCAGACGTGGTGGAAGCCGAGCAGCGCCGCCGCGGCGAGCGCGACCGACAGCGTGGCGGCGCCCAGCGAGCTGTAGAGGCCGAGCTTGCGCCGGTCCACGGTGTCGGCGATCGCGCCGCCGTAGAGACCGAAGACGACGAGCGGGACGAGCGAGAAGAGCCCCACGAGCCCGACCGAGAAGCTGGACCCCGTGATGTCGTAGACCTGCAGCGAGATCGCGAGGGTGGTCATCGCCTGGCCGACCCAGGAGATGGTTCCGCCGAACCACAGCCGCCGGTAGTCCAGGGACACGCTCAGCGGGGTGAGGTCGGCGAATATTCGCTGCGGGGGGCGGGGCGGAGCGGTCTCGGGGGTCACAGCGGATGATAACCACCGGCCGTCCGCGGCCCTCCGGGATTTTCGTCCCTCCCACCCACCGGCAACAGTCGCCCCACCCGGCCCCGGACTCCCCGCGCGGGCGACTCGTTACCGGTAACTCGCCACTATCACCGGACATTTGACCGAATCGACGTGCGCTCCTCCCCTCGCGTTCGGCTCATGATGAAAAGACTCGTATGTCCAGGGAGGCGTAGTGATCGAACCTGGCAACAGCACCACGAGCACCGGCACGACGCAGAACACGGTGCGCCCCACCGTCCCCCTCACCGTCGGAGTCGAGGAGGAGTTCCTGCTCGTCGACGCCCGCACCTTCCGGGTGGTCCCCGCCGCCCCGCTGGTCCTGGCGACGGCCGGCGGGCTGCCCGGCGAGCTGCATCCCGAGGGCACCCGCTACCAGGTGGAGATATCCACCCCGATAGCGCACTCGGCCGCCACCCTGCGCGCCGAGCTCGCCGCCCTGCGGCGCACCCTCGGCCGGGCCGCCCGCGCCCACGGCTGCCGGCTGCTGGCCGCCCCCTCGCCGGTCGTCGCCGTGCAGGGGCCGCTGCACCTGACCGACGACGAGCCGCGCCAGCGCGAGCAGCACCGCCGTTTCGGCGCGCTCACCGACACCCTCGTCAGCTGCGGCCGCCACATCCACATCGGCACGCTCGACGTGGACACGGCGGTGGCCGTGTCCAACCGGATCAGACCCTGGCTGCCCACGCTGATCGCGCTGGCCGCGAACTCGCCGTTCTGGGGCGGCCGCGACACCGGTCACGCCAGCTGGCGGGCGATGGCCTGGTCCGGCTGGCCCTCGGCGGGCCTGCCCCCGCACTTCACGTCCACGGCCCACTTCCGGCGCTCGGTCCAGACCCTGCTCGGCTCCGGGGCGGCCCTGGACACCAAGATGGTCTATTGGGACCTGCGCCCGTCCGGGCACTGGCCGACGCTCGAGATCCGGGCGCCCGACATGTCCCCGGACATCGACTCGGCCGTCCTCCAGGCGGAGCTGGCCCGCGCCCTGGTCTCGACGGCACTGCGCG
Source organism: Streptomyces sp. NBC_01232 (assembly GCF_035989885.1). Classification (GTDB taxonomy): domain Bacteria; phylum Actinomycetota; class Actinomycetes; order Streptomycetales; family Streptomycetaceae; genus Streptomyces. The sequence goes on from NZ_CP108518.1 coordinate 2,804,333, forward strand.
AGATCGCGGAGCGGCGTCCCGAGCCGGCCGTACGGGACGACGTACTGCGTCTCGCGCGCTGGCGGGCGGCCCACGACGGCCTAGAGGGATTCGGCCTCGACCCGTACTCGGGGACGGAGCTCCCCGCGGCGGACCTGGCGGAGGCCCTGCTGGACCTGGTCGCCCCGGAACTGGCCGCCTCCGGCGACCTCGACCACGCGGCCAAGACCCTGGCGGGTCTCCTGCGGGACGGGTCGGGTGCCCACCGCCAGCGTGCGGCGTTCGCCCGCCGCCAGGACCTGACGGACGTACTGCGCCACCTCACGGACGAGACGGAGGCCTTCTGACCCGACGCCCGGCCCGCTCCCCTCACCCCCGGAAAAACCCCCGGTGCCCCCGGAGCCCCGGAGCCCCCGATGCACCCGTGAGAGGAGCGGGGCCCCGGGTGCCGGGGCGGACCGGTCCGGCGAACGCGACGGCGCCGTCAGTCCCCCCACGCCGTGATCCCCCAGCGGACGGTGTGCTCCTCGCCCGGGGCGAGGGCGATCAGCCCGGTGCCGCTGCGGAACGCGTCCGGGGGGCAGGTCATCGGCTCGACGGCGATCGCGCGACGGCGCTCCCCCGGCGGCAGTGTGTCGCCGGTGTAGAGCTGTACGTAGTCGGCGCCCTCACCGAGCCACACATCCGTGCCGTACCCGCCCGACGGGTGGGCCAGTCGCACCACGGCCCGGCCGTCCGCGTCCCGGTCGAGGTCGCCGAAGGGGGTGTCCAGCCGGAGCGCACCGACGGCCCGCGGCGTTCGCAGGTCGTACTCGGTCCCGTCGACCGGTTCGGCGGCCACCGGCAGACCGCGCTCATCGGTGCGCAGCCAGGTCCGGGCGGGAACGGTCAGCACCGCCGGGTCGACGACCGCCGTGCCCGCGGTGACGTAGGGGTGCTGGCCGAAGCCGTAGGGTGCGGCACTCGCGTCGAGGTTGCGCGCGGTGACGGCGACTTCGAGCCCGCGCTCCCCCAGGGCGTACTCGGCACGCACGTGCAGGTGGAACGGGTAGCCCGGCTGCGGCCACAGCGGGACCTCCAGGACGGCGCGGCTCTCGCTCGCCTCCACGACCTGCCACGCGACCCACCGGAGCAGCCCGTGGATGGCGTTGCCGCCGGCCGGCTCGGTGAGCGGCAGCTCCTGGTCGTGCCCGGCCCAGGAGTAGCGGCCGTCGCCGATCCGGTTGGGCCACGGCACGAGGAGCTGGCCGCGCCCGCCGGTGATCGGGCCCTGTTCGGCGAATCCGTCGATCACGGCCCGTTCACCGACCGCGTACGACCGCAGGGCCGCGCCCAGCTCGACGACGACGGCGCGCTGCCTGCCGTGGCGGAGGGTCAGTCGCCGTCCGGTACGGCTTCGCTGCACGCGTGGCCTCCTGGGTCCGCCCTGCCGGTGTCCTCGGACTCCGGCGCCGTGGTGGCCTGCGACGCGGGCCCGTCCGTCGGGAGCCTGCGGCCCCGCGTCGCACCGGTCAAGCGCAACACGTTCCCGCCGGTGAAATCGCCGGGCGCATTCGCCTGTTGGGGCCCACGGGCGGGCAGAGACCCCACCCGGCGACGGCGGCCGGTGCCGCGACGCCCGCGCGGGAGGGTCCCGTGCGCCGGATGGGGCGCCCGGCTCGGGCGGGCGGACACCCTCCGCTTCGACGCGCAAGGGCCACCCGAGTGGCCGATAGTGGGAGCAGGGGGCTCTTCCGCGACCTCGGAGCAGCCATGGACCGCTACCCTCCCATTGCCGAACACGGCTTGGTGGGCGACCTGCAGACCGCCGCGCTCGTCTCGTCGCAGGGGGTCGTGGACTGGTTCGCCGCTCCCCGGTTCGACTCGCCCAGCATTTTCGCCGCCCTGCTCGACCATGACGGCGGCGGGTACATGCGGCTGGGCCCCGAGCACCCCGACACGACCTGCAAGCAGCTCTACTACCCCGACACCGCCATTCTGGTGACCCGGTTCATGTCGCCGGACGGGGTGGGCGAGGTGGTCGACTTCATGCCTCCGGACCGGACCCGCACCGCCACCGACCGTCACACCCTGGTGCGCGTCGTGCGCGCCGTACGGGGGACCGTCGAGTTCACGTTCGAGTGCCGGCCGCGCTTCGACTACGGGCGGGCCGAGCACCGGCTGGAGCTCGGCGGGAACACCGGTCTGTTCCGGGCCCCGGACATGGACGCGCACCTGCAGACCTCCTTCCCGCTGGAGCGGGACGGCCAGGACGTGCGCGGCAGGGTGACGCTGAGCGCCGGCGAGTCCGGCGGCGCAGTTTTCACCGTCTGCGCGTCCGGCGGCGAGGCACCCGCACCCCCGACGGTCGACGGACTCACCGCGCAGGTCGCCGACACCGGCGAATTCTGGCAGTCCTGGCTGCGCCAGTCCCGCTACCGGGGCCGCTGGCCCGAGCTGGTGCACCGTTCGGTCATCACCCTCAAGCTCCTCACCTACGCCCCCACCGGCGCCCTCGTCGCGGCGGCCACCATGGGCCTGCCCGAGCAGGTCGGCGGAGAACGCAACTGGGACTACCGCTTCACCTGGGTGCGCGACAGCGCGCTGTCCGTGCGCGCCATGCTGGACCTCGGGTTCGCCGAGGAGGCCACCGCCTTCCTCCACTGGCTGATCGACAGGCTGCAGGAACGCGAGGGCAAGGACGACGAGCCGCTCCAGACGATGTACCGGGTCGACGGCAACCCGGACCTGCCCGAGGAGACGCTCGAACACTTCGAGGGCTACCGCGGCTCCTACCCCGTCCGCATCGGCAACGGTGCCGCCGACCAGCTCCAGCTGGACATCTACGGCGAGGCCCTCTACGCACTCTCCCAGGGCCGGGAGATCGCGCAGCAGTCCACCTACCGGGGATGGAAGTCGATGGCCAGGATGCTCGACTGGTTCGCCGAGGCCTGGGACCGGCCGGACGAGGGCATCTGGGAGACCCGCGGCGGCCGCCAGGACTTCACCTACAGCCGGGTGATGTCCTGGGCGGCCTTCGACCACGGTCTGAGCCTGGCCGAGCACTTCCGCAGGCCCGCCGACGTGCTGAAGTGGCGCGCCGCGAGGGACGCCATCCTGGAGCAGGTCATGGAGCGCGGCTGGAGCGAGCGGGAGGGTGCCTTCATCCAGCACTACGGCAGTGACGTCCTGGATGCTTCCCTGCTGCTCATGCCGAGGGTCCAGTTCCTCTCCCCCAGGGACCCGACCTGGCTCTCCACCCTGGACGCGATGGACCGCAAGCTCGTCTCCGACAGCCTGGTCTACCGCTACGACCCGGCGGCGTCGCCGGACGGACTGCGCGGCTCGGAGGGCACCTTCAGCCTGTGCACCTTCCTCTACGTCGACGCGCTGGCCCGGGCGGGGCGGCTGCCCCAGGCCCGCTACACCTTCGAGAAGATGCAGACCTACGCCAACCACGTCGGGCTCTTCGCCGAGGAGATCGGGCCGAGCGGGGAGCAACTGGGCAATTTCCCGCAGGCGTTCACCCACCTGTCGCTCATCATGGCGGCCACCACCCTCGACGAGGCCCTCGACGCGGAGACCGGGCGCTGACCCATGGTCACGGATGCCCGTCCGCCGCGCGCTCCGCGGCTGACCGAGGACGAGTTCGGCGCGCTGTACCGGCGCCTGCGCGCGGGCGCGGCCTGGGCCGCGGGTGACCGGGGCGCTCTGGCCGCGCTCACTCCCGCCACGGTGCTGGCCGCGACCCGGGAGGCGGTGACCGGCCGGACGATCACGCTCGCCGCGCCGGTGGAGACGCGGCCCGGCCCGGACAATCCGGAGCCCGCGGAGCACCGGATGAGCGCGCGGCCCGGGGAGGACGGCTCCGGCGGGCTGCAGTTCGCGACGGACAGCTTCGCGATGAACGTCCACGGCGACGCCGACAGCCACATCGACGCCCTCTGCCACGTGATCTACGACGGCACCCTGCACGGGGGCGTATCGGCCGGCAGCGTCACGGCGGACGGCGCGACGTCGCTCTCCATAGAGGTGGCGGGCGACGGGATCGTCGGACGCGGCGTGCTGCTGGACATCCCGCGGCTGCGCGGCGCGCCCTGGCTCGAACCGGGCGATCATGTGAGCGCCGAGGACCTCGGCGCGGCCGAGGCCGCCCAGCACCTGCGCGTGGGAGAGGGCGATCTGCTCTTCGTCCGCGTGGGCCATCGCAGGCGCCGCGCCGAACTCGGGCCGTGGCACGCGGCGCGGGAGCGCGCCGGACTCCATCCGTCCGCGCTGGAGTTCCTCGCGGACCGGCGGGTCGCCGTGCTCGGCGGGGACGGGAACAACGACACCGCGCCGAGTTCCACCGAGGGCGTCGCCTTCCCCGTTCATGTGCTGGCGATCCACGCCATGGGCCTTCACCTGCTGGACTACCTGCAGTTCGAGGACCTGGCACCGGCCTGTGAGGCGCAGGGGCGCTGGTCCTTCCTCTGTGTGATCGCCCCGCTGAGGCTGCCGGACGCCACCGGCTCACCGGTCAACCCGATCGCCGTCCTGTGAACGCGCCGCCGACGGTCGTGGTGGTGATGGGCGTTTCGGGATCGGGCAAGTCCACCGTCGGGGCGCTGCTCGCAGAGCAGCTCACGGTGGCCTTCCTGGACGCGGACGACGTCCACCCTGCCGCGAACCGCGCCAGGATGGCCGCGGGTCATCCGCTCGACGACGAGGACCGGCGGCCGTGGCTGCTGTCCGTCGCCCGATGGATCCGGGAGGCGACCGACGCCGGCCGGGGCGGGGTGGTGGCGTGCTCGGCCCTCCGGCACGAGTACCGGGACCTGTTCCGCGGGGCGGGCAAGGGCACCTGGTTCCTCTACCTGGCGCTCGACAGCGCGACCGCGGACCGGCGGGTCGCCGGCCGGGCGGACCATTTCATGCCCCGCTCCCTGGTGGACTCCCAGTACGCCGCCCTCGAACCGCTGCGGCCGGATGAGCCCGGCCTGACCGTCGACGCCACGGCCGGCCCGCAGGCCATCGTCGACCGGGCGGTGCGCGCCCTCCGGGCGGCGGGATGACGGGCGTCCGCCGGACCCCGTCGGGTCGCCACCGCCCGACCCACCCGATAACTTGGGAAAGGAGCCGAATATCCCGATTGTGCGAGTGTCCGCGCGGAACGGCGCAGACCGGAGCCCCAGGACGGGCGCCACGGCCAGGACAGCCGAAGACTCCAAGAACGGGACCCTCTCATGGCCGACGATCAGCACTACGACGTCATCGTCATCGGTACGGGAGCGGGCGGCGGAACGCTCGCCCACCGGCTGGCCCCCACCGGCAAGCGGGTCCTGATCCTGGAACGCGGCGGCTACCTGCCCCGGGAGCGGGACAACTGGGACTCCACCGCCGTCTTCGTCAAGGGCAAGTACCGCGCCCCGGAGTTCTGGTACGACAAGCACGGCAACCGGTTCCCCCCGGAGGTCAATTACTACGTCGGGGGCAACACCAAGTTCTACGGCGCCGCGCTCTTCCGGCTCCGGCCGGAGGACTTCGGCGAACTGCGCCACCACGACGGTGTCTCCCCGGCCTGGCCGATCCGCTACGAGGACCTGGAGCCGTACTACACCCAGGCCGAACACCTCTACCTGGTGCACGGCCGGCACGGCGAGGACCCCACCGCGGGACCGGCCGGCGCGCAGTACGCCTACCCGCCGGTCGAGCACGAGCCCCGCATCCAGCAGCTCAGCGACGATCTGGAGAAGGCCGGCCTGCACCCCTTCCACCTGCCGATCGGCGTGAACCTCACCCAGGACGAGAACGGCCGGGCCACCCATGACAGCGTCTGCATCCGCTGCGAACGGGTCGACGGCTTCCCCTGTCTGCTGGGCGCCAAGTCCGACGCGCAGGTGATCTGCGTCGATCCGGCACTGGCCCACGACAACGTGACGATGGTGACCGGAGCAGATGTGCGGCGCCTGGAGACCGATGCGACCGGACGCACCGTCACCGGAGTCGTCGCCGAGCTGGCGGACGGCACGACCGAGGTGTTCGGCGCCGACATCGTGGTGGTCTCGGCGGGAGCGGTCAACTCCGCCGTCCTGCTGTTGCGTTCGGCCAATGACCGGCACCCCGGCGGACTGGCCAACAGCTCGGACGTGGTCGGACGCCACTACATGCGCCACAACAACCTGGCGCTGATGGCGGTGTCGAAGGAACCGAACCCGACCCGGTTCCAGAAGACCCTGGCGCTGAACGACTGGTACCTGGGCGCGGACGACTGGGAGTACCCGCTCGGCGGCATCCAGATGCTCGGCAAGTCGGACGCCGACCAGATCCACGGCGAGGCACCGCGCTGGGCCGGCGCCGTCATGCCCGGCATGCCCTTCGAGGTGCTGGCGCACCACGCCGTCGACTTCTGGCTGTGCGGGGAGGACCTTCCGCTGCCCGGCAGCCGGGTCACCCTCGACAAGGACGACGCCATCCACCTGGCCCTCGACGAGGAGAACAACATCGCCGGGCTGAAGCGCCTCCAGCACAAGCTGCGGGGGATGCTCGGTCATCTGGGCATGCACGAGCACCACCTGCTGGACCACAGCATCTACCTGCACAAGGGCATGCCCATCGGCGCCACCGCTCACCAGGCCGGCACCGTGCGGTTCGGCGACGACCCGCGGAGCTCGGCCCTCGACGTCAACTGCAAGGCCCACGACCTCGACAACCTCTACGTCGTGGACACCAGCTTCTTCCCCAGCATCGGCGCGGTGAACCCGTCGCTGACCGCCATCGCCAACGCCCTGCGGGTGGGCGACCACATAGCCGCCCGCCTGGGCTGACGCCGCTACAGGTTGTCCCCGGGGGCGCCGGCTGCCTGGGTGTCTGCGTCGGTGAGGGGCTCCAGTTCGCCCATGGTGTCGAGCCGGTAGAGCAGGACGAGCGCCGGGCCCACCAGCAGGACCGCGATCGCCGTGACGATGGCCAGCCAGTGCATGCTCTGCGGGGCCCCGGCCCCGTCGGCCACCGTCAGCGTGGTGGGCAGCAGGTAGGGCCGCTGCGCGCATCCCCAGGCGCCGACGGTCAGGGCGACGCTCGCCACCGCGGTGTAGCGGGACCAGCGGTAGGACCGGCGCAGCAGCAGCACCGCCGTCACCAGACCGCAGATCGCGGCCAGCACGAGCAGCAGCAGGCCCCAGCCCCCGGTGAGCCCCTCCCAGACGTACCGGGCGTCGTCATGGGTGACCGGCAGACCGATGAGCCCGAGGACGACGACGGCGCAGAAGGCCAGCAGTGCCCTCAGCCGGAAGTGGTCCACCAGGTCGTCGGCTCCGAAGCGGCGTGCGTCGGAGCAGAGGAACACCGCGCCGAGGAACGCGGTGGCCGCGATGGCCAGCAGGCCCGTGAGGACGGAGGTCGGATTGGCCCAGGCGTGCGCGGAGGCGGCCGTGCCCACCGCGACCCGGCCGGAGGCCACCGCCCCCAGCGCCGCCCCGAGGAAGAACGGCGTGAGCAGCGAGGAGACGGCGAACATCGCGCCGTAGATCCGCCGTTGCGCCAGTCGCCGGGTCGGCTTGCGCAGGGCGAATCCGGCGCCGCGGAGCACGAGGCCGATCGCCGCCAGGGCCAGCGGCAGCCACAGCGCGCCGAACACGGCCTGGAACATGGCCGGGAAGCCCGTCCACATCACGATGAAGACGAAGATCAGCCAGACGTTGTTGACCTCCCAGACGGGCGCCATGGCGTGGTCGATCAGCCATCGCGGACGCTTCCCCCGCTCCGCGCCGCCCGCCGTGAGGTCCCAGAAGCCCGCGCCGTAGTCGGTCCCTCCGGCGCAGGCGTAGGCGGCGAGTGCGAGCACCATCACCCAGGCGACGAGGTCGGCCGTCACGCGGCACCTCCGGGGGTGCCGTCGGACCCGCCACCGGGGGTCGTTCCCGCGCCTGTCGGCTCGGGTTCGCTTCTGGGCCCGTAGGGGGTGTCGGTCTCGGGGGGCGGATCGACGGGCCCGGCGGTCCCGCCCTCGTCGGCGATGCGCCAGCGGGTCCGCATCTTCAGGATGACCGCGAGGAACGCCCCGAACACCCCCACGTACACGACGATCATGATGCCGAGCATCGCCCACAGCGATCCCGCGCGCGTGTCGGTCACCGCCTCCGAGACCCTCATCTGGTTGTAGACGATCCAGGGCTGGCGGCCCACCTCCGTGGTGATCCAGCCGCACTCCACGGTGAGAAGGCACGCGGCTCCCGCGACGGCCGCGCACCGGAAGAACCAGCGGCTGCGGGGCAGGTCCCGGTGTCTGAGCCAGCACCAGCCGTACCAGAGGGCGAGCAGGATCAGCAGGCTGCCGATGGTCACCATGATGTCGAACGCCCAGTGGGCGATGGTGGCCTGGACCACCGTGGGACGGGCATCGGCCGGCACCGCGGTCAGCCCGGTGACCCGGGTGCTGGGCTTGAATCCGGCGAGGATGGAGTCCAGCTGAGGGATCTTGATTCCGCCGGAGATCGTTCCGTCGCTGTTCAGCCGTCCGAACAGGTACTCCGGCATATGGGTGCCGGTCTCCCAGACGATCTCCATGGCGGCGAACTTGATCGGCTGCTTCTGGTAGACGGCCCGTGCGGCGGAGTCCCCGATCATGAACTGGACCGGTGTCAGGACCGCCGCAACCGTGAACGGCAGCGTGAAGCCCAGCCGGTGGTACCGGTCACGGCGCCCCCGCAGCCAGCCGACCGCGTACACGCCGGCGACCACGTAGCCGGCGGTCAGGAACATCGCGACCACGAAGTGCCAGTACTCCGGGCCGAACATCGGCGTGAAGATCGCCTGCCGTACGTCGATGTCGACCGGCTTGCCCTGGGCGTCGAGGCGGAACCCCTGCGGGGTGTTCATCCAGGAATTGGCGGCGATGATGCCGAAGGCGCCCATCAACGCGGCGAAGGGCAGCGGTGCGGCCAGCCAGAAGTGCGTCCAGGGCTTCAGCCGCCGCCAGCCGTAGAGGTAGATCGCGATCAGGACCGCTTCCAGGAAGAACGCCCAGGCCTCGATGCCGAACCCGAGTCCGAAGACGTCGCCCCAGCGGCCCATCATCCCGGGCCACAGCAGCCCGAGTTCGAAGGACAGCACGGTGCCGGTGACGACCCCGATGGCGAACTGGACGGCCATCACCGCCGACCAGCGCCGGGCGAGCTTCAGTGCGACCTCGTCCTTGCGGCGCAGCCCCCGGTGGTGCATCAGCAACGTGATGAACGGCAGTGCCACGCCGAACGGGACCAGCAGGATGTGCGAGGCCAGCGTGAAGGCCATCAGCTCTCGCGCCGGCAGGAGTTGGGGCGGGGTGCTGTTCGCCAGAAGGGCCGCGGTGCTGAGCATGTGTGCCTCGATGGTCTGCCCCGCGCGGTGGCGGGGCTACGGAGGGACAGGATGCGGAGGGGCCCGGGGCCGGGCCCGCCCTCACGGAGGCGGAGGGGGAGGCACGGGCGCCTTCGGCCCGGGCGCACGGACCGCCGACGCGTCGGGGCCGGAGTCGACGCCTGAGTCTGAGCCTGAATCGGAGCCGGAATCGGTCATAGTGAAGGCGCGCTCCCGCCGGGAGCCGGTGGCGAAGGCGACCGACCAGCTGAGCACCGCTCCCAGCCTGCTGCGGAAGCCGGTGAGGAAGGCCAGGTGGATGAAGAGCCAGACCAGCCAGCCGGTGAAGCCGGACAGGTGCAGCGGGCCGGCCTTGACGACGGCCCGGCCACGGGCGATGTAGGCGGCGCTGCCGAGGTCCACGTACCTGAAGGGCTTCGGCTCCTTCGTCCTGCCCTCGACGGCGTGGCGCACCCTGCGGCCCGCGTACGCACCCGACTGCATGGCGACTTCGGCCAGTCCCGGCAGCCCGTTCAGCCCCATCACGTCGCCCGTGACACGGATCTCCGGATGGCCGGGGACGGTGAGGTCGGGTTCCACGAGGATGCGTCCCGCCCGGTCCTGTTCGGCGCCGGTCGCCCGGGCCAGCGCGGCCGCGATCGCAGGCGCCTCGACGCCCGCCGTCCACAGCACGGTGCGTGCGTCGAACCGGGTCGTCCGGCCGTCACGGTCCTCCACCGTCAGGCCGTCCGCGCTCACGCCGGTGACCCTCGTGCCCAGGTGGAGCTCCACTCCGAGATCCTGCAGGGTCCGGGCCGCGCGGTGGGCCAGCCGGGGGCCGAAGGAACCCAGCACCGCGTCGGACCCCTCGAAGAGCAGCACCCGCGCCCTGGCGGAGTCGATCTTCCGGAACTCCCGGTCGAGCGTGTGGCCGGCGATCTCCCTGATCTGTCCCGCGAGTTCGACACCGGTCGGCCCGGCTCCGACGAGCGCGAAGGTGAGCCACTGCTGCCGTTCCCGGTCGTCGGCAGCCGTTTCGGCCATCTCGAACGCCCGGTAGATCCGCCGGCGGATGTCGAGCGCGTCGTCCAGGGTCTTCATGCCGGGTGCGTGCGCGGCGAACTCGTCGTGGCCGAAGTAGGACTGCCGCATGCCCACCGCGACGATCAGATCGTCGTACGGCAGCACGACGGCTCCGCCCCCGGGCCGCCGGGCGTGGACCAGCCGGGCGCCGGCGTCCACGTCGGTGGCCTCGGCGAGCACGCAGCGCACGTTGTGGTGGCGCCGCAGGACCCCGCGGAGCGGCTGTGCGATCTGCCCCTCGGACAGGATCCCCGAGGCGCACTGGTAGAGCAGCGGCTGGAAGAGGTGATGGGCGCGGCGGTCGACCACGGTGACCGCGACCGGAGACTTCCGCAGGGCTCGGGCGGCGAACAGCCCCGCGAACCCTCCGCCGAGGATCACCACCCGGCGGGGCGTGATGTGATCCTGCACCTGGGATCAGCCTCCGGTGGCGAAGCCGGGGAAGAGCGTCATTCCGCCGTCGACGTAGAGGGTGGCGCCGACGACGTAGTCGAGCAGGTCGGACGCCACGGCGACGACGGCATTGGCGATGTCCTCCGGATCGCCCACACGGCGGTACGGGATCAGCCGCAGGAGATCGGCCTCGGCCTCGGGGGTGGACCAGGCGTCGCGGTTGATCGGCGTCCGGATGGCGCCGGGTGCGACCGCGTTGACCCTGATCCGCTGGGGGGCGAGCTCCTGGGCGAGGGTCTGCATCAGCATGGCCACACCGCCCTTGGAGGAGGCGTAGTTCACGTGCCCCGCCCACGGGATGATCTGGTGGACCGAGCTCATGCAGATGATCTTTCCCGCCGAGCGGGAGACCTCCTCCACCACGCCGCGCCGGACGAACTCCTTGGCGGCCTCCCGCGCGCACAGGAACTGGCCGGTCAGATTGACGTCGATGACCTTCTGCCACTGGGCGAGCGTCATCTCCGTCAGGGCCGCGTCCCGCTGGAGGCCCGCGTTGGCCACCATGATGTCGATGGTGCCGAACTCCTCGACCATCCGCGCGACCATGGCGACCACCTGGTCCTCGTCGGACACGTCGGCCTCGTGGGCGTAGGCGCGCACACCGAAGCCCTCGATCCGCCTCACGACCTCCTGTGCCTCGTCCGCACCGGCGACGTAGTTCACCACGACGTCCGCTCCGGCCCGGCCCAGGGCGACGGCGGTCGCCAGGCCGATGCCCGAGTTGGCGCCGGTCACCAACGCCTTCTGGCCCCTGAGGAGCTGCGCGGACGCCGCCCCGCGGCCCTGGTCGGCGTTTGCTGCCACCACGTTCTCTCCTTCTGCCTTTCGGCGGACGCACTCGGGGACCGGACGATGCGCAGGAGGGACGCTGGACAGCGGCCGGCCCGTCGGGACGGCCACGGGAGCCGTCGCGCACCCGGCCCCCAGACGAAAGCACCCTGTGCGGCGGGTGGGAGAGACCGGCACGCAACGCGGCCGTACTTCGTCCGGGCGCGTCACACGGTCGGGCTACGGGTGCCCCGGACCCCGCGCCCGCCCGAGAGGGAGCGCCGGCCGCTGCGGGCGGGTACGGCCGCACGGTCCGCGGACGGCACGGGGGAACCCCGGAAACGCCGAAGCCGCAGGTGCGATCGTTTCTGCACCTGCGGCTCGCAGTGGGGCGGGTGGGACTCGAACCCACGGCCGACGGATTATGAGTCCGCTGCTCTAACCGGCTGAGCTACCGCCCCTTCACGGCGTGGCGCGTACACGTGTGCGCGCCGTCTGCCGCAGCATAGCCGCTCATACGATCTCCTGCCTCGGATGCCTCGCATGATCGGCTTCGCCTGTTCAGAGAGACCGCGCTGAGGGCTGTCCGGTTCCCGGACGGGGCGACAAAGAGAAAAAGAGGACCCCTCGGGGTCCTCTTCTTCTTCCTTGCTCCCCCGGCTGGACTCGAACCAGCAACCCTCCGGTTAACAGCCGAATGCTCTGCCAATTGAGCTACAGGGGACCGCGCTCCCCCGACTGGACTCGAACCAGTAACCTGCCGATTAACAGTCGGCTGCTCTGCCAATTGAGCTACAGGGGATTGCTGCGGTGCATCGAACAGCCCACCTCCGGCCTTGCCGGGGGGCGAGTGCCCGTTGCGAGTCATAGATTAGCGCAAGCAGGGGGGTGCTCCGCCAATCGGTATCGCCAGCAGGCCGGGCACCACACGACGAAGGGTGGCAGGCATGCGTTACAAGGTCACGTTCGTGGTCGGACTGGCCCTCGGGTACGTGCTCGGAACCCGGGCCGGACGCGAGCGCTACGAGCAGCTGCGGAAGTCCGCGCGGCAGATCGCGCAGAACCCCGCGGTGCGCAACGCCGCCGAGACGGCGGGCCAGACCGGGCGCGAGTTCGCCGGGAAGGCCTTCACCGCGGTGAGCCAGAAGGTCGGCGACGCCGTCCCGGACTCGCTCGCCGGGCGGGTGCGCGGACTGCGCGACCGGGTCGGCGGCGGCGGCGCCGACGACGACTGGGGCACCAGCAACACCTAGCCGCACAGGTCCGCGCACCGGGGCCCCCGGGATCCATGAGGTTCCGGGGGCTACGGAGCGGTCGAGTCCGGCCCCGCGTGCGGCAGAATTCACTGCATGGGGATAGTCGCCGGGCTGGACAGCTCTTCCGCCTTCACACGCATCGTCGTCTGTGACACAGAGACCGGCGCCGTGCTGCGCCAGGGGTACGCACCCCATCCACAGCCCACGAGCGAACCCGACGGCGCCAGCCCCCACGAGACCGACCCGCAGGCCTGGCTGCTCTCGCTCGGCGAGGCCGCCGGCGGCGGGCTCCTCGAAGGTGTCCAGGCCATAGGGGTCTCGGCCCAGCAGCACGGCCTGCTGCCGCTGGACCCGCAGGGCGGGCTGGTACGGGCCGCCCTCGTCGGCAACGACAAGCGCGGCCAGGTCGCCGCCGCCGACCTCATCGACGCCTACGGCGGCCGGCACCCCTGGGTCGAGGCGGTGGGCTCGGTCCCGCACGCCGCGCAGCCGGTCACGAAGCTGGCCTGGCTGGCCCGCACCGACCCCGAGGCCGCCCGCCGGATCGCCGTGCTCATGTCCCCGCACGACTGGCTGGTCTGGCAGCTGCTGGGCCGGCCGGCCCGGCGCACCACCGACCGCGGCGGCGCCTCCGGTACCGGGTACTGGTCGGCGGCCACCGGCACCTGGCGCCCCGACCTCGTCGAGCTCGCGCTCGGGCACCGCGCGCTGCTGCCCGAGGTCCTCGGCCCGGCCGACGCCGCCGGGACCACGCCCGAGGGGCTGCTGATATCCGCCGGCACCGGCGAGACGATGGCCGCCGCACTGGGGCTGGGACTGGGGCCCGGCGACGCGGTGGTCTCGCTCGGTGCGTCCGGTTCGGTGATGGCGGTGCACCACGAGGCCGTGTCGGAGCCGGGCGGGCTGGTCACCTCGCTGGCCGACGCCACCGGCATGCACCTGCCCGTGGTGAACACCTCCAATGCCGTACGGGCCCTGCGCGGCACCGCCGAGCTGCTCGGCACCGACCTGGAGGGGCTGTCCGAGCTCGCACTGAAGTCGACGCCGGGCGCCCACGGCCTCGTGCTCCTGCCGTACCTGGAGGGTGAGCGGACCCCGAACCTGCCGCACGCGGCCGGGACCCTGTCCGGGCTGCGCCGGGACTCGATGAAGCCGGAGCACCTGGCCCGGGCCGCCTTCGAGGGCATGCTGTGCGGGCTGGTGGACGCGCTGGACGTGCTGCGCTCGCGCGGGGTCGAGATCCGCCGGGTGTTCCTGCTGGGCGCGGCGGCGGAGCTGCCCGCCGTGCAGGCGGCCGCGCCGGGGCTGTTCGGTACGCAGGTCGTCGTACCGGCCCCGGCCGACTACGCGGCGCTGGGCGCGGCACGCCAGGCGGCCTGGGCGCTCGGCGTGGCGCAGGGCACCCTGTCCCCGCACACCCCGCCCGTGTGGCCGGGCCCCGCGGCCCAGGTCTTCGAGCCGGGCGACGAGTTCCCGGCGTGGCAGGGGGTGCGCCAGCAGTACATCGCGACGCGGGAGCAGATCCACCCCGGGGCGTTCTAGGACCCGTCCCGGCTCTGTTCGGGTGGCGGTTCAGGCCAGCCGGGCCGCCACGTGCTTGACCACCGCGTCGAACTCCGCGGTCGGCGAGAAGTCGATGAACTCGGCGTCCTCGGCGGCCTCGGGGGCGTGGCCCGGGGCCCAGTAGAAGGCTTCGCCGGCCGAGTAGAGCGCGTCCCCGTCCCTCGTGTGCAGCTTGATCCTGCCCTTGAGCACGTAGCCCCAGTGCGGGCACGTGCACAGGTCGTCCGGCAGCCCCTTGAACGCCGGGCTCATGTCCACACCCTGGTCGAACCGCACGAACGCGACGGTGAAGCCCCCGCCGATCTCGTGCGTGCGCAGTTCGACTCCGTCGGCGTCGAAGGCGACGGGTGTCTGCTCCCGTGTCGTGGCCGTCATGACTCCTCCACGGTTGATCTGCTCCGGCGGTCCGGAGTTTCCCCCTGGCCCCCGTCCTCCCTCCAGTCTCCGCCTCCCGGCCGCTCCCGGCCCCGCCGGCCGGCGACCTGGGTCCGGGGCAGTCGGTCTCCTCCTTTTGACCGGCCTTTGCGAAATCCGGTGGGGATCGGTGGGCCGGTTGGCCGAAGATGGGTTGAACCCCTCGATCATGCCGACCGGAGCCTGCGCGTGCTCATACGACTTCTGCGGACCCATCTGGGGACGTACCGGAAACCGATCGCCGTGCTGGTCCTGCTGCAGCTGCTGCAGACCAGCGCGAGCCTCTACCTGCCCACCCTCAACGCCGACATCATTGACAACGGTGTCGTCAACGGTGACACCGGCTACATCCTGCGCTTCGGCGCGCTGATGCTCGGTGTGTCCCTCATCCAGCTGATCTGCAACGTCGGAGCCGTCTACTACGGCGCCCGCACGGCCGCGGCCTTCGGCCGGGACCTGCGCGCCGCGATCTTCGACCGCGTGCAGAGCTTCTCGGCGCGGGAGCTCGGCCAGTTCGGCGCCCCGTCGCTGATCACCCGTACGACGAACGACGTCCAGCAGGTCCAGATGCTGGTGCTGATGACCTTCACCCTGATGGTCTCGGCCCCGATCATGTGCGTCGGCGGCATCGCCATGGCGCTCTCGCTCGACGTGAAGCTGTCGGGCGTCCTGCTGGCCGTGGTCCCCGTGCTCGGGATCTCGGTCGGCGCCATCGTGTTCAGGACGCGGCCGCTGTTCCGCCAGATGCAGACGCGCCTGGACACCGTGAACCGGGTCCTGCGCGAGCAGATCACCGGCAACCGGGTGATCCGCGCCTTCGTCCGCGACGACTACGAGAAGGACCGCTTCCGCGAGGCCAACGCCGACCTGACCGGCATCTCGCTGGCCGCCGGCAAACTGCTGGCGTACATGTTCCCCACGGTCATCGTGGTCGTGAACATCTCCAGCGTCGCCGTGATCTGGTTCGGCGCGATGCGCGTCGACAGCGGCGGCATGGAGATCGGCCAGCTGACGGCCTTCCTCGCCTACCTGATGCAGATCGTGATGGCCGTGATGATGGCCACCTTCATGTTCATGATGGTGCCGCGCGCCGAGGTCTGCGGCGAGCGCATCCAGGAGGTCCTGGACACCGAGTCCAGCGTGGTCCCGCCCAAGGACCCGGTGCTCGAACTCGCCCGCCGCGGGCGCCTGGAGCTGCGCGGCGCCGACTTCCGCTACCCGGGCGCCGAGGCGCCGGTGCTGCGCGGGGTGGACCTCGTGGCCCGCCCCGGCGAGACCACGGCCGTGATCGGCTCCACCGGAAGCGGCAAGTCCACGCTGCTGGGCCTGGTCCCGCGACTGTTCGACGCGACCGGCGGCGAGGTCCTCGTCGACGGGGAGGACGTCCGCGCCCTGGACCCGGAGCTGCTGGCCAGAACGGTGGGCATGGTGCCGCAGAAGCCGTACCTGTTCTCCGGAACGATCGCCTCCAACCTGCGCTACGGGCGCCCGGAGGCGAGCGACGAAGAGCTCTGGCAGGCGTTGGAGGTGGCCCAGGCCAAGGAGTTCGTCTCCGCGCTGGAGGGTGGCCTCGACGCCCCCGTCACCCAGGGCGGGACCAATGTCTCCGGCGGCCAGCGCCAGCGTCTGGCCATCGCCCGCACGCTCGTGCAGCGCCCGGAGATCTACCTCTTCGACGACTCCTTCTCGGCCCTGGACTACGCGACGGACGCGGCGCTGCGCGCGGCGCTCTCCCGCGAGACCGAGGACGCGACCGTGGTCATCGTGGCCCAGCGGGTCTCCACGATCCGCGACGCCGACCGGATCATCGTCCTGGACGAGGGTCAGGTCGTGGGCGAGGGTCGCCACCACGAGCTGATGGCCGGCAACGAGACCTACCGGGAGATCGTGCTCTCCCAGCTGACGGAGGCGGAGGCCGCATGAGCGGGCCCGGAGGACGGATGATGATGGGGCCGGCCCAGCGGTCCATGGACTTCAAGGGTTCGGGCAAGCGGCTGCTGCGTCAGCTCGCCCATGACCGGGCCAAGATCTGGGGCATGGTCGCGGCCGTCGTCGGCAGCGTCGGCTGCGCGGTGGTGGGCCCCAAGATCCTCGGCGAGGCCACCGACCTGGTGTTCGCGGGGATCGTCGGCCGGGAGATGCCGGCCGGGACCACCAAGCAGCAGGCGCTGGACGGGCTGCGGGCCAAGGGCCAGGACGGCATGGCGGACATGCTCGCCGGTACCGACTTCACCCCGGGCCAGGGCATCGACTTCGGCGCCGTCGGCGTCGTGGCGATCTGGGCGCTGGTGGTCTTCACCCTGGCCGGCCTGCTGATGCTGGTCGCCACGCGGCTGTCGAACCACGTCATGAACGGCACCGTCTACCGGATGCGCGAGGAGCTCCAGGCGAAGCTGTCGCGGCTGCCGCTGTCGTACTTCGACCAGCAGAAGCGCGGCGAGGTGCTGAGCCGGGCCACGAACGACATCGACAACATCGGGCAGACGCTCCAGCAGACGATGGGGCAGCTGCTGAACTCGCTGCTGACCATCGTCGGCGTGCTCGTGATGATGTTCTGGATCTCGCCACTGCTGGCGCTGGTCGCGCTGGCGACCGTACCGCTGTCGATCTACGTCGCGGCGAAGATCGGCAAGAAGTCGCAGCCGCAGTTCGTGGCGCAGTGGAAGACGACCGGCGCGCTCAATGCCCACATCGAGGAGATGTACTCGGGGCACAACCTGGTCAAGGTCTTCGGCCGGCAGAAGGAGTCCGCGGCCGTCTTCGCCGAGCAGAACGAGGCGCTGTACCGGGCCTCGTTCAAGGCGCAGCTGGTCAGCGGCATCATGCAGCCGGTGATGTTCTTCATCTCGAACATCAACTACGTGCTGATAGCCGTCGTCGGCGGGCTCCGGGTCGCCTCCGGCACCCTGTCGATCGGTGACGTGCAGGCCTTCATCCAGTACTCGCGGCAGTTCTCGATGCCGCTGACTCAGGTCGCCTCGATGGCGAACCTCGTGCAGTCCGGTGTCGCCTCGGCGGAGCGGGTCTACGAGCTGCTGGACGCGCCGGAGCAGGAGTCGGACGCCGAGGTTCCGGAGCGTCCCGAGGAGCTGCGCGGTCAGGTCACCTTCGACAAGGTGGCCTTCCGCTACGAGCCGGACAGGCCGCTGATCGACAACCTCTCGCTCACGGTCGAGCCGGGCCACACGGTCGCGATCGTCGGCCCCACCGGCGCCGGCAAGACCACGCTGGTCAATCTGCTGATGCGGTTCTACGAGGTCACGGGCGGCGAGATCGCCCTCGACGGGGTGGACATCGCGAAGATGACCCGCGAGGAACTGCGCGGCGGCATAGGCATGGTGCTCCAGGACACCTGGCTGTTCGGCGGCACCATCGCGGAGAACATCGCCTACGGTGCTTCGCGCGAGGTCACGCGGGCCGAGATCGAGGAGGCGGCGCGGGCCGCCCACGCGGACCGGTTCATCCGCACCCTGCCGGACGGCTACGACACCGTCCTGGACGACGAGGGCGCGGGCGTCAGCGCGGGCGAGAAGCAGCTGATCACCATTGCCCGGGCGTTCCTGTCGGACCCGGTGATCCTGGTGCTCGACGAGGCGACGAGCTCGGTGGACACCCGTACCGAGGTGCTGATCCAGAAGGCGATGGCCCGGCTCGCCCGTGGCCGTACGTCCTTCGTGATCGCGCACCGGCTCTCCACGATCCGCGACGCGGACGTGATCCTGGTGATGGAGAGCGGCTCGATCGTGGAGCAGGGCACGCACGAGGAGCTGCTGGAGTCGGACGGCGCGTACGCGCGGCTGTACGCGGCGCAGTTCGCGCAGGCGGTGGCCGAGGTCGACTAGGTCGTCGCGGTCGTCGTAGGGCTCAAGGGGCCGAAGGGGCACCCGTGTACGGGACGTACGCGGGTGCCCCTTCGGCCTTCGGGGTCCGCGGCGCGACGGCGTGGCTAGCATGGCGGCATGGCATCGGACGTGGTGATCCGCCCGGCTCGGGCGGAGGATGAACGCGAGATAGTGGAGCTGCTCCGCTCGGTGTGGTCGCGGGTGAGCGAACCCGGCCCCGAACGCCCGGCCGGCGCGGGCGTCTTCGACGAGCGGCATCCCGTGGAGAGCTACCTGGTCGCGGTGAGCGGACGGAGGATCGTCGGGTACATCGCCCAGGCCCCGGCCAGCCCCCTGGAGACCAACCGGCACGTCCGACACATCCAGGGACTGGCCGTCCTCGAATCCGCCCGCGGCAGCGGAGTCGGACAGGCCCTCGTCGAGGCTGCCTGCGCCGCCGCCCGGGCCGGTGGCGCCCGCCGGATGGCCCTGCGCGTGCTCGGCCACAACGAGCCGGCGCAGCAGCTCTACCGGCGGTGCGGCTTCGCGGTGGTCGGTGTCCTGCCCGAGGAGTTCCTGCTGGACGGGGCCTATGTCGACGACGTCTGGATGAGCCGGCCCCTGTCCGATGCCGACGCGCCCGCGCACCGGTAGCCACCGGGGCAGAACGGGGCCGGGCCGGACAGCGGAGCGGGGGCGCCTGGCGGGGCGCCCCCTTTTCCCGTTGGTCCGTCAGTCCAGGTAGCCGCGGAGCTGGTCGGCGAAGGCGTGGTCGCGCAGCTTGTTGAGGGTCTTGGACTCGATCTGGCGGATCCGCTCGCGGGTCACGCCGAAGATCCGGCCGATCTCCTCCAGGGTGCGGGGCCGCCCGTCGGCGAGGCCGTACCGCAGCTGGACGACCTTGCGCTCGCGCTCGCCGAGGGTCGACAGGACGGCTTCCAGGTGCTCGCGCAGCAGGAAGAACGCGGCGGACTCCACGGGCGAGGCGGCGTCCCCGTCCTCGATGAGGTCGCCGAGCGCGACATCGTCCTCCTCGCCCACCGGGGCGTGCAGGGAGACCGGCTCCTGGGCGAGGCGGAGCACCTCCAGGACCCGCTCGGGGGTCAGCTCCAGGTGGACCGCCACTTCTTCGGCGGTGGGTTCGTACCCGCGCTCCTGCAGCATGCGGCGCTGCACGCGGACGACGCGGTTGATCAGCTCGACGACGTGGACGGGCACGCGGATCGTCCGTGCCTGGTCGGCGAGGGCCCGGGACATCGCCTGCCTGATCCACCAGGTGGCGTAGGTGGAGAACTTGTACCCGCGGGCGTAGTCGAACTTCTCGACCGCCCGGATCAGCCCGAGGTTGCCCTCCTGCACGAGGTCGAGCATGGTCAGCCCGCGGCCCACGTACCGCTTCGCGACGGAGACGACCAGCCGCAGGTTCGACTCGATGAGACGGCGCTTGGCCATCCGCCCCATGACGACCAGCTTGTCGAGGTCGAGGGCGAGCTGGGAGTCGAGGTCGGGGGTGGAGCCGAGCTTCTCCTCGGCGAACAGGCCGGCTTCGACGCGTCGCGCGAGGTCCACCTCCTCGGCGGCGGTGAGCAGCGGGATCCTGCCTATCTCGCGGAGGTACTGCCGGAACAGGTCGGCGGACGGACCCGCTCCGCCTCCGCTGTCGCTGCTGCTGCGCCTGCGCTGCACGGGCACCGGCTCGATCAGCTCCAGTACCTCGGGCTCTTCGTCCACGGCCTTGGCCTCCGAGGACTCGCTCGCGTTCACGGTCAGGGTCCGGGTCTGCACGGGGGCGACCTCCAGGGCTCCGAGGACGGGGGCTCCGCACCTCAGTGTGGGGTACGACACATCGCGTCCACGAGGGGCGTGCGAGCACTTTCTGAGTCCGGTGCGTGACCGATGGTTACCCCCCGGCGGGAACCCCGATGCGGATCGGACGCATGTCCGAGATGATCGACTCCATGTCGGAGTACGAAACCCATGTGACGGTGCGCTGCGCGGATGCGGCGGAGCTGGCACGCCTCGATATCTGGGCCGGGGCGCGGGAGTTGAAGGTGACCCACATCCTGCTGGCCCGGGGCCGGATGGTGTCCCAGCCCATGCTGACCCTTCCGGACCGGACGGGCCACGAGCACCTCGTGCCGCGGCTGCGGGCGGCCGGCTTCGACCCGGTCCGGGTCAAGGTGGAGACGGTCCCGTGGACCACGGACTCCCCCGGCCCGGGCGGCGGTTACTTCGAGCACCACCTGAAGCTCCTCCTCCCGGCGGACTTCGACCGCCCGGCCCTGGAGGCCCTGGTCGTCCCGCACGGGGCCCACCTGTCCTGGAACGCCCGCCGGGTGCTGGCCGGGGGCGCACACGAACGCTTCGTGACGCAGAGGTGGCGCGGCACGGCGGCGGGAGCGGGGGCGGCCTGCGACGCGCTGATCGCCGCGCTGGGCTCGGCCGGGTACGAAATCCGTTCGGAGGAGCGGGAGTTCGTGCTGTACGACAGTGACCTGTCGGTGGACGACGGGTGGATCGACGAAGGGGTGAGGGCATGACCGGGACGAGCGCGCAGGACGCGGCCAGGGAGGACTGGAGGAGGCGCCAGCGCGAACTGCCGCGCACCTCCACGGCCGGCCTGGACCGCGCCGAACCCGACGTCCGGGTCTTCGACCCGGCGCTCAAGCACTTCGCGTACGGCTACCGGATCACGGACGCCGCCGTTGACGAGGCGCTGCGCCCCGCCTGGCGGGCCGCGCGCCGGACCGCGCTGGACGTGGTGGCGCAGGGCGTGGCCCGCTCGGGCTGGGCGGACTCGCTGGTGCTGCGCGGCAGCATGCTCATGGCGGGCTGGTTCGGGGCGACGGCCCGGGAACCGCACGACCTGGACTTCGTGGTGGTCCCGCAGGAGTGGGGGATCGAGGAGCCGCGTACGGGGCAGCTGCTGGCGGCCGTCGCGGAGGCGGCCGAGCGGGCCGCCGCCGAGGGGGGCGAGCTGGTGATCGCGGCCGACGCGGCGGTGTCCGAGGACATCTGGACGTACGAGCGCGTCCCCGGGCGCCGTCTGGTCCTGCCCTGGTCGGCCCCGGGGCTGCCCGGGGGCCAGGTCCAGCTGGACTTCGTCTTCAACGAGCGGCTTCCGGCGGCGCCGGAGCCGGCCGATGTCGCGGGGGTGCGGCTGCGGGCGGCCACGCCGGAGCTCTCGCTGGCGTGGAAGCTGATCTGGCTGGCCAGTGACATGTACCCGCAGGGAAAGGACCTCTACGACGCGGTCCTGCTCGCCGAGCGCTGCACGGCTCCGTACGAGCTGGTCCACACGGTCTTCCTGGAGTCCGGGGAGTACTTCCCGCGGAATGCGACCTCGGACACCCCGCTGACCCTGGAGGCCTTCTCCGAGGTCAGATGGGCCGACTGGGACACCTTCCGGGCGGACTACCCGGGGGTCCCGGGCTCGGCCGAGTCCTACGCCGAGCGGCTGCTGGCCGCGCTGGCGCCGACCTTCGCGGGGCGGGCCGGCTGAGGCTCAGGCCGGCTCGACGCGGACCGCGCAGACCTTGAACTCCGGCATCCGTGACACCGGGTCGAGCGCCGGATTGGTCAGGGAGTTGGCCCGGCCCTCGCCCGGCCAGTGGAACGGCATGAAGACGGTGTCCGCCCGGATGGTGTCCGTGATGCGGGCCGGGGCCACCGCGCGGCCGCGGCGGGAGGTCACCGCGAGCGGGCTGCCGTCGACCGCGCCGATCCTGGCGGCCAGCCGCGGGTGGAGTTCCACGAAGGGGCCGGGGGCGGCCGCGTTGAGCTCGTCCACCCGGCGGGTCTGGGCGCCGGACTGGTACTGGGCGACCACCCGGCCGGTGGTGAGCAGCAGCGGGTACTCCGCGTCCGGGACCTCGGCGGCGTCGCGGTGGGAGACGGGGACGAAACGGGCCCGGCCGTCGTCGGTGGCGAAGCGGTCCAGGAAGAGGCGCTTGGTCCCGGGGGAACCTTCGGGGCCGTGAGACCCTTCGGGGCCGGCGGGGCCTTCGGGGCAGGGCCAGAAGACGCCCTGCTCGGCCTCGATGCGGGCGTAGGTGATGCCCGAGTAGTCCGCCGGGCCGCCGGCCGAGGCGCGGCGCAGCTCCTCGAAGACCTCCTCGGGCTCGGTGGGGAAGCCCTTCTCGACGCCGAGGCGGGCGGCGAGTCCGTGGAGGACGTCGAGGTCGCTGCGCACACCGGCCGGCGGGGTCAGGGCGCGGCGCCGGAGCAGGACGCGGCCCTCCAGGTTGGTGGTGGTGCCGGTTTCCTCCGCCCACTGGGTGACCGGGAGGACCACGTCCGCGAGGGCCGCCGTCTCGGAAAGGACCACGTCCGCCACCGCGAGGAAGTCCAGGGAGCGGATGCGGTCCTCGATGTGGGCGGCGCGGGGGGCCGAGACCACCGGGTTCGAGCCCATCAGGAGCAGGGCCTTCACGTCCGTGCCGAGGGCGTCGAGGAGTTCGTAGGCGCTGCGCCCCGGGCCGGGGAGGCTGTCGGGGTCGATGCCCCAGACCCCGGCCACGTGGGCGCGGGCCGCCGGGTCGGTGAGCTTGCGGTAGCCGGGGAGCTGGTCGGCCTTCTGGCCGTGCTCGCGGCCGCCCTGGCCGTTGCCCTGCCCGGTGAGGCAGCCGTAGCCGGAGAGCGGGCGGCCGGCGCGGCCGGTGGCCAGGCACAGGTTGATCCAGGCGCCGACGGTGTCGGTGCCCTTGGACTGCTGCTCGGGGCCCCGGGCGGTGAGGACCATGGCGGATTCCGGGGCGCAGAACATGGCCACGGCCTCGCGGAGCCTGGGGACGGGCACCCCGGTGATGCGTTCCACCAGTTCCGGCCAGTGGGCCATCGCGGCGGCCCGTGCCTCCTCCCAGCCGGTGGTGCGGGCGGCGATGAACTCCTCGTCCGTGCGGCCTTCCGCGACCACCAGGTGCAGCAGGCCGAGGGCGAGCGCGAGGTCGGTGCCGGGGCGCGGGGCGAGGTGCAGGTCGGCCTGTTCGGCGGTGCGGGTGCGGCGCGGGTCGATGACGATCAGCGTGCCCCCGTTCGCCTTGAGCTCGGTGAGGTAGCGCAGGGCCGGCGGCATGGTCTCGGCCAGGTTCGAGCCGACGAGGATCACGCAGCCGGTGCGGGGGATGTCCTCCAGCGGGAAGGGCAGTCCGCGGTCGAGCCCGAAGGCGCGCTGGTGGGCGGCGGCGGCCGAGGACATGCAGAAACGGCCGTTGTAGTCGATCTGCGAGGTGCGCAGCGCGACGCGGGCGAACTTGCCGAGCGCGTAGGCCTTCTCGTTGGTGAGCCCGCCGCCGCCGAAGACCCCGACGGCGTCGGGCCCGTACGAGCGGCCCGTGCGGGCGAGCCCCTCGGCGACGGCGTCGAGGGCCTCCTCCCAGGTGGCCGGCTCCAGCCGCCCGGCGTGGGTGCGGACGAGCGGCTGGGTGAGGCGCACCCGGGAGGAGAGCACGGCTGGCGCGGTGCGGCCCTTGCCGCACAGCGCGCCCCGGTTGACGGGAAAGTCGGCCCGCTCCTCCACTGCCACGGAGGCGCCGCCCGGTTCGGGGCGGAGCCTCATCCCGCACTGCAGGGCGCAGTACGGGCAGTGCGTGTCGGTGGCGGAGTCGGAGGTGCGCATGGCCCCAGCGTGCGCCGCCGGTGTTACGCGGGCCGCCGCCCCGCGTTACGGCCCGGGGTGCTCCGCCTCAGCGCGCCCCGTCGCCGCCGGTGAGGGCGGCGTCGACGGGGGCGGTGACCGGCACCGCGACGGGCGCGGTGAGGGCCGCGGTGAGGGCCGCGGTGAGGGGCGGCCGCAGCTCGGGCCGGTCGAGGACCTCCACGAACATGATCCGTCCGTGGACGACGTCGAGGATCAGGTACCCGCGGTCCGGGAGGAGCGGCACGTTGCGGTGGCCCGGACCGAAGGGAGTCCCCGGCGGGTGGGGTTCGGTGCGGAAGCTCTGGCAGAAGTCGTCGCCGCAGCCGCAGTCCGCGACGATGCGGAGATCGTGGGCGCAGATGGCGAGTTCACGTTCGCCCTCCTCCTCCAGCAGCCGCACGAGTTCGGCCGCCAGAACGGGGAGGACGTCACGTACGAGGGGCGCTGCGTCGTCCTGTTCCACGGGGTTTTCCTGTTCCACAGGCCGGACCGTAACGCGGCGCCCCGTCGGCGGCACGCGACTATCGGGCCGCCCCGCGCCGGGCACCGGGCGGGGATCACTGGCCGGTCAGGTACTTCACCGTCAGGCCCGCGGTCCAGCCGCCGTCGACCGCCAGCTCGGCGCCCGTCATGTAGCCGGCGGCGTCGGAGAGCAGGAAGGCGATCGCGGCCGCGATCTCCTCGGGGGCGCCGACGCGGCCCAGCGGGGTGCCCGGATAGTTGCCCTCGCCCGGCTGAATGCCGATCGGGGCGGTCATCGGGGTCAGGGTCATGCCGGGGTGAACGGAGTTGACGCGGATCCTCGCCTCGGCGAGCTCCACCGCGCCGATCTTCGACAGGCCGCGCACGCCCCACTTGGAGGCCCCGTACCCGGCGGTGAGGGCGAGGCCGGTCAGGCCCGCGGCGGAGGAGATGTTGACGATGGACCCGCCACCGTTCGCGCGCAGCAGCGGGATCGCGGCCTTGATGCCGATGAACACGCCGACCAGGTTGATCTCGACGACCCGGCGGAAGTGCTCGACGCTCTCGCGCTCGAGGAACTGGCCGGTGGATATGCCCGCGTTGTTCACCAGGCCGTCGATCCGGCCGAACTCGGCGACCGCGTGGTCCAGGGCCGCCTGCCAGTCCGCCTCGCTGGTGACGTCGTGCCGTACGAAGCGCGCCGCGTCCCCGAGCTTCGCGGCCGTCTCGGCGCCTTCCGCCTCCAGCACGTCGGTGATCAGTACCCGGCCCCCGCCGTCCACGACGGCCTGCGCGGCCGCGGCGCCCAGGCCGCGGGCTCCCCCGGTGATGACGACGACCTTGCCGCTCAGATCAGCAACAGCCACGGTTCCACACCCCTGACGCTCTCGTACCGACTGACCGGCATATGACTAATCAGCATAACCGGCGGGGCGTCAGTCTGCCAGAGCGGCCAGGGCCTGCGACACCCCCTCCTCCTTCGGTCCCAGGAAGTGCGGGGCGGGCTTGAAGACCGCGTCCAGCGCCGCCTTGCCCGCCGCGAAGACCTCGCGGGTCTCGCCGTAGTACCAGGTGGCGTCGTGCACGTCGGCCACCCCGACGCCGTACGAGTCCAGCCCGGCCGCCTGGCACAGGGCGACGGCCCGGCGGATGTGGAAGCCCTGGGTGACCAGCACCGCCCGCTCCACGCCGAAGATCTCCTTGGCCCGCACGCAGGAGTCCCAGGTGTCGAAGCCCGCGTAGTCGCTGACGATCCGCCGGTCCGGCACCCCGTGCGCGGTGAGGTACGTCCGCATCGCGTCGGGCTCGTCGTACTCCCTGCGGCTGTTGTCCCCGGTGACCAGCACGACCTTGACCTTGCCGGTGCGGTACAGCTCGGCGGCGGCGTCGAGCCGGTCGGCCAGGTAGGGAGTGGGCTGCCCGCGCCACAGGCCCGCACCGAACACCACGGCCACCTCGGCGGCAGGCGCGTCGGCCGTGGACCGGAGCCGGTCGGCCGCCACCGCGTGCATCCACGCCGACGGCAGCAGGGCCAGCACGCAGGCCGCCATGAAGGTCTGCACCGCCAGCCGCCGGGTCCGTACGCTGCGCAGCGCCGCCACCGCCCGGCTCCACTCGACTCTCGGCAGGCGCGGTCCGCGCATCGTCCATCCCCTGGTGTCTCGGCTGCTGGTCCGCTGGTCAGGACGCACGCGGGGGCCGCGCGGTTCACCCGGCCCCGCTCCGCGGCCCGCCTCCCGGCGCCCCGCGCCCCGGCCCGCACCCCTGCCACGCGCCCCGCTCGCCGCACCCGCTCCGACCATCGCGCCGGCCGCCCTGTGAGGACACGGCAAACACCCGTCATCCCGGCGCAACGCACCGGCAACCTCCGGCGCGGAGGATCGGTTCATGACGGAGTCGGTGCACCCTCCCGAGTTTCCCGCCCTCCCCTTCGACAGTACGGCCGAGCTCCTCGGCCGCATCACCCTCCAGCTGGGCACCCAGCTCAGCGGCCTGCGCCGACCCGGAGACCGCCCATGCACCCCACCCTCGTCGCCGTGGCCCACGGCAGCCGTGACCCGCGCGCCCTGCACACCGCCCACGCCCTCCTCGAACGGGTCCGCGAGCTCCGCCCCCGGCTCGACGTCCGGCTCGGTCACATCGAGCTGAACGAGCCGCTGCTCGACGACACCCTGAACGGGCTGTCCGGCTCGGCCGTCCTCGTCCCGCTGCTCCTCGGCCGCGGGTACCACGTCAAGCGCGACCTGCCCGAGGCCGCCGCCCGGGCCTCCCACCTGCTCACCCGCATCGCCGCCCCGCTGGGACCGCATCCGCTGCTCGTCGAGGCCCTGTACGAGCGGCTCCTGGAGGCCGGCTGGACCCCGGCCCCCGGCTCGGCCGTCGTGCTGGCCGCCGCCGGCTCCCGCGACCCCGACTCCGCGGCCGACACCCGCCGCACCGCCGACCTGCTCTCCGAACGCCTCGGCGGCGTCCCGGTGACCCCCGCCTACGCCTCCGCCGCCGCGCCGACCGCCCCCGAGGCGGTCCGGGCCCTCGCCGCCCGCGGTCACCACCGGATCGCCGTGGCCTCGTACTTCGCCGCTCCCGGCCGGTTCGCCACCCAGACCGCAGCGGCCGCGCCCGGCCTCGCCGCCGCCCCGCTGGGCGACCACCCGGCCCTGGCCCGGCTGCTGCTGCACCGCTACGACGAGGCCCGCGCCCTGCCCCTCGGCCGGGTGCGGCCGGAACTCGTCTCCGCCTGATCCCGGTTTGTCAGTTGTTCCGGTTACCGTCTCTGCATGGAAGGCATGAAAGGCACCGCGCACGCCCCGGCAGACGATCTCGACACCCTCTACGACGCGGCCGACACCGAACGCTGGGCCGCCGAGCCCGACAAACGGCCCGGCCGGACCGCCTTCCAGCGCGACCGCGCCCGAGTGCTGCACTCCGCCGCGCTGCGCCGCCTCGCCGGGAAGACCCAGGTCGTCACCCCCGGCAGCCGTTCGTACGACTGGGACGCGAGCCCCCGTACCCGCCTGACCCACTCCCTGGAGTGCGCCCAGGTCGGGCGGGAGCTCGGCGCCGCGCTCGGCTGCGACCCCGACCTCGTCGAAGCCGCCTGCCTCTCCCACGACATGGGCCACCCGCCCTTCGGCCACAACGGCGAGGAGGCGCTCAACGAGTTCGCCAAGGACTGCGGCGGCTTCGAGGGCAACGCCCAGTCGCTGCGCCTGCTGACCCGTCTGGAGCCCAAGCGGTTCGTGCCCGACCCGGCGGGCGGCGAACCCGTCAGCGTCGGCCTCAACCTCACCCGGGCCTGCCTGGACGCCGCCACCAAGTACCCGTGGGCGCGCGGGGACCACCCCACCGACCCCGGCTCGGTGAAGTTCGGAGCGTACGAGGACGACCTGCCCGTCTTCGCCTGGCTGCGCCGCGGCGCGCCCGCGGACCGCAAGTGCTTCGAGGCCCAGGTCATGGACTGGGCCGACGATGTCGCGTACTCCGTGCATGACTTCGAGGACGGCCTGCACGCCGGCCACCTCGACCCCAACCTCCTGTTCTCCGAGCCCGAGCGCACGGCGATCTGGCAGGTCGCCATCGGCCGGTACGTCCCCGCCGACACCGCTCCCGATGAGCTGCGGGCCGCCCTCGACCGCCTGATGGAGCAGGAGTGGTGGCCCCACGGGTACGACGGTTCGGCCGTCGCCCAGGCCCGGCTGAAGGACGCCACGAGCCAGCTGATCGGCAGGTTCTGCCTGGCCGCCGAGGGGGCCACCCGCGAGGCGTACGGCTCCGGCCGCCTCACCCGGTACGGTGCCGAACTGATGATCCCGCGCGATGCGCGCAACGAGTGCGCGGTGCTCAAGGCGGTCGCCGACCTGTACGTCATGCAGCGCGACGAGCAGGAACGGATCCGCGCCGACCAGCGCATCGTCCTGGCCGAACTCGCGGAGGCACTCAGCGCCCGTGCCCCGGAGGGGCTGGACCCGCAGTTCCGGGCGATCTTCGACGCCGCCCCCGACGACCGGGCCAGGAAAAGGGCGGTCATCGACCAGATCGCGTGCCTCACCGACGCATCCGCCCGTTCCCTTCACGCACGCCTCACCCGGCGCGGCCGACGCGCCGAAAGGTGAGCTGATCGAGCCACTCCCCCTTCACGCGGCAGGCTCGGTGCGGGACGCTCGCATGTGGTCGCATGTGGCGGAGAGGTTATGAGGAGGCATCAGGTGGTCGACGCACACCGGACATTCGTCATCGTCGGCGCAGGGCTCGCCGGAGCAAAGGCGGCCGAAACGCTGAGGTCCGAGGGGTTCACGGGGCGGGTGATCCTGATCGGCGACGAGCGCGACCATCCCTATGAACGCCCCCCGCTGTCCAAGGGCTACCTGTCGGGCAAGGACGACCGGGAGAGCGTCTTCGTCCACGAGCCGTCCTGGTACGCGGCCGCCGACGTCGAGCTGCACCTCGGCCAGCCCGCGGTCCACCTCGACCGGGCCGCCAAGAAGGTCGTCCTCGGCGACGGCACGGTCCTGCACTACGACAAGCTGCTGCTGGCCACCGGCGCCGAGCCCCGCCGGCTGGACGTACCCGGCACCGGCCTGGTGGGGGTGCACCACCTGCGGCGCCTCGCGCACGCCGAGCGGCTCAAGGGCGTCCTGGCCGGACTCGGCCGGGACAACGGCCACCTGCTGATCGCCGGCGCCGGCTGGATCGGCCTGGAAGTGGCCGCCGCGGCCCGCGGCTACGGCGCCGAGGTCACCGTCGTCGAGCCGGAGGCCACCCCGCTGCACGCGGTCCTCGGCCCGGAGATCGGCCGGCTCTTCGCGGACCTGCACGCCGATCACGGGGTGCGGTTCCACTTCGGGGCGCGGCTGACCGAGATCGTGGGCCACGACGGCATGGTGCTGGCCGCCCGTACGGACGACGGGGAGGAACACCCGGCGCACGCGGTGCTCGCCGCGATCGGTGCCGCGCCGCGGACCGCGCTCGCCGAGACGGCCGGGCTCGCCCTGGTGGACCGGGAGCACGGCGGCGGGATCGCGGTGGACTCCTCCCTGCGCACCTCCGATCCGGACGTGTACGCGGTCGGGGACGTGGCCGCCGCCCACCACCCGGTGCTCGGAACCCGGCTGCGGGTCGAGCACTGGGCCAACGCGCTCAACGGCGGCCCGGCCGCGGCGCGGGCCATGCTGGGCCAGGAGGTCGGCTACGACCGGGTGCCGTACTTCTTCTCGGACCAGTACGACGTGGGCCTGGAGTACTCCGGGTACGCGCCGCCCGGCGGCTACGACCAGGTGCTGATCCGCGGGGACGTGGCCAAGCGGGAGTTCGTCGCCTTCTGGCTGTCCGACGGGCGGGTGCTGGCCGGGATGAACGTGAACGTGTGGGACGTCACCGCTCACATCCAGGCTCTGATCAGGTCAAAGGCGCCCGTCAACCGCGAGGCACTGGCGGACCCGTCCATTCCGCTGGAGTCCCTGGTGCGGGCCGAGGGGGCCTGACAGCTTTGCCGTCGCCCGGCCGTAGACTTCACGGGTGGCAGGACGGATCAACGACGACGACGTGAAGGCGGTACGGGACGCGGTCCCGATCGACGCCGTGGTCTCCGACTACCTCCAGCTGCGCAACGCGGGCGGCGGCAACCTCAAGGGCCTGTGCCCCTTCCACGACGAGAAGTCCCCTTCCTTCCAGGTCAGCCCCAGCAAGGGGCTCTACCACTGCTTCGGCTGCCAGGCGGGCGGGGACACCCTCGACTTCGTCATGAAGATCGATCACCTCTCCTTCTCTGAGGCGGTCGAGCGCCTGGCCGGCCTGGCCGGAATCACCCTGCGGTACGAGGAGGGCGGCTACACCGCCGGCACCAGCGGCCGCGGTGAGCGGATCCGGCTGGTCGAGGCGCACAAGGCCGCCGCCCAGTTCTACGTCGACCAGCTGGACGGCCCCGAGGCGGAGATCGGCCGCAAGTTCCTGGCGGAGCGCGGCTTCGACCAGGCCGCGGCCGCCCACTTCAGCGTGGGCTACAGCCCGGCCGGATGGGACCACCTGACCCGCTTCCTGCGCGGCAAGGGCTTCACCGACAAAGAACTGATCACCTCCGGGCTCGCCCAGGACAGCCGCAGCGGCAAGCCCATCGACCGCTTCCGCGGCCGCCTGATGTGGCCGATCCGCGACATCAGCGGCGAGGTGGTCGGCTTCGGCGCGCGCAAGCTGCGCGACGACGACAACGGGCCGAAGTACCTGAACACCCCCGAGACGGCGATCTACAAGAAGTCCCAGGTCCTGTACGGCATCGACCTGGCGAAGAAGGAGATCGCGAAGACCTCCCGGGCCGTCGTCGTCGAGGGCTACACGGACGTGATGGCCTGCCACATGGCCGGGGTCACCACCGCGATCGCGACCTGCGGCACGGCCTTCGGCGGGGACCACATCAAGATCCTGCGCCGGCTGCTGATGGACAACGCCACCGCCGAGGTGATCTTCACCTTCGACGGCGACGCGGCCGGCCAGAAGGCCGCCCTGCGGGCCTTCGAGGACGACCAGAAGTTCGCCGCGGAGACCTCGATCACCATCGCCCCCGGCGGGATGGACCCCTGCGACCTGCGCCTCGCGCAGGGCGACGCGGCCGTGGCCGGCCTGGTCGAGGCCCGCACACCGCTGTTCGAGTTCGCCCTGCGGCACATCGTGGCCCGGCACAACCTGGAGAACCCGGCGGGCCGGGCGGCCGCGCTGGACGAGGCCGCGCCCGTCGTCGCCAACATCAAGAACATCGCGATCCAGCACGAGTCGGCGGTCCAGCTGGCCGGCATGCTGGGCATCCGCGACGAGCAGTTCGTGGTCAAGCGGGTCGCACAGCTGGCCCGCTGGGCCCGCGAGCGCGGTCAGGGCGACGGCCCGCAGGGCGGCCGGCCCGGCGGGGACCGGCAGCGTGGCCGCCAGTCCTCCTACGAGGCCACCCCCGCGCCCGCCGCCCAGCCGGCCGGCGGTCCCGCGCTCAACCTGCGCAGCCCGGCCCACCGCACCGAGCGCGAGCTGCTGAAGCTCGCCCTGCAGCGGCCGGCCCTGGTCTCCCCCGCCTTCGACGCCTACGGGATGGACGAGTTCACCGCCCCGCCCTACGCGGCCGTGCGCCAGGCGATCCTGGACGCGGGCGGCGCCTCCCTCGGCACGGACGACTACCTGGCCCGCGTCCGCGAGGCCGCCCCGAACGACACCGTCCGCGCCCTCGTCACGGAGCTCGCCGTCGAGGCCATCCACGCGAAGACGGTGGACGAGATCTACGCCGGTGTCCAGCTGGTCCAGGTGCGGCTGCGCGCCGTCGACCGGCGGGTCCACGAGATCCAGGGCACGCTGTCGCGGCTGGGCCCGCAGGCGCCGCCGGAACAACTGGCCGCCGTGCAGGAGGAGCTGTGGGTGCTCCAGCAGTACGGCCAGCGGCTGCGCAACCGCGGCGCCGAGGGGCTGTAGCCGCCGCTTCCGGCGCTGCCACCGCGCTCCGCGATCGGCTCCGTGATCGGCTCCGTGATCGGCTCCGCTACCGGCGCCGGAACCAGTCGCCGCCCGGTATCTCGGTGCCCGATTCCCGCAGGTCCCGGGCGATCAGCGGGGACGCCAGGTAGACCCAGGCGCGGACGGTGGTGCCGTCGGGGCGCAGGGCCGGGCGGGCGATCCGGTCGTAGATGTTCCCCGGGCGGCCCGGACCCCCGTACTCCTCCAGCTGGTCCAGCGCGGCCAGCAGCTTCCCGTACGCCCCCGGCGCCGCCGTGATCAGCTCGCCGACGACCGCCGTGCCCGGGCGGTGGACCGCGTACGGGTATCCGGGGCCGTCGTACAGCGCCGCGTCCGGGAGGACGGCGGGCTCCTCCGCGGCCGTGCGGCCGCGCAGGAACAGGTCGTGGTTGACCTCCCCCGGGCGCAGGGTCCCGTAGACGAAGAACGGGAGCGGATCGCTCAGCTCCGGTAGCCGTTCGGCCGATGTCACGGGGCCCTCCCTCGGATGTGGCGCGGCGGTGCGCGGGCGGGCCGACCGTCCCGGCCTCCCCGCGCCCCACCACCGTACGCACCGCTCCGCGGGGCTGGGACGCCCGTCCCGCCGCCGGCCGGGTCACCCGGACGGCACGGGCTGCCCGGATGGCCGGAAAACCCCGTCGACCTGCGGAAACGACCTGCGTCCAGGCCGGGCGGAGACATACCTGACGGGACATCAGCAGGCGCGCGGCGGGCGGGCCGGGTTTCCTCGGAATCACGACCCCGTGTCTCCAGGAGAGCCCCATGCGCCGACGTACCGCACACGTGCTGACCGCGACCGCGCTGACCGCCGCCGCGTTCACCGGGCCGGTCGCCGGCGCGGTCGCCGCCGCGGAGCTCGGCATGGTGGGCTTCGCCCCCGGGGACTTCTCCCCGCTGGAGGTGTGGCCCAAGTCCGCCTCCCCCGGCGCCACCGTCACCGTGAACACCACCGCCTGCGGCAGTGGCAGCCACGCGGACGGCGATGCCACGACGGTCGGCGGCGGCCGGTTCAAGCTGGTCCCGGGCACCCACAAGGAGGTGGTCGTGGGGCAGTTCCAGGTCGCCCACGGCACCCGTGCCGGGACCTACGGCATCGGCGCGACCTGCGCGAACGGCAAGTTCGCCACCGGCAACCTGGTCGTCACCGAGCGCGGCCCGCAGGGCCACGTCAACACCGGGGTGGGCGGTGGCACGACCACCACCACCGACCCCGCCAAGATCGCGGCGGGGGCGGCCGTTCTGGCCGCTGCCGCCGTCGGCGGTACCTGGCTCCTGCGTCGCCGGGCGAGCGGCACGCGGAGCTGACGGACGCCCACCGCGGCTCCGGCCGCGGTCCGACCGGTACCGTCCCCCGTCGCCCGCCCCGCGAGGTCCCCCCGTTCGCGGGGCCGGGCGACGGCCAGTCACCCCGAAACGGAGAACCGAGGGGGTACGCATGGGTGGCGATTTCGGTGGCGCGCGGGGCCGCGACCGGCAGCCCCGGCCCGCGAACGGCGGCCGCCCCGGATCCGGAGCACACCCCCGGCAGGCGGCCGAGCGGGCCTCCCGCACCCTCACCGCCCGCCACGGAGGACTCGTCGCACTCGCCGCCTGCGTCGGCATCTGGCTCGTGACCAGCGGCTCCCGCGAGCCCGTCGGGCCGCCGCTGCCCTCCCCCGCCGAGTCCCTGACCGCCGCCGGCGTGGTCGGCCCCGGTATCGCCCCGCTCCCCGGTTCACCGCCGGGCCGGATCCGGATCCCCTCCATCCGGGTCGACGCGCCGCTGACCGGGCTCGGACTCGACGCGCGCGGCAGCCTCGAAGTGCCCCCGCCCGACCGGCGCGACCTGGCCGGCTGGTACCGCGAGGGCACCACCCCGGGCGCCACCGGCACCGCCGTCATCGCCGGACACGTGGACGACGCCGCCGGGCCGGGGGTCTTCTACCACCTGGGCGCGCTGCGCCGCGGGGCCTCCATCGAGATCCCGCGCGCGGACGGCCGTACTGCGGTGTTCACGGTCCACGCGGTCGAGGTCTACGACGCCAAGGCCTTCCCCGACACCCGCGTGTACGGGCCTTCGGCGCGCGCCGAGCTGCGGGTGATCACCTGCGGCGGCGGCTTCTCACCGCGCACGGGCTACCGGGGGAACGTGGTCGTCTTCGCGCACCTCACCGGGACGTACTAGCGGCCGCTCGAAGGGCTGCACCAAGGGGCGCTCGAAGGACTGCTCACCGCGGTACCCGGAGGGGTCAGCCCCACTGCTCCAGGCCCAGCTTGATCACCAGCGCGCCCACCACCGTCAGCAGCACCCCGCGGACGAAGCCGCTGCCCTTCTTGAGCGCCATCCCGGCCCCGATCATGCCGCCGGCCAGGTTGAACACGGCCATCAGCGCGGCCAGCTGCCACAGCACCATGCCCTGGTAGGCGAACATCGCGAGCGCACCGCCGTTGGTGCAGCAGTTCACGATCTTGGCGGTGGCGGAGGCGGTGACCAGGTCGAGGTGGAGCAGCGCCGTGAGGGCGAGCACCAGGAAGGTGCCGGTGCCGGGCCCGATGAGGCCGTCGTAGAAGCCGATGCCCAGGCCCGCGAGCGCGATGGTCAGCAGCACCCGCTGCCGGCTGAGGGGCGTGGTCGAGGGGGCCGTGCCGAAGCCCGGCTTGAAGATCACGACACCCGCGACGAACACGAGTACCACCATGATCAGCGGGCGGAGCGCGTCCTTGCTGATGCCGCCCGCGAGTGCGGCGCCGCCCATCGAGCCGGCGAGCGCGGCCAGGCCGATGCGGACGGCCAGCTTCACGTTCACCGGTGCCTTGCGGACGAACGTCACGGCCGCACCGGCGGTGCCGACGATGGCCACGGCCTTGTTGGTCCCGAGGACGGTGGCGGGGTGGGCGTTCGGCAGGCCGAGCAGGAGCGCGGGCAGGAGCAGCAGGCCGCCGCCGCCCACCACCGCATCGATCCAGCCGGCGGCCGCTGCGGCCACGCACAGGACGATGATCATGGTCGTTGATATGTCAGGCACGGACCGACCCTATGGAGCGGTTGGGTGCAGTGACCATCAATCTCCGGAAAGTTGTGCAAACGTTGAGCTTTGCCGGGCCGGCACCCGGTCCGGGGCCACCGGAGCCGCCGGGTCCACGGCCACCGTGAGCACGCTCGCGGCCAGCACGCTGACCGCCCCCAGCCCCGCCGCCAGCCGTCGTGCCGGCGGTACGGAGGCCAGCGCGGCGAGCACGGTCCGCACCGGCGAGGGGCCGCGCGGCTTGCGGTGCCGGGCGACCGCCGGAGCCTCGGCCCCGACGGGTACGGAGAGGGCGACGTGCAACGGGTGACGCATGGGGCGGTGACTCCTCGGGGTAACGCGGGGGAACGCGGGGGAACGCGGTTCAGAAGCTGAAGCACTCGGAATGGATACGACCGGCCGGCACCCCGGCCCTCAGCAGCGCGGCCCGCGTCGCCCCGGCCATCCCCGGCGGCCCGCACAGGTACACGTCGTGCTCGGTCAGGTCCGGCACCAGCGCGGCCAGCGCCTGCGGGGCCAGCGCCTGCGGGGCCAGCGGATCGTAGGCGGCGCCGGAGGGCCCGAGCAGGTAGTGCAGACCGGCCTGCCGCTCGGCGGCGATCGCCTCCAGCTCGGCCCGCAGCACCAGGTGCTCCTCGCCCCCGGCCCGGTAGAGCAGGGTGATGTCCCCGGGACCCCCGGGCAGCGTCTCGAACAGGGCCCGCATCGGGGTGATCCCGACCCCGCCCGCGATCAGCAGCACCTTGGGCCGCGTCCGCCGGGCGGCGGTGAGCGCGCCGAACGGCCCGGTCGCCAGCACCCGCGTCCCGGGGCGCAGCCGGCGGATCCGGCGGGAGTGGCCGCCGAGCCCCTTGACGGTGATCCGCAGGGCGTTCCCGCGGACCGGCGCGGACAGCGAGAACGGCAGGGCCGTGTGCCACAGCCGGCGCTGCAGGAACCGCCAACGCAGGAACTGCCCCGGCTCCGCGCGCAGTTCCGCCAGATGCTGCCCGTAGACGACGACCGAGACCACCCCGGGCCCCTCGACCCGGACGTCCGCGACCCGCAGCGCGTGCCGCAGGGCCTGCCGTACGGGAACCACCACGCGGTACCAGACCAGCAGGACGGCGACCACGGTGTGGGCGAGCGCCCAGAACCAGGCGGCCGCGGCCAGATCGGGTCCGGCGAGCTGGTGCCCGAAGGCGAGGGCCGCGGCGAGGTAGACGAGCAGGTGCACCCCGCGCCAGGTTTCGTGCGGCACCCGGCGGCGTACCGCCCGGGCAGAAGTCACACCGACCGCGGCCAGGAGGACGGTCCCGGCCGCGGCGGCGGCGAGCGCGGGGTAACCGAGCAGCTCCGAGGCGGCGGAGACCACGTCGATTCCCTCGTGCACGGCGTAACCGAGCAGGGCGAAGAGCCCGTGCCCGAAGACGAGGAGCAGTACGTACCGGCCGCCGAAGGCGTGCCAGCGGGCGAGCCGGTCGGCGCCGACCCCGTGCTCGACGGCCGGCACCCGGGCCATCAGGAACAGCAGCACCAGCACCCCGTAACCGGCGAGCAGACCGGACAGGTGTGCCGCGGTGGCGAACAGTGCGTCGGGCCGGGCCGAGGGCCGCACCTGCGCCGCCCAGAGCAGGATCACCACCCCCGCACCGCCCAGCATCCCGCCCCTCACCCGCACCACCGCATCTCGCATACGGAGCACGCTAAGGGCGCCGGTGGCGGCTCCGATGATCCTTAAGGCGGCCTTGAGGAAGGCCTCACCGACCCTTAACCCCGGCGCTGAGGTCGGCGTTCCGTCCGGGTAACAGAGGCGATGCCGTGGGGAAACAGCGGCCGCGCACGCTCATGGCATGACCTCGGAAAAGCGTGTGGTGGTGATCGGCGGCGGCCTCGCGGGCCTACGGCTCGCGCAGCGGCTCGGCCCGGCCGCGGCGGTGACCGTCCTCGGCGAGGAGACGCACGTGCCGTACAACCGGGTCCTGCTCGCCGAGGTCCTCGCGGGCCGGTACGCCCCCGAGGTGACCGCCCTGCCGGCGCCGGGCCCCGCGCTGCGGCGGGGGGTCCGGGCGGTGCGAGTGGACCGCACGGAGCGGGCCGTGCACTGCGACGACGGCACGGTGGCCGCGTACGACACCCTGGTGCTGGCCACCGGCTCGAACGCGGTGCTCCCGCCGCTGCGCGGGCTGTTCGAACCCGAGGGGCACACGCTCCCGGACGGTGTGCACGCCTTCCGCACGATGGACGACTGCCTGGCGCTCTCGGAGGCCGTGCGCCCCGGGGTCCGCGTGGTGGTGATCGGCGGGGGCCTGCTGGGCGTCTCGGCGGCCCGCGCGCTCGCCGCGCGGGGCGCACAGGTGGTCCTGGCACAGCAGGGCGAGCGCCTGATGGAACGCCAGCTGGACACCGAGGCCTCCGCGTTGCTGCACACCCACCTGACCTCACTCGGCGTGGAGATCCACACGGAATGCCGGGTCCGCGGCCTGCTCATCGAGCCTTCAGCCTCGCCGGCGTTCGATGCGCGGGGATCCGGGGGCGGCGCCCCCGGCCGCGGCGCCGCGCCCGCGCAACGGCGGGTCACCGGGGCCGAGCTCGCCGACGGCTACCGCCTCGAAGCCGACCTCGTCGTCCTCGCCTGCGGCGTACGCCCCCGCACGGGCCTCGCCCAGGCCGCCGGACTGGAGACCCGCAAGGGCATCGTGGTCGACGACCACCTCCGCACCAGCGACCCGGACATCCACGCCATCGGCGACTGCGCCGAACACGCCGGCCAGGTGTACGGCCTCGCGGGCGCCGCCCTGGAGCAGGCCGACACCCTGGCCGCGTACCTCACCGGCGGGCCCGCGCAGTACATGGG
Organism: Streptomyces sp. NBC_01232; assembly: GCF_035989885.1. GTDB lineage: Bacteria > Actinomycetota > Actinomycetes > Streptomycetales > Streptomycetaceae > Streptomyces. Next base: position 2,842,393 of record NZ_CP108518.1, read on the forward strand.
CACCCGCGCCCTCACCCGCCTCACCCTCACCGCCGACGGGGACCGGTCCCTCGATCTCGCCGCCTTCGGCGAGACCACCCCGCTCCCCGGCGACGACGTGGTCCGCCTCGCCGACGCCACCCGCCGGACCTACCGGAAGGTCGTCCTGCGGGGCGACCGCCTCGTCGGCGGCGTGCTGCTCGGCGAGCTCTCCACGGTGGGGGCCCTCGCCCGCACCTGGGAGGGCGAGGAATCACCGCACGACCTGTTCCACCTGCTCACCGACGACGGAGGCCACTGACATGACCGAGCCCCTGCCCACGATCGTGCTCATCGGGCACGGCATGGTCGGCCAGCGCTACCTCGAAGCACTCGCCGAGCGCGGGGTCACCGCCACGCACCGGATCACCGTGCTCTGCGAGGAGCCCCGGCCCGCCTACGACCGCGTGCACCTGACCTCGTACTTCTCCGGCAGCACCGCCGAGGACCTCTCCATGACGCCCGCCGGGTTCATGGAGCAGCACGGCATCGCCCTCCACCTCGACGACCCCGCCGAGAGCATCGACCGGGCCGCCCGTACCGTCACCTCCCGCTCCGGGCAGGTGTTCCCGTACGACGTCCTGGTGCTGGCCACCGGCAGCTATCCCTTCGTGCCGCCGGTGCCCGGCAAGGACGCTCCCGGCTGCTTCGTCTACCGCACCATCGAGGACCTTCTCGCCATCGAGGAGTACGCGAAGACCCGGAGCTCCGGCGCGGTCGTCGGCGGCGGTCTGCTCGGGCTGGAGGCCGCCGGCGCCCTCCAGGGGCTGGGACTGGCCACCCGGATCGTCGAATTCGCCCCGCGCCTGATGCCCGTACAGGTCGACGAGGGCGGCGGCGCGGCCCTGCTGCGCACCATCGAGTCCATGGGCCTGACCGTCCACACCGGCGTCGGCACCCAGGAAGTGGTGGTCGGCGAGGACGGCCACGTCAGCGGAATGCGGCTCTCCGACGGCTCCACCGTCGACACCGACCTCGTCGTATTCTCCGCCGGCGTCCGCCCCCGCGACCAGCTGGCCCGCGAGGCCGGACTGAATGTCGGCGAGCGCGGCGGCATCGCGGTCGACGCCCGCTGCCTCACCTCCGACCCGCACGTCTACGCCATCGGCGAGTGCGCCCTCGCCGTCGACGGCCGTGTCTACGGGCTCGTCGCCCCCGGCTACGAGATGGCCGAGACCGCCGCCGACGATCTGCTGGGCCGCGAAAAGGAGTTCACCGGAGCCGACCTGTCCACCAAGCTCAAGCTGCTCGGTGTGGACGTGGCCTCCTTCGGCGACGCCCACGGCGCCACCCCGGACGCCCTCGACGTCGTCTGGTCCGACTCCCGCTCCGGCGTGTACAAGAAGCTCGTCGTCTCCCCCGACGGAGTCCTCCTCGGCGGGGTCCTGGTCGGCGACGCGGACTCATACGGCCTGCTGCGCCCGCTCACCGGAAGCGTCCCGCCCGTGGCCCCCGAGCAGCTGGTGCTGCCCGCCGGGGTCGGCGCGCCCGTCGCGCTCGGACCGTCCTCGCTCCCCGACGACGCGGTGATCTGCTCCTGCCACAACGTCACCAAGAAGGCCATCGCCGCCTGCGCCACCCTCCCCGAGGTCAAGAAGTGCACCAAGGCGGGCACCGGCTGCGGCAGCTGCGTCAAGGTGATCGGGCAGCTGCTCCCGGCCGCCGCCGACAAGGGACTGTGCGGCTGCTTCCCCTTCACCCGGGCCGAGCTCTACGAGATCGTCCGCACCCGCCGGCTGACCTCGTACCAGGAGATCCTCGACGGCCACGGCCGCCCCGAGGCCCGCGGCGGCGACGGCTGCGAGGTCTGCAAGCCCACGGTCGGCTCGATCATCGCCTCGCTCGCCCCGACCCTGGGCGCGAGCGGCTACGTCCTGGACGGGGAGCAGGCCGCCCTGCAGGACACCAACGACCACTTCCTCGCGAACCTGCAGCGCAACGGCTCCTACTCGGTCGTCCCGCGCATCCCCGGCGGTGAGATCACCCCCGACAAGCTGATCGTGATCGGTGAGGTGGCCCGTGACTTCGGCCTCTACACGAAGATCACCGGTGGCCAGCGGATCGACCTCTTCGGCGCGAGCGTGGACCAGCTCCCGCGGATCTGGGCGCGGCTCGTCGACGCCGGGTTCGAGTCCGGGCACGCGTACGGGAAGGCCCTGCGCACGGTGAAGTCCTGCGTGGGGCAGACCTGGTGCCGCTACGGCGTCCAGGACAGCGTCCGGATGGCCATCGACCTGGAGCTGCGCTACCGGGGACTGCGCGCCCCGCACAAGCTCAAGTCGGCGGTCTCCGGCTGCGCCCGCGAGTGCGCGGAGGCGCAGAGCAAGGACTTCGGCGTCATCGCGACGGCCAGTGGCTGGAACCTGTACGTCGGCGGCAACGGCGGGGCCACCCCGCGCCACGCGGACCTGCTGGCCCAGGACCTGTCGGACGCTGAACTGGTCCGGCTGATCGACCGGTTCCTGATGTTCTACATCCGCACCGCGGACCGGCTGGAGCGGACCTCCACCTGGCTGGACCGGCTGGAGGGGGGCCTCGCGCACCTGCGGGACGTGGTCGTGCACGACTCGCTCGGACTGTGCGCGGAGCTGGAGGCCCTGATGGCCGACCATGTGGCGCACTACCGGGACGAGTGGGCCGAGACGCTCGAGGACCCGGAGCGGCTGCGCCGGTTCGTGTCCTTCGTGAACGCGCCCGGCGCGCCCGACCCGACCGTGAAGTTCGTCCCCGAGCGCGACCAGGTCAAGCCCGACCTGGCCGTTCTGACCATAGGAGGAGCCGTCCGATGACCGTGGAACTGAAGGTTGCGCAGGGCTGGCTGACGGTGTGCGAGCTGTCCTCGCTCACCCCCGGGCGAGGGGTGGCGGCGCTGCTGCCCGACGGGAGCCAGGCCGCGGTGTTCGTCGACCGTGCGGGGCGCCCGTACGCCATCGGCAACCAGGACCCCTTCACCGGGGCTCATGTGCTCTCGCGCGGGCTGGTGGGGACGGCCGGGGGCCGGCCCTTCGTGGCATCGCCGCTGCTGAAGCAGCGCTTCGACCTGGAATCGGGGCGCTGCCTGGACGACGAGGAGATGGCGGTCCGGACCTACCCGGTGCGGACCGCCGTGACCTCGTGAGTGCCCGCGGCGGTGTCGTCAGCTCTGGATCATGGACGGGTCCATCCACATGATCTCCCAGGTGTGGCCGTCGAGGTCGTCGAAGGCCCGGCCGTACATGACGCCGTGGTCCTGGGCGGGGCGGGGCTCGGTGGCGCCGGCCGCCAGGGCCCCGTCCACCAGCTCGTCGACGGCGGTGCGGCTCTCGGCGCTCAGACAGAGCAGCACCTCGGACGTCTTCGTCGCGTCCGCGATCTCCTTGTGGGTGAAGTCCTTGTAGCGGTCCTCGGCGAGGAGCATGGCGACGATGGTGTCGCTGATGACCATCGAGGCGCAGTTCTCGTCGGTGAACTGGGCGTTGAAGGAGTAGCCCAGCTTGCTCCAGAAGGTCTTGCTGGCCTCCAGGTCCTTGACCGGCAGGTTGACGAAGATCATGGTGGCGGACATCGAGGTCTCTCTTCTCTCGGATGCGGCTGCGTGCGGTGTGCGGTGTGCTGCTCGGTGCTTTCGAGGGGTAGACCCGGGGGCCCCCGGAAACTCATCGCTCCCCGCGAAGTTTTTTCGCACTCTCTTCCCTGACCCACGAAACCACAGGTCAGGAAGCTTCCACCGGGCGCAGCCGTCCAGGGTGGAACGTCCCGCGGTGTGCCGGCCACGCCGCTGCCGGGGTATTGAACGTCGAGCGGTCGCTCGTGCGTAATGAGGAGTTGGCGCTCCGGCTACTGGCGCCTCCTAGGTTCCTCGACGCGTGCGACCCCGCGTCCGACCGGCCGCGGGGCCTTCCTCCCACAGGAGTGACCGTGGAACGTCGTACCTTCCTGCGCGGCGCAGTGATCGGTTCGTCGGCCGCCGCCTTCGGCGGCACGTTGATGCACGGGGCCGCCTACGCCGCCCCCGCCCAGCCGGGTGCCGGGCCCTACGGGGCGCTCGGCGCGGCCGACGCCAACGGCATCATGCTCCCCAGCGGCTTCACCAGCCGGGTGATCGCCCGTTCGGGCCAGATCGTGAGCGGTACCTCGTACACCTGGCACAGCGCGCCCGACGGCGGTGCGTGTTTCGTGGACGGCTCGGGCTGGATCTACGTCTCCAATTCGGAGATCAACCCCTCCGGCGGCGCGAGCGCGGTGCGGTTCAATTCCTCCGGCACCGTCACCGGCGCCCACCGGATCCTCTCCAACACCCGGCAGAACTGCGCGGGCGGCAAGACCCCGTGGAACACCTGGCTGTCCTGCGAGGAGGTCGACCGCGGCTTCGTCTACGAGACCGACCCGTACGGGGTGAACGCGGCCGTGCAGCGCCCGGCGATGGGCCGCTTCAAGCACGAGGCGGCCGCGGCCGACCCGGTGCGCCAGGTCATCTACCTGACCGAGGACGAGACCAGCGGCTGCTTCTACCGCTTCGTGCCGACGACCTGGGGCAACCTCTCCTCCGGCACCCTCCAGGTGCTGAAGGCCGGCACCGCCACCTCCGGTTCCTTCACCTGGCAGAACGTCCCGGACCCGGACGGCTCGCCGACCGCGACCCGCAGCCAGGTCTCCGGCTCGAAGAAGTTCAACGGTGGCGAGGGCTGCCACTACGCCAACGACACCGTCTGGTTCACCACCAAGGGCGACAACCGGGTCTGGCAGCTCAACCTCACGAACAACACCTACGAGCTGGCCTACGACGATTCGCTCGTGCCCGGCGGGGCGGCCCCGCTGACCGGCGTCGACAACGTCACCGGATCGTCGTACGGCGACCTGTACGTCGCTGAGGACGGCGGCAACATGGAGATCTGCGTGATCACCCCGGACGACGTGGTGGCGCCCTTCCTGCGGATCACCGGCCAGTCCTCCTCGGAGATCACCGGCCCGGCCTTCTCGCCCGCCGGGAACCGGCTCTACTTCTCCAGCCAGCGCGGCACGACCGGCAGCTCGTCCGCCGGCATCACCTACGAGGTGACGGGCCCGTTCCGCGTTTAGAGCCCCACCCTCCCGGCCCCGCCCTTCCAGCCCCGCCGGCGCTTGAGGCGCGGGGGTCCGGGGGCTGGCCCCCGCAACGGTGCCCACCCGCACACGAGACCGCGCCCCGACGGGTACACCCCGCCGGGGCGCGGCCGCGGCCGCAGCCGCGTTCACGAGGCCACGGCCCCGCCCTTCAGCAGCGCGGCCCCCAGCGGCGTCACGGTGTGCAGCACCGCGTTCCCCCGGCGCAGCGTGGTCACCAGCCCCGCCTCCCGCATCACGCAGGCGTGCTGGCTCGCGGAGGCCAGCGAGACCCCGGCCCGGCGGGCCAGCTCGCTGGTGGTCGCCCCGTCCCCTATGGCCCTCAGCACCACCGAGCGGGTGTGCCCGACCAGCTTGCCCAGGGTGCGCTGGCGCTGCTCCTCGACGGGCCGGGCCGCCTCGCCGCCCGCGGGCGCCGACGCCAGCTGCGCGGCCGCCGGGTAGACCAGCACCGGCGGCAGCTCCGGATCGTGCAGGGTCACCGCGGTGCGCCGGCAGAAGAAGGACGGCTGGAGCAGCAGCCCGCGTCCCCGCAGCCGTACGTCACGGTCCACCGGGTAGTCGCACTCCAGTACCGGGGCCCGCCAGCGCAGCATCGGCGGCAGCGAGGCCAGCAGCTCGTCCGCGCCCCCGTCCAGCAGGGCCCGGCCCCGTGCGGCCCGCTCGGCCTCGATCTGGGCCTGGATGTGCGTCCAGTACGGCTCCACGGCCGCCCGGTGATAGGCGCGCAGTTCGCCCATGAGCCGGGGCAGCTGTTTGCCGGCGTCGTCGTCCATGAACTCCCGCAGCCGCGGCGTCATCGGCGCACCGGCGCCGAGCAGCTGCAGCTCGCGCCGCATGCGCTCGGGACGGATCCCGCGCAGCGCGTCGAGGCCCACGTCCCACCCGTACTGCCCCTCCACAGGGGTCAGGAAATCGGGGAAATAACCATGACTCGGTATGAGCATACCGAGCGTGCGTGTTTCACTATTCAACCTGCTCCGGGTTTCCGTACGCCATTCACCGAACAACCGGGCATCGCGCCGGTCTCTTAAGCGGTGAAAGCTGAGAATCGTTTCCCACAACGCATCGGGACGCCCTGCCATCCGTACGCGTGCCAGGTCCACTCCAGTGAAATGGATACGCAGCACCGAACCCCCACCTGTGCAACCGCAATCCCCCCGCCCCATGAGTATGCATGCCGTCACACGTTGTCACCACGCCCTTTCGGCCACAGTTGAAACCCCTTTCGGCGGGGGCGTGACAACCGAAATCCTGTACTCCGCCGGGCACACTCCGGTGCGACCGAAACGCTCCGCGAAGGCCGTGGGGGGCTTTGCGGGGCCTGGCGGTCGGTCGCACCGGGAAGCGCCGACGTGCCCGGCAGAATGACAGCGGCGGTGGACGGGTGGGGATCCGTCCACCGCCTGCTGGCGTAAAGATTTGTTGAACAAGAAAAATAGGGCGCGCCCGCCCCCGGGTCGTCAGGGAACCCGGGGACAGGCGCGGTCTATGGGGCCCTTGGCGGCCCAGGGGTCAGCGGCTGTCGCTGCCCTTCGCCTCGGCGGCCGCACGGCCCGCCTCGAGGCGCGCCACCGGGATCCGGAAGGGCGAGCAGGAGACGTAGTCGAGGCCGACCTCGTGGAAGAAGTGGACGGACTCGGGGTCGCCGCCGTGCTCGCCGCAGACGCCGAGCTTGAGGTCGGGGCGGGTGGCCCGGCCCTGCTTGACCGCGTGGCGCACGAGGGAGCCGACGCCGTCCTTGTCGATGGTCTCGAAGGGCGAGACCCCGAAGATGCCCTTCTCCAGGTAGGCGGTGAAGAAGCTGGCCTCGACGTCGTCGCGGGAGAAGCCCCACACCGTCTGGGTCAGGTCGTTCGTGCCGAAGGAGAAGAACTGCGCGGCCTCGGCGATCTGGGCGGCCGTCAGGGCGGCGCGCGGCAGCTCGATCATCGTGCCGATGCTCAGCTTGAGGCTGGTGCCGGTGGCGGCCTCGACCTCGGCGATGACCTGGTCGGCCTCGTCGCGGACGATCTCCAGCTCCTGGACGGTGCCGACGAGCGGGACCATGATCTCGGCGCGCGGGTCGCCCTTGGCGTTCTTGCGCTCGGCCGCGGCCTCGGCGATCGCCCGGACCTGCATCTTGAAGAGGCCGGGGATGACCAGGCCGAGGCGGACACCGCGCAGACCCAGCATCGGGTTCTGCTCGTGCAGCTTGTGCACGGCCTGGAGCAGGCGCAGGTCGTTCTCGTTGGCGTCCTTGCGGGACTCGGCGAGGGCGACGCGGACCGACAGCTCGGTGATGTCGGGCAGGAACTCGTGCAGCGGCGGGTCCAGGAGGCGGACGGTGACGGGCAGTCCGTCCATCGCCTCGAAGAGCTCGACGAAGTCCTTCTTCTGCAGCGGCAGGAGGGCACTGAGTGCCTCCTCGCGCTCTTCGTCGGTGTCCGCGAGGATCAGTCGCTCCACGAGTTCACGGCGCTCGCCGAGGAACATGTGCTCGGTGCGGCACAGGCCGATGCCCTGGGCGCCGAAGCGGCGGGCGCGCAGCGCGTCCTCGGCGTTGTCGGCGTTGGCGCGCACGCGCAGGCGGCGGACGCGGTCCGCGTAGGCCATGATCCGGTGCACGGCGGCGACGAGCTCGTCGGCGTCGTCGGCGCCGGCGTGCATGCGGCCCTCGAAGTACTCGACGACCGGGGACGGTACGACGGGCACCTCGCCGAGGTAGACCTTGCCGGTGGAGCCGTCGATGGAGACGACGTCGCCCTCTTCGATGACCGTCCCGCCGACCGTCAGGCGGCGGCGCTTGGTGTCGACGTCGAGGTCCTCGGCGCCGCAGACACAGGTCTTGCCCATGCCGCGGGCGACGACGGCGGCGTGCGAGGTCTTGCCGCCGCGCGAGGTGAGGATGCCCTCGGAGGCGATCATGCCGTCCAGGTCGTCCGGGTTGGTCTCGCGGCGGATCAGGATGACCTTCTCGCCGGAGCGGGACCACTTGACGGCCGTGTACGAGTCGAAGACGGCCTTGCCGACGGCCGCGCCCGGGGAGGCGGCGATGCCGCGGCCGAGCAGCTCGGTCTGCGCGTCCTCGTCGAAGCGCGGGAACATCAGCTGCGCCAGCTGGTGGCCGGTGACGCGCTGGAGCGCCTCGGCCTCGGTGATCAGGCCCTGGTCCACGAGCTGGGTGGCGATGCGGAAGGCGGCGCCGGCGGTGCGCTTGCCGACACGGGTCTGCAGCATCCAGAGCTGGCCGCGCTCGATGGTGAACTCGATGTCGCAGAGATCCTTGTAGTGGTTCTCCAGCGTCGTCATGATCGTCATGAGCTGGTCGTACGAGGCCTTGTCGATGGCCTCCAGGTCCGCGAGCGGCACGGTGTTGCGGATGCCCGCGACGACGTCCTCGCCCTGGGCGTTCTGCAGGTAGTCGCCGTAGACGCCCGCGTGGCCGCTGGCGGGGTCGCGGGTGAAGGCGACGCCGGTGCCGGAGTCGGGGCCGAGGTTGCCGAAGACCATGGAGCAGATGTTGACCGCGGTGCCCAGGTCGCTCGGGATGCGCTCCTGGCGGCGGTAGAGCTTGGCGCGTTCGGTGTTCCACGAGTTGAAGACGGCCTCGACGGCGAGGTCGAGCTGCTCGCGGGCGTCCTGCGGGAACTCGCGGCCGGCCTGCTTGGCGACGATCTTCTTGAAGCGGGTGACCAGCTTCTTGAGGTCGGCGGCGTCGAGGTCGGTGTCGACGGCGACCTTCTTGGCGGCCTTGGCCTCGTCGAGGGCTTCCTCGAAGAGCTCGCCGTCGACGTCCAGCACGGTCTTGCCGAACATCTGGATGAGGCGGCGGTACGAGTCCCACGCGAAGCGCTCGTTGCCGGCCTGGGCGGCGAGGCCCTTCACGGAGTCGTCGGAGAGACCGATGTTCAGGACGGTGTCCATCATGCCGGGCATCGAGAACTTCGCACCGGAGCGCACGGAGACCAGCAGCGGGTCGTCCGACTGTCCGAGCTTCTTGCCCATCTTCGCCTCGAGGGCCGCAAGGTGGGCGCTGACCTCTTCGCGCAGCTCGGCCGGGGCCGTGCCGCTCTCGAGGTAGACCTTGCAGGCCTCGGTGGTGATGGTGAAGCCGGGAGGGACCGGCAGACCCAGGTTGGTCATCTCGGCGAGGTTGGCACCCTTGCCGCCGAGAAGGTCCTTGAGGTCGCGGTTGCCCTCGGTGAAGTCGTAGACGAACTTCTGATCTTTGTTTTCCGACACGGGTCTCGACTCCTCGAGGCTCGGTGGCTGCCCTGACGGCCAGGAACATACCCAGATCGAAGGCTTCTGGGTACGTCCACTTGGCCGTCATACGGCCGTAACCACCCGTGCGCCAGCAGATCGAAAGTAACTCATGGGTAATCAGAAAGTAGGAACAGCGTTCACCTCCCGAAGGGCGAGGGGGCTCCTGAGGCCTGATCACGCTCGGATGAGCGATCATCGATACATTTGCGTTCAAGTATTGAACGCACAAAGGGTGGCACCCAGTGCCACCCTTTGAAAGTCTTACCCGTGATTTCTGTGCTCATCTGAGCGAAACCCTTCCCATGCGTGGCGTATATCACGCACCACGGAGGGCGATTTGTCAGCCTCCGGAGGTGTCCAGTTCAGCGTCCTCGCTCACACCGGCACAGTCGTACGGGTCCTTCAGCCAGCCGTCCGGCAGGACAACTCGGTTGTTTCCGGACGTCCGACCGCGAGGCCCGTCCGCGCTCTCCGGCCATGCTTGATCCAGATCGAGCTCGCTCAGATGAGCGTCCAGTTCGGCCAGGGAGGAGGTGACCGCGAGCTTCTGACGCATCTCGGAGCCCACCGAGAAGCCCTTGAGGTACCAGGCCACGTGCTTACGGAAGTCGATCACCCCGCGCGCCTCGTCGCCGATCCACTCCCCCAGCAGCTCCGCGTGGCGGTGCATGCTGGCGGCCACCTCGCGCAGGGTGGGCTTGTGGAAGTCCTCGGGCCGCCCCTCGAAGGCCGCCACCAGGTCGTTGAACAGCCACGGCCGCCCCAGGCAGCCGCGGCCCACCACCACGCCGTCGCAGCCGGTCTCGCGGACCATGCGCAGCGCGTCCTCGGCGCACCAGATGTCGCCGTTGCCGAGCACGGGGATCTCGGGCACGTGCTCCTTGAGCCGCGCGATGGCGTCCCAGTCGGCGGTGCCGCCGTAGTGCTGGGCGGTGGTGCGGCCGTGCAGGGCTATGGCGGTGACGCCCTCCTCGACGGCGATCCGGCCCGCGTCGAGGTAGGTGAGGTGGTCGTCGTTGATTCCCTTGCGCATCTTCATGGTGACCGGCAGGTCCCCGGCGCCGGCGACGGCCTCGCGCAGGATCGCCCGCAGCAGGTTGCGCTTGTACGGGAGGGCCGATCCGCCGCCCTTGCGGGTCACCTTGGGGACCGGGCAGCCGAAGTTCAGGTCGATGTGGTCGGCGCGGTCCTCGTCGACGATCATGCGGACCGCCTTGCCGACCGTGGCCGGGTCCACCCCGTACAGCTGAATCGAGCGGGGCTTCTCGGTCTCGTCGAAGTGGATCAGCTGCATGGTCTTGTCGTTGCGCTCGACCAGGGCGCGGGTCGTGATCATCTCGCTCACGAACAGCCCCTTGCCGCCCGAGAACTCCCGGCAGAGGGTACGGAACGGGGCATTGGTGATGCCGGCCATGGGTGCGAGCACCACCGGGGGCTGCACGGTGTGCGGGCCGATCGCGAGAGGCTGAGGGAGCGTGGTCATCCGCCCATTGTCCCGCATGCCGAGGGGGTGGCGCGGACGTAGCATCGGCGCATGATCGAGCCGAGTCCCCGGCAGCGCATGCTCGTCCTCGCGATCTGCTGCATGAGCCTGCTGATCGTCAGCCTCGACAACACCGTGCTCAACGTCGCCCTGCCCTCAATGCGCCGCGAGCTCGACGCCTCGGTCTCGGGGCTGCAGTGGAGCATCGACGCCTACACCCTCGTGCTGGCCTCGCTCCTGATGCTCGCGGGCTCCACGGCCGACCGGATCGGCCGCCGCAAGGTGTTCGTGGCGGGTCTGGTGGCCTTCACCGTCGGCTCCCTGCTGTGCTCGCTCGCCCCCAGTCTCGACTGGCTCATCGTCTTCCGGATGGTGCAGGCGGTGGGCGGCGCGATGCTCAACCCGGTGGCGATGTCGATCATCACCAACACCTTCACCGATCCCGCCGAGCGGGCCCGCGCCATCGGGGTGTGGGGGGCGGTCGGGGGCATCTCCATGGCCGCGGGCCCCCTCATCGGCGGGGTACTGGTGGACTCCGTGGGCTGGCGCTCGATCTTCCTGATCAATCTGCCGATCGGTCTGGCCGCGTTCGCGCTGACCCTGCGGCACATCCCCGAGTCCCGGGCCGCCCGGCCGCGCCGCCCGGACCCGCTGGGGCAGGTGCTGGTCATCGCCCTGCTGGGCAGCCTGACGTACGGGATCATCGAGGCGCCGGCCGCCGGCTGGCGCTCGCCGCTGATCATGGGGTGCGCGGTGGTGGCCTTCGCCTCGTTCGTGGGGCTGCTGATCCACGAGCCGCGGTGCAAGGAGCCGCTGATCGATCTGCGGTTCTTCCGGAGCGCGCCCTTCAGTGGGTCGACCGTGATCGCGATCAGCGCGTTCGCCGGGCTGGCCGGCTTCCTCTTCCTGAACACGCTGTACCTCCAGGACGTACGGGGGCTGAGCGCCCTGCACGCCGGGCTGTACATGCTGCCGATGGCCGGCCTGACCGTCCTGTTCGCGCCGCTGGCCGGACGGCTGGTGGGCAGCCGCGGGCCGCGGATCTGCCTGCTGATCGCGGGCGTGGCGATGGCGGCGAGCGGGCTGCTGTTCGCCCTGTTCGAGGCCGAGACGTCCAACCCGCTCCTGTTCACCGGATACATGCTGTTCGGGCTCGGCTTCGGCATGGTGAACGCGCCGATCACCAATACGGCGGTGTCCGGCATGCCCCGCTCCCAGGCGGGCGTCGCGGCCGCCATCGCCTCCACCAGCCGGCAGACCGGCGGCACGCTGGGCGTCGCGGTGATCGGCTCCGTGCTGGCGGCCGGGCTGGCGAGCGGCTCCGACTTCTCCGCGGCGGCCCAGCCGGCCTGGTGGATCATCACGGTCTGCGGGCTGCTCGTGCTGGTCGTGGGCGCGGCGACCAGCGGCAGCTGGGCCCGCGCGACGGCGGAACGCACCGCCCGCACCCTGGAGGACCCGGTGGGCGCCGCCGCCGTGACGGGCTCACCGCGCGGCTAGGCCGTCGCTGCCCCGGCTCTTCGGCGTCTCTTCGGCGTCTCGTGCGGCGCGTGCGTCTCGTGCGGGCCGGGCCCGGGTGGCTATTCGCCGCAGCTGAAGTCCTCGGCCGAGGTGTTGACCCGGTCGAGGAGGCCGCGCAGGAGGTCGCACTCGGCGGCCGAGAGGCCCGCGAAGATGCCGCTTTCGACCTCGTCGAGGGCGGTGTTCGTCTTGTGGAGGGCGGCTTCGCCGGCGTCGGTGATGGCGACGATGTGCCGGCGTCGGTCGGCCGGGTCCCGGCGCCGTTCGGCCAGGCCCTCGCCCTCCAGGTCGTTCAGGATCCCGACGAGCACGCTCGGGTCCACCTCCAGCCGCTCGGCGAGCGCCCGCTGGCTGACGGGGCCGGCTTCCAGGTGCATCAGCGTCATCGCGTGCCGCGGGGTGAGTCCGGCCGCGCCGAGGGCCCGCTTCATCCGGGTCTGGGTGACCGATCCGTGCCAGGCCAGCAGCAGACCCAGCCGCTGCGGGGGGTGCGGTGCGTCCTGATCTGCCGTCATGGTCCACATCGTAGCAACCCTGAAATGATTGCATTGACGATACCGTTGATGCTATTCAATGATTTCACACCATCGATCGTTGGAGACTTCCATGTTCACCGCCTACGCCGTCGTCGGCGTCCTGCTCGCCCTCACCCTCACCGCTTCGGCCACCTTCACGCTCCAGCGCAACGACCAGATCGTGGCGAACATGCGACGCGTCCAGGTCCCGGACTCCTGGCTGCCGCGCCTGGCCTCCCTCAAGGCCGCGGGTGCGATCGGCCTGGTGGCCGGCCTGTGGGTGACTCCGCTCGGCGTGGCCGCGGCCGTCGGCGTGACCCTCTACTTCGTCGGCGCGGTCATCAGCCACCTCCGGGTCAAGGACTACGACCTGGCGCCGGCGGCCGTCCTCACCCTGGTCGCGGCGGCCGCCCTGGTGCTGCGGATCCTCGCCTGACACTGACGAGTGACAGATATTGAAATCTGTCACTCGTCATGCCATTCTCATTCCATGACGAAGAACGAGAACGCTTCCGCCACGACCACCGACCGACGCACCCTCGGCAGTACCGGCCCCTCCGTCTTCCCGCTGGGGCTGGGCTGCATGGGCATGTCCGCCCTCTACGGGGAGGCGGATCGCGCCGAGTCCATCGCGACCATCCACGCCTATCTGGAGGCAGCCCCCGACGGCACCGACACGCTGCTGGACACCGGCGACTTCTACGGCATGGGCCACAACGAACTGCTGATCAACGAAGCCCTGCGCACGGCGCCCGCCGCGGCCCGCGAGCGGGCGCTCACCAGCGTCAAGTTCGGCGCCCTGCGCACGGTCGAAGGTGGCTTCACCGGCTACGACGGCCGGCCCGAGGCCGTCAAGAACTTCCTGGCCTACTCGCTCCAGCGGCTCGGCCGGGACCACATCGACATCTACCGGATCGCCCGCGTCGACCCGGACGTGCCGATCGAGGAGACCGTCGGCGCCATCGCCGAGGCGGTCGCGGCGGGGCACGTGCGCCACATCGGCCTCTCCGAGGTCGGCGCGCAGACCCTGCGCCGGGCCGCGGCCGTGGCCCCGATCTCCGACCTCCAGATCGAGTATTCGCTGGTCTCCCGCGGCATCGAGGACGAGATCCTGCCGGCCGCCCGCGAGCTCGGCATAGGGATCACGGCGTACGGGGTGCTGTCGCGCGGCCTGATCAGCGGCCACTTCTCCCGCGACCGCACGCTGGCCCCGGGCGACTTCCGCGGGATGAGCCCCCGCTTCCAGGGCGACAACCTCGACCGGAACCTCGACCTGGTGGAGGCCCTGCGCAAGGTGGCCGAGAGCAAGGGCGTGAGCGTCGCCCAGACCGCCATCGCCTGGGTGCTCGCGCAGGGGCCGCGGCACGGGGTCGACATCGTGCCGCTGGTGGGTGCCCGACGCCGGGACCGGCTCGCCGAGGCACTGGGTGCCATGGACGTCACCCTCGACGCCGCCGACCTGGCTGCCGTCGAGGAGGCCGTCCCGGCCGGCGCCGCGGCGGGCGAGAGGTACCCGGCAGCGCAGATGGCCCACCTCGACAGTGAGCACTGAGCTGACGGTACGGTCGTACCCATGTCCCCCGCTGCTGCCGAGCCACTGACCCCCGAGCGCATCCTCGAAACCACCGAGGAGGTGCTGCGCCGCTTCGGCCCCACCAAGGCGACCGTGGTGGACGTGGCCCGCGCGCTGGGCGTCAGCCACGGCAGCGTGTACCGGCACTTCCCGTCGAAGGCGGCGCTGCGCGAGGCCGTCACGGACCGCTGGCTCGCCAGGAGCGTGGTCCTGCTGGAGGAGATCACCTCCGACCCCACGGGGAGCGCCCCGTCCAAGCTGGAGGCGTGGCTGGAGGCCCTCTTCGAGGCCAAGCGCCACAAGGCGGGCGACGACCCGGAACTGTTCGCCACCTACACGGTGCTGATCACCGAGAACAGCGACGTGGTGGACGCGCACCTGACCGAGCTGATCGACCAGCTGGGCCGGATCATCGCCGAGGGCGTCGCGGCCGGCACTCTCGCCGCCGACGATGTGCCGGCGGCGGCCCGCGCGGTCTTCGACGCCACCGGCCGTTTCCACGACCCGCAGTACGCGGCCGACTGGCTCTCGCCGACGATCATCACCGAGTTCGAGGCGGTCACCGCCCTCGTGCTCCGGGGCCTGCGCGCCTGACACGGGAAGGCCACCAGCCGGAATCAGACACTCCGGACAACTTGATGATCATTTTGGACGCGTTTGGGTTGTTCGCGTCCCGTCAAACTCCTTACGGTCCCCCTGCCGCACTTCATCTGGCACGTCTCAGGGGGAACCATGTCCGCTTCGGCAACTCAAGACACACAACCGGCGCCCCCCAAGCGCTCGGGCGGCGCCGCCGCACTCGGCTGGATCCTGACCATCGGGCTCAACGTGGTCGCGCCGATCATCACGTACAACGTGCTCACCGAGGACCACGGCTGGAGCGAGTTCTCCGCGCTGCTTCTGAGCAGCGCCTGGCCGGTGCTCGACAGCGTCATCAGCCTGGCCTGGCGGCGCAAGCTCGACGAGTTCGCCGTCGTCACCCTGGTTTTCCTGGTGATCATCGCGGTCGTCTCGCTCGTCGGCGCGCACTCGGCCCGCGCCCTGCTCATCAAGGACTCGGGGGTCACCGGGCTGTTCGGGCTGCTCTGCCTGGCGACGCTGCTCGCGCCGCGCCCGCTGATGTTCTACTTCGGCCGCAAGTTCGCCACCGACGGCACCCCCGAGAGCACCGCCTGGTGGAACGGCCTGTGGCAGTACGAGGGCTTCCGCACCAGCATGAACCGGATGACGCTGGTGTGGGGCGTCGCGTACGTCACCGAGGCCGTCGTCCGCGTCGTCCTGGCGTTCACGCTCAGCACCAGGACCATGGTGGTGGTCAGCCCGGTCATGATCTACGGGGTGCTCGCCGCGCTCGGTGTGTGGACCGCCATGTACGGGAAGCGGTCCAGGGCCGAGGGAGAGCGCCGCGCGGCCGAGGCGGCGGCCCGGGCGGAAGCGGCCTCCTGATCCGGGCCCGCCCCACGCAAAGACCGGTGGCCCGGTGCGCTGCGAGCGCACCGGGCCACCGGTCTTCGTACGTCAGGACCTAGCAGCCGAGCAGACGGCTGCCGAGGTAGGCCTGGATCTGGTCCAGGGAGACGCGCTCCTGCTTCATGGTGTCGCGCTCGCGCACGGTCACCGCGTTGTCGTCCAGGGTGTCGAAGTCGACGGTGACGCAGAACGGCGTACCGATCTCGTCCTGGCGGCGGTAGCGGCGGCCGATGGCGCCCGCGTCGTCGAACTCGATGTTCCAGTTCTTGCGCAGGTCGGCGGCGAGGCCCTTGGCCTTCGGCGACAGCTGCGGGTTGCGGGACAGCGGCAGGACGGCGACCTTGATCGGGGCCAGGCGCGGGTCGAGGCGCATCACGGTGCGCTTCTCCATGACGCCCTTGGCGTTGGGGGCCTCGTCCTCGTTGTACGCGTCGAGCATGAAGGCGAGCATGGCGCGGTTGACACCGGCCGCCGGCTCGATGACGTACGGGGTGTAGCGCTCACCGGCCTCCTGGTCGAAGTAGGTGAGGTCCTGGCCGGAGGCGGCGGAGTGCGCCTTGAGGTCGAAGTCCGTGCGGTTGGCCACACCCTCGAGCTCGGAGAACTCGTTGCCACCGAAGTTGAAGCGGTACTCGATGTCGGCGGTGCGCTTCGAGTAGTGGGACAGCTTCTCCTTCGGGTGGTCGTACCAGCGGATGTTCTCCTCGCGGATGCCGAGGTCGCGGTACCAGTTCCACCGCTCCTGCATCCAGTACTCCTGCCACTGCTCGTCCTCGCCCGGCTTGACGAAGAACTCCATCTCCATCTGCTCGAACTCGCGCGTGCGGAAGATGAAGTTGCCCGGAGTGATCTCGTTCCGGAAGGACTTGCCCATCTGCGCGATGCCGAAGGGGGGCTTCTTGCGCGAAGTGACCTGCACCTGGGCGAAGTTGGTGAAGATGCCCTGGGCGGTCTCGGGGCGCAGGTACGCCTTCGAGCCGGTGTCCTGGGTCGGACCGAGGTGGGTCTCCAGCATGCCGGAGAACTGCTTGGGCTCGGTGAACTGGCCCTTCACACCGCAGTTGGGGCAGTTGATGTCGGCGAGACCATTGGCGGGCACACGGCCGTGCTTGGCCTCGTACGCCTCTTCAAGGTGGTCCGCGCGGTGGCGCTTGTGACACGAGGTGCACTCGGTCAGCGGGTCCGAGAAAGTGGCGACGTGGCCCGAGGCCACCCACACCTCGGGGGCCAGGATCACGGAGGAGTCGATACCGACGATGTCCTCACGCCCGGTGACCATCGCCTTCCACCACTGGCGCTTGATGTTCTCCTTGAGCTCGACACCGAGCGGGCCGTAGTCCCAGGCGGCCTTGGAGCCGCCGTAGATCTCACTGCACGGGAAAACGAAGCCACGGCGCTTGCTCAGGCTGACGATGGTTTCGATCTTGTCGGCGGCCACGGTGCTCTCTTCATTACGAGGACGAACGGCGAAGCCTTTAGATTACCGGCGCCCGCACCCCCCCTTTCAAATCGGTTCCCGTTCCAGGCCCGGCCACCCAGGCCTCCCACCTGCGTTTTTGACAATCGTTTCCATCTTTGATGAAAATGGATGTCATGAACGTACGCCGCCTCATACCCACCGCCGCCCTCGCCGGAGCCGTCGCCCTCGGCGCGACGACCCTGACCGCCTGCTCCGGAGCCGCCGCGGACGACGCCGGTGCGGACGGCAAGCTGGGCGTGACGGCCTCGTTCTACCCTCTGCAGTTCCTCGCCGAGCAGATCGGCAAGGACCACGTGCGGGTCACCACCCTGACCAAGCCGGGTGTGGAGCCGCACGACCTGGAGATCACCCCGAAGCAGACCAGCCGCCTCGGCCGGTCCGACGTGGTCCTCTACCTCAAGTCCCTCCAGCCCGCCGTCGACAAGGCCGTCGCCCAGTCCGGCGTGAAGACGGTCGTCGACGCCGCCGCCCTCACCTCGACGGAGTCCCACGGCGCCGCCGGCCACTCGCACGAGGGCGAGGAGGGCCACGGCGACGACCACGGACACAGCCACGGCGGGGACGGCAAGGACCCGCACGTCTGGCTCGACCCGGTCAAGTACGCCGAGATCGCCAAGGGCTTCGGCGCGGCCCTGGAGAAGGCCGACCCCGGCCACGCGGCGGACTACCGGAAGAACACCGACGAACTCGTGGCCAAGCTGACCGCGCTGAACACCGAGTTCGAGGGCGGCTTGAAGAACACGGCCACCAAGACCTTCATCACCACCCACTCCGCCTTCGGGCACCTCGCCGAGCGCTACGGCCTCGACCAGGAGGGCATCTCCGGCGTCGACCCCGAGGCCGAGCCGAGCCCGGCCCGGATGAAGGATCTTCAGGCCATCGCGAAGAAGGACAATGTCTCCACCGTGTTCTTCGAGACCCTGGCCAGCGACAAGACGGCCAACAGCCTCGCCTCGGACACGGGCCTGAAGACCGACGTCCTCGACCCCCTCGAAGGCATCACCGACAAGTCCCAGGGCGCCGACTACTTCGAGGTCATGCGTTCCAACCTGAAGAACCTCCAGAAGGCGCTCGGAGCCAAGTAGATGACAGCAGCAACGGAGGCGCGAGCCATGCAGTCGACGCCGGCACAGTCAGCGGACCAGCCCGTCATATCCCTGCGCGGGGCCACGGCCTCGCTCGGCTCGCGCCCCGTGCTGCGCGGAGTCGACCTCATCGTCCGCCGCGGCGAGGTCGTCGCCCTGCTCGGCGCCAACGGCTCCGGCAAGTCCACGGCCGTCCGCGCCGTGGTCGGCCAAGTCCCCCTCAGCGGCGGCGAGCTGTCCCTGTTCGGCACCGACTTCAAGCGCTTCCGGCAATGGTCGCGCATCGGGTACGTCCCGCAGCGCACCACCGCCGCGAGCGGCGTCCCCGCCACCGTCCGCGAGGTCGTCTCCTCCGGGCGGCTGGCCCGCTCCCGCTTCGGGATCCCGCGCAAGGCCGACCGGGCCGCCGTCATGCGCGCACTGGAGCTGGTGGAGATGGACGGGTACGCCGACGCCTCGGTCAACGCCCTCTCCGGCGGTCAGCACCAGCGCGTGCTGATCGCCCGGGCCCTCGCCGTGGAACCCGAACTGCTGATCATGGACGAGCCGATGGCCGGTGTGGACCTCGCCAACCAGGAGGTCCTCGCGAGTGCCCTGCGCGCGCAGGTGGCCGCCGGCGCCACCGTGCTGCTCGTCCTGCACGAGCTGGGCCCGCTGGAGCCGCTGATCGACCGCGCCGTCGTCCTGCGCGACGGGTGCGTGGTCCATGACGGTCCGCCGCCGGAGGCCGTGGGACAGCACGCCCTGCCCGGCCACGACCACGTACACCCCCACGCGGCGCACGACGCCGAGCCCCTCCGGACGGGACTGCTGAGCTGATGGACCTCCTCCAGGACCCCTTCATGGTGCGTGCGCTGATCGCCGCCGGACTGGTCGGACTGACCGCCCCGGCCATCGGCACGTACCTCGTCCAGCGCCGTCAGGCGGTCATGGGCGACGGCCTCGGCCACGTGGCCATGACCGGCGTCGCGCTGGGCTTCGTGCTCCACACCAGCCCGGTGTGGATGGCCACGCTCGTCGCGGTCATCGGTGCGATCGCCATGGAGATGATCCGGGCCCGCGGCAAGACCAGCGGCGACGTCGCGCTCGCGATGCTCTTCTACGGCGGCCTGGCGGGCGGCGTCATGATCATCAATGTCGGCGGCGGCACCACGGCCATGCTGCTGGGCTCGATGTTCGGCTCGATCACCACCGTGTCCGCGTCGGACGTCGTCGCCATGGTGATCCTGGCGGTCTTCGTCCTCTCCGTCACCGTCGGACTGCGCCGCCAGTTCTTCGCCGTCTGCCAGGACGAGGAGTTCGCCCGCGTCACGGGGCTGCCCGTGCGGGCGCTGAACCTGCTGATCGCGATCACCGCCGCCGTCACCGTCACCGTCGCGATGCGCATCGTCGGCCTGCTGCTGGTCAGCGCCATGATGGTGATCCCGGTCGCGGCCGCGCAGCGCCTGACGCGCGGTTTCGCCGCCACCCTCGGCCTGGGCATGGCCATCAGCCTCACCGTCGCGCTGACCGGCACGACGGCCACGTACTACCTCGACGCGCCCTCGGGTGCGACGATCGTGCTCCTCGCGATCGCCGTCTTCATGGCGATGACGGCCCTGTCCGCCCCCCTGGCCCGACGCCGGGCCAGAGCGGCGCTCGCGGCCGAAGAGGTCTGCACGGGCGACGATGTGAAGGTCTAGCGGGCTGGCACAATGGCCGCAGGCCTATACGAGGAGGAACCGGTGGCGACTGCGCCTGGCGAGATGAATACCGCGCCAGTACGAGGGCGATCCACCCGGCAGCGGGCCGCGGTCGCGGCGGCGCTGGACGAGGTGGACGAATTCCGCAGCGCCCAGGAGCTCCACGACATGCTCAAGCACCGCGGCGACTCCGTGGGCCTGACCACCGTCTACCGCACCCTGCAGTCCCTCGCGGACGCCGGTGAGGTCGATGTCCTGCGCACCAGCGACGGCGAGTCCGTCTACCGCCGCTGTTCCACCGGCGACCACCACCATCACCTGGTCTGCCGCAAGTGCGGCAAGGCGGTCGAGGTGGAGGGACCGGCCGTGGAGAAGTGGGCCGAGTCCATTGCGGCCGAGCACGGCTATGTGAACGTGGCGCACACGGTGGAGATCTTCGGCACCTGCGCCGACTGCGCGGCCGCGGGCTAGGTCGTCTCTTTCGGATCTTGTCGGCCCGGCAAGATCCGAAAGAGACGACCTAGATCCTGCGCAGGTTCCGCTCCAGGACCGCGCGCAGCCGGTCGGCGTCGGCCGGGGCCTGGGCTCCGCGCTTCGGCAGCACCTGGACGGCGCTCTCGCGCCTGCCGCCGAAGAGGAGGAACAGCTCCGGCGTCTCGGCGTATGCAGGGAAGCCCGGCCAGTCGACCGTCACGGCCTCGATTTCGCCCGTGGTGGCGGCGCCCAGCTCGTCGACGACCGTGCGGCACTGCCCGTACCGCTCCGCCGCGGCGTACGCCTGGCGAACCGTGCTGCGCCGGGCCCATCCGAGGGCGACCACCGCGATGCCCGTGGTGATCACCGTCGAGATCGTGGTCGCGGCCGGGCCGGAGCCCCGGAACACCCCCAGTCCCACCATGACGGCGGGCGGCAGCAGCAGGATCAGCAGCGCCTCCAGCCGGCCTGCGGCGGTCCGGCGGGCCCGGATCCGGGCGGCGCCCCGGAGGTCGGCGAGCGTCAGCCGGTAGACGAGCACGACCTGCTCGCCCGTCTGCCCGGCCCGCTCGCCGCTGCCCTCGGCCTGACCTGTGTGTTCCCCGCCCGTGTTCACACGGGTGACCATAGGCCGCGGCTCAGCCCGTGGCGCCCTCGGACTGGTTCGGGACGGCCCCGCCGAAGCGGCGGTCGCGCTGGGCGTACTCCAGGCACGCCGCCCAGAGGTTGCGGCGGTCGAAGTCCGGCCACAGCACGTCCTGGAAGACCATCTCGGCGTACGCGCTCTGCCAGAGCAGGTAGTTGGAGGTGCGCTGCTCCCCGCTGGGGCGCAGGAAGAGGTCCACGTCCGGCATGTCCGGGTAGTACATGTACTTCGCGAAGGTCTTCTCGTTCACCTTCGACGGGTCCAGCCGGCCGGCGGCCACATCACGGGCGATGGCCTGAGCCGCGTCCGAGATCTCCGCGCGGCCGCCGTAGTTGACGCAGAAGTACAGGGTCATGGCGTCGTTGTCGACGGTCTGCTCCTGTGCGACCTGGAGCTCCTGGACGACCGACTTCCACATCTTCGGCATGCGGCCGACCCAGCGGATGCGGATGCCGAGCTCGTTCATCTCGTCGCGGCGGCGCCGGATCACGTCGCGGTTGAAGTTCATGAGGAAGCGGACCTCGTCGGGGGAGCGCTTCCAGTTCTCCGTCGAGAAGGCATACAGGGAGAGGTTCTTGACGCCCATCTCCAGGCAGCCCTTGAGCACGTCGAGCACGACGCCCTCGCCGACCTTGTGGCCCTCGGTGCGCGGCAGCCCGCGCTCCTTGGCCCAGCGGCCGTTGCCGTCCATGACGATGGCCACGTGGTTCGGGACCAGCTCGCCGGGGATCTTCGGCGGAACCGCGCCGGACGGGTGCGGCTCGGGAACCTTGTACTCGCGGCGAGAGCGCCCCAGAATCCCGCGTCGTGCCATGTGCCCAGCTCCTATTTCTCGACGTATCGCAGGGAGCGTAGCCCGCGCTCCAGATGCCAGTGCAAATAGGCGGAGACCAGCCCGCTGCCCTCCCGCACGTGACGCGCCTCGCACGCGTCGGCATGCCCCCAGTCGCCCGTCAGCAGGGCGCTGAGCAGGGCGATGGCCTCAGACGAGGGTACGACGCTGCCGGGCACCCGGCAGTCCCCGCATATCACTCCGCCCGCGGCGACGGAGAAGTGCCGGTTGGGTCCGTGGATGCCGCACTTCGCGCAGTCCTCGAAGCTGGGCGCGTAGCCGTTGACGGCGAGGGAGCGCAGCAGGAAGGCGTCGAGGATGAGGTGGGGCTCGTGCTCGCCGCGCGAGAGGGTGCGCAGGGCTCCGACGAGCAGCAGGTACTGCTGCACGGCGGGCTCGCCCTCGTTCTCGGTGAACCGCTCGGCGGTCTCCAGCATGGCGGTGCCGGCGGTGTAGCGGGCGTAGTCGGTGACGATGCCGTTGCCGTACGGGGCGATGATCTCGGTCTGGGTGCAGAGCGGGAGGCTGCGGCCGATCAGCTCGCTGCCCCGGGCGAAGAACTGCACGTCGGCGTGGGAGAAAGGTTCCAGCCGGGCGCCGAATTTGGATTTCGTACGCCGGACCCCGCGGGCGACGGCCCGCACCCGGCCGTGACCGCGGGTCAGCAGCGTGATGATGCGGTCCGCCTCACCCAGCTTCTGGGTGCGCAGCACGATGCCGTCGTCGCGGAACAGACTCATGCGCCCATTGTCACCCGCCCGGCGGTGGTTCCGTGGACAGCACCGGCCCCCCGCCCGGACCGCGGGGGTCCGGACGGGGGGCGGGCACCCCTTGGGAGGATCAGGGAGCGGAGGTGTCCGCGCCGTTCG
Organism: Streptomyces sp. NBC_01232; assembly: GCF_035989885.1. Classification (GTDB taxonomy): domain Bacteria; phylum Actinomycetota; class Actinomycetes; order Streptomycetales; family Streptomycetaceae; genus Streptomyces. Next base: position 2,865,371 of record NZ_CP108518.1, read on the forward strand.
CCGGCCCGGAGCCGCCGGACGTCTCCGCACCGGCCTTCTCCGCACCGGCCTTCTCCGCGCCGGCATTCTGCGCATCGGCCGTCTCGGCACCGGCCTTCTCCGCGCTGCCCTTCTCCGCGCCGGCCGCCGGGGCCGCCGCCTGTCCGGGCACCGCCGCGGAGACCGCCTCGGCCACTTCGATGCCGCGTCCGTGCGCGTCGTCCTTGCCCAGACCGTTGAAGATCAGGTTGAGGACGATGGCCGCCGTGGCGCCGAGCGTCACACCGCTGTTGAGCAGCGAGGACAGGTCCGGGTCCATGTGCTTGGCGAAGAAGACCGGGACGGTCGCCGGAAGCAGGGCGAAGGCGAGGGAGACGCCGACGATCAGCGCGTTCTTCTCCTCCTTCAGGTCCACCTTGCCCAGGGTCTGGATACCGGCCAGGGCGACCATGGCGAACATGACGGTCGCGGCGCCGCCGAGGACCCCGTGCGGGACGGCGGCGACGATCGCGGCGGCCTTGGGCAGCATCCCCAGGATGATCATGAACACACCCGCGGCGACGACCACGAACCGGCTCTTCACCTTCGTCATCCGCACCAGGCCGACGTTCTCGGCGAAGGCCACGTACGGGAAGGAGTTGAGGACACCGCCGAGGGCGGTCGCGGCGCCGTCGGCACGCAGGGCGCGCGCCACGGTCTCGCTGTCGACCTCCTTGCCGACGATGTCGCCGACGGCGTAGGTGTCACCGGTCGTCTCGACCATGGTGATCAGCATGACGATGAGCATCAGGACGATCGGGAACCATTCGAACTTCGGGACACCGAAGTGGAAGGGGGTGGTGACGCCGACCCAGTCGGAGTTGCTCACGTCGCCGAACTTCGCGTCTCCGAGGAGGAAGGCGACGGTGGTGCCGACGACCAGGCCGAGGAGGATCGAGATGCTGGAGAGGAACGGCTTGCCGATCTTCATCAGGATCAGGATGAAGAGCATCGTGCCGCCGGCGTAGGCGAAGTTCTTCGGCTCTCCGAAGTCGGGGCTGCCGAGGCCGCCGGCCGCGTCGTTGAGGCCGACCGGGATCAGGACGATGCCCAGAACGGTGATCACCGTGCCGGTGACGACCGGCGGGAACAGCCGCATGACGGTCCGGAAGGCCTTGGCCGGCAGCCAGGCGAAGGCGAAGGTGGCGATACCGGCGGTGATCACCGCGCCGTAGATGACCAGGAGGGCGGCGGTACCGCCCCCGGCGCCGAGACCGATGGCGATCATCGGGGAGACCGCGGTGAAGGTCACGCCCTGGATCAGTGGCAGTCGGGCACCGATCCGGCATATGCCCCAGGCCTGGATGATCGAGGCGATACCGCAGGTGAAGAGGTCCGCGTTGATCAGGTAGACCAGCTGTTCAGGGCTCAGCTTCAGCGCATTGCCGACGATGATCGGAACGATCACCGCGCCGGCGTAGAAGGCGAGTACGTGCTGGAAGCCGTACAGCGCGAGCTTGGGGACGGGGAGCACCTCGTCGACCGGGTGCGTGCTCTGCTCTCCGTCGGTGGAAAGCCGGGCGGCGACACGTGCCATCTCAGCCTTGCCCTTCAAGGTAGGTAAGTGAGAGGAGATCTGGTTGTCCCTGGGCGCAGTGGGTCGCTAACCCGTTGGTACGCCAGGGTTGTCAGTGCGTTCACGGTGAGGTGAATCGAAGCCGCGCTGTGTTAACGGCGCCGTCTTGTCGTGTGACCGGAATTGAACGCCTGTGGGGGGCCTCACAGATATCGTCGACTTCTACAAACTGTTGACCTTGAGGCAGGCCCGATCTGTAGGTTTCTCCAGTGGTGCGGGCTCGTCGACAGGGGTATGCGCACAGCCCTTCAGGGCCGGCCGTTCCTGCCGCGCGTTCGCCGAGCGCACCCACCGCGACGTGCGCGTATGGGCTCTACGATCCTCCGGGCAGGCGCATCCGAATGCGCCGTTCCGGCCGTCCGACTGGTGGACACGTCGAGCGTGGAGGAGACGCGTCCGGCCTTCACGCGGCGTTCACGCGTCCCGAAATCGTCCCTGTGAGGCCGGATCGTTACGTCACGGAAGGCCGTTTCGGACGGATCGGCGTCCGCGGACCGGACACGCAGCGGCCCCACCCGTGGATCCGCGGGGCCGCCTCGTGTCCGGTCCGCGGGAGCGGGGATCCGGGCCGCGGGTCACAGGCCGCGCGGGCCACGGGGCCACCGGGCCGCGCAGCTGCGCGCTACGGCGCGCGTACCGCCGACAGCAGCCGGGCCACCTCGTCCGTGTCGATCCGCAGCGCCGAGCCGACCGTCGCGAGCACCTCGCGCTCGGCCGGGGTGTACGGGCCGTCCGCGAGCGCGATACGGGCCCCCTGGAGCAGGATCGATTCGCGGCCCGGGCCGGCCAGGTGCGGAGCCAGCGGCTCCAGGGCCTCGTGGAGCTCTATCGACAGCGCGGCCCCGCAGCACTCGGGGACGTCGTACAGCCCGAGCCGGCCCTCGTCGGTGGACAGCGCCTCCACGAGGGACTCCAGCTGCTCCTCGGTGCAGTCCTGGAAGCCCGCGGCCCGTACGGCGCCCACGGCGGCCTCCAGCGCGCTGCGCGAGGCCGTCCCGCCCGCGGTGAGCACGGCGAGCGCCACGGTGTGCACGGCGTCGCGCAGGAGGGCCGTGAAGCGCGTGGTGGTGAGGTGGTCCAGGACGTCCGTGTCGAAGCGGGCGCGGCAGCCCTGGCACTCGATGACGGGCCCGTCCTGCCCGCGGGGCAGCAGCGGCACACCGAGCACGGTGAACCGGCGTCGTCCGGTGCGCCGGCGGTAGTTCCGGTCGCCACCGCAGGCCGGGCAGAAGAACTCCCCGTCGCCCACGGTGCTCCAGGTGGTACGGGTGCCCCAGACCGTCAGCTTCCGGCCGTCCCCACCCCGAACTGGCAGCACGTCGCACCTCCGTAACCCTCCGGCAACATCGCCGGGTGGGCGTGATGTTAGCCACATCGGTGAGGATGCGTCAGTCGTGTGACAAGACAACATGTGCCGGGCCGCGGACTTGGCCGGTCTGCGCCCCCCGGCATCCCCCGGACCCGGCGCCGCTCCCTCTAGGGTTCGCCGCATGAACGAGAAGTCCTGTCTGGTCACCGGCGCCGCGAGCGGGATCGGCCGGGCCACCGCCCTGCTGCTGGCCCGTTCGGGGGCCCTGGTGACCGCGGCCGACATCAACGGCCCCGGGGTCGAGGACCTGCGTACGGAACTGGCCGCCGAGGGGTACGCGATCACGGCGGTCGCCGGTGACGTCGCCGATCCGGAGGCCAATCACGCGATGGTGGCCGCCGCGGTCGGGGCGTACGGACGCCTGGACGTCGCCGTGGCGAACGCCGGGGTCCTCCCGCTCTCCGACGTACGGGAGACCAGTCCCGAGGACTGGGACCACGTCATGGCGATCGACGGCCGCGGCATGTTCCTGACCTGCAAGTACGCCATCGAGGCGATGACCGCGCAGCCGCGCCCCGGCGGTGCACTGGTCTGCGTGTCCTCGATCTCCGGAGTGGCCGGGCAGGCGCGCCAGGCCGCCTACGGACCCGCGAAGTTCGTGGCGTCGGGGCTGACCAAGCACCTCGCGGTGGAGTGGGCCGCGCACGGGATCCGGGTCAACGCGGTGGCTCCGGGAACCATCCGTACGGAGCGGGTGATCGCGCTGGAGGACGAGCCCGGCGGGCCGGAGTACCTGTCGCAGATCACGGGGGCGCACCCGATGGGCCGCCTCGGCGAGCCGGAGGAGGTGGCCCGGGTCATCGCCTTCCTGGCCTCGGACGCGGCCTCGTTCGTGACGGGCGCGATCGTGCCGGTGGACGGCGGCTACCTGGCCCGCTGAGCCCGCCGGGCGGGCGCGGGAACGACGGAGCCCCGCCCCCTTCGGAAAGGAAGGGGGCGGGGCTCACGTACGGAGGATCAGCGGCCCGCGCGGTTGACGGCGGAGATGACCGCCTTCAGGGAGGCGCGGGTGGTGTTGGCGTCGATGCCGATGCCCCACAGGACACGGCCGTCGATCGCGCACTCGATGTACGAGGCGGCCACGGCGGAGGCGCCCTCGCTCATGGTGTGCTCGGTGTAGTCCAGCAGGCGGGCGTCGATGCCGATGCCGGCCAGCGCGTCGAAGAAGGCCGAGATGGGACCGTTGCCGGTGCCGTTCAGGACCGTGTCCACACCGTCCACGACCGCCTCGACGGTCAGCGTGTCCGTGCCGTCCTTGTCGGTGGCGGTGGAACCGGAACGCAGCTGGATGCGCCCCCACGGGTTCTCGGGGTTGGGCAGGTACTCGTCCTCGAAGACCGACCAGATCGCCTTCGGCGTGACCTCTCCGCCCTCGGAGTCGGTCTTGGCCTGGATGATCCGGGAGAACTCGATCTGCATGCGGCGCGGCAGGTCCAGCTTGTGGTCGTTCTTCAGGACGTACGCGATGCCGCCCTTGCCGGACTGCGAGTTGACGCGGATCACGGCCTCGTAGGAACGGCCGACGTCCTTCGGGTCGATCGGCAGGTACGGAACGGCCCACTCGATGTCGTCGACGGTCTTGCCGGCGGCCGCGGCGTCGGCCTCCATGGCGTCGAAGCCCTTCTTGATGGCGTCCTGGTGGGAGCCGGAGAAGGCGGTGTAGACGAGGTCGCCCGCGTAGGGGTGGCGCGGGTGGACTTCCATCTGGTTGCAGTACTCGCTGGTGCGACGGATCTCGTCGATCTGCGAGAAGTCGATCTGCGGGTCGATGCCCTGGGAGAACAGGTTCATGCCCAGGGTGATCAGGTCGACGTTGCCGGTGCGCTCGCCCTGGCCGAACAGGCAGCCCTCGATGCGGTCGGCGCCGGCCATCAGGGCCAGCTCGGCGGCGGCGACGGCGGTGCCGCGGTCGTTGTGCGGGTGGACGGAGATGCAGACGTGCTCGCGGCGGGTCAGGTTGCGGGCCATCCACTCGAAGCGGTCCGCGTGCGTGGACGGCGTCGAGCGCTCCACGGTGGCGGGCAGGTTCAGGATGATCTCGCGGCCTGCGGCCGGCTGCCAGACGTCACAGACGGCCTCGCAGACCTCCAGGGCGAAGTCCAGCTCGGTGTCGGTGAAGATCTCCGGGCTGTACTGGTAGCCGAAGGTGGTCTCCGGGCCCAGCAGCTTGTCGGCGTACTCCATGACCAGGCGGGTGCCGTCGACGGCGATCTGCTTGATCTGCTCCTTGGAGCCGCGGAAGACGACCCGGCGGAAGGTCGGGGCGGTCGCGTTGTACAGGTGGACGGTGGCGCGCCTGGCGCCGACCAGGGACTCCACGGTCCGCTCGATCAGGTCCTCGCGGGCCTGGGTCAGTACGGAGATGGTGACGTCGTCGGGGATCGCGCCCTCTTCGATGATGGAGCGCACGAAGGCGAAGTCGGTCTCGCCGGAGGAGGGGAAGCCGACCTCGATCTCCTTGTAGCCCATGCGCACCAGCAGGTCGAACATCTCGCGCTTGCGGGCGGGGGTCATCGGGTCGATCAGCGACTGGTTGCCGTCACGCAGGTCCGTGGAGAGCCAGCGGGGGGCCTTGGTGACGCGGGCGTCCGGCCAGGTGCGGTCCGGGATGTCCACCTGTTCGTACTGTCCGTACTTGTGGACCGGCATCCCGGAGGGCTGCTGGGTGTGGGTCGCGTTCGTGATGGGCGTGGGGCGACCGACAAAAGGCTGCTGGCTCATGGCGTTGGGCTCCTCGCGTGTCCGCGTGTAGTTCGCTGGGACGGCCGACGGCGGTCGTAAAAACCGCAACACCAAACTCCGCGGGGAGGGGGTCGGCCTACGACTACAGACCCTCGCCGCGGCAGCTAAGGAGAAGCAGCCCGAAACGCATGATGGGCCGAGCCTAGCCGAGCCGCGCGGTAACGCGAGGACCTGTTTCAGTATGCAAGACTCGAGGGTCCGATTTGCCCCAAATGTGAGCCAAGCCTCTTTCCTTCGCACCGGGTGTGGTTGTTCCGTCAATCCGGCGTCACCGCTTTCAGACAAGTGAATGAATCATGGTCGCAGGTAGTGACAGAGTCATGACTCACTGCCACATTGCCGGGCATGGATGCCTCCCACACCCACCGCCGTCACCCCGTCTTCTGCACGGTCGTACCGCCGCACCTCCTCGACAGGGCCGCCCGCTCCGAGGACTCCCGCCGCGCCGACCTCGCCCAGCGCACCCTCGAACGCGACTCCCTGCTGCGCACCCGGCGCCGGGTCACCGCCGTCCGAGGGATCGTCCCCACCCTCGCCGCACCGGCCTCCGACACACCGGACCGGACCGTCCACGACGCCGAGCACCGCACCCGGCTGCCCGGGAAGAAGGTCCGCGGGGAGGGCGACCCGCTGAGCCAGGACGCCACCGTCAACCGCGCCTACGCGGGCCTCGGAGCCACGTACGAACTGTTCCTGAAGGGCTTCGGCCGGCGCTCGATCGACGACTCCGGGCTCCCGCTGGACGCGACCGTCCATTACGGCGAGGAGTACAACAACGCCTTCTGGGACGGCCGCCAGATGGTCTTCGGCGACGGGGACGGGGACCTCTTCCTCGACTTCACCGTGTCGGTGGACGTCATCGGGCACGAGCTGACCCACGGCGTCACCCAGTACACGGCGAACCTGGTCTACCGCGGCCAGTCGGGCGCCCTGAACGAGTCGATGTCGGACGTCTTCGGCTCGCTGATCAAGCAGTACTCGCTGGAGCAGACGGCGGAGCAGGCCGACTGGCTGATCGGGGCCGGACTCCTCGGCCCCAACGTCACCGGGGTCGCGCTGCGGTCGATGAAGGCGCCCGGCACCGCCTACGACGACGACGAGCTCGGCAAGGACCCGCAGCCGGCCACCATGGACGACTACGTCAACACCCACAGCGACAACGGCGGGGTCCACATCAACTCCGGCATCCCCAACCACGCCTTCTACATCGTGGCGACCGAGCTGGGCGGCAAGGCCTGGGAGCGGGCCGGGCAGATCTGGTACGACACCCTGACCGGCGGTGAGCTCACCCCGAGGGCCGACTTCGCCGACTTCGCCCGGCTCTCGACGGCTGCGGCCGTGACCCGGTACGGGGACGGCGGCCCTGAGCACCAGGCGCTCCAGAAGGCGTGGTCCGCGGTGGGTGTCCCGCTCGCGGGGTAGAGGGCTCCCATGCGCATTCAGGTGGTAAGGACGGGCGGCTTCGCGGGCATCGAGCGCCGGGCCGAGGTGGACACCACGGGCCGGCCGGACGCGAAGGAGTGGCAGGCCCTGGCCCAGCTCGCGCTGCGGCCCGGTCCGCCGGGAGACCCGACGGACCGGGTACGGGACGGCTTCTCGTACCGGATCACGGTGGACGGGCGGACGGTGACCTGCGCGGAGCCGAACCTGTCGGAGGCCCAGCGGGCACTCATCTCGCGCGTGCTGAAGGAGGGCGCCTGAAAGCAGGTGCCCCCGGGGCACCACTTTGTTTGGATGGCCGGATGACCAATCACATGATCGATTCGACGCTGTCCGAGCTGGAGCGCTACTTCGACACGGTGCCGCGGGTGGGCGGGGCCCGCGCCGAGGACTTCGGGGCGCTGACCCTGTTCGTCCAGGAGGGCACGGGCTGGCAGTACTACGCGCGGCCCGCGCTCGGCGGCCCCGAGGCCACCCGGGCCGACGTGGAACGGGTCTGGCAGCGCCAGCGGGAACTGAAGGTGCCCGAGGCCTTCGAGTGGGTGGCCGAAACCAGCCCCTCGCTCCGGGCTGCGGTGGAGGCGGCCGGTCTCCAGGTCCACGAGCACCCGCTGATGGTGCTGGACCCCTCGGCCGAGGTCCTGCCGCCGCACCCGGAGGTCCGCCTGCTCGACGCGGACGACCCGCTGCTGACGGCCGCGGTGACGGTCCCGGCCCTGGCCTTCGCCGCCCCGGGAACGGCCGTGGGCGAGGCCGGGCCCGCGGAACTGGCGGCCGCGATGACGGACCCGGCGGCCGAGGAGGGCCGGGCGCGGGTGTCCGGCAAGCTGACGGCGGGCACCACGGCCCTGGCTGCGGCCGTACGGGACGGCGTGGTGCTCTGCGCGGGCCAGTACAACCCGGTCGGGGACGTCGTGGAGGTCGTGGGCGTGGGCACCCTCCCCTCGGCCCGCCGCCAGGGACTGGCCCTCGGGGTCACCGCCGCCCTGGTCGCCCGGGCCCGCGAGCGCGGGGCCCGTACGGTCTTCCTCTCGGCCGGCGACGAGGCCGTCGCCCGCGTCTACTCCCGCATCGGCTTCCGCCGGGTGGCCACGGCCCTGATCGCCGAGCCGGGGGTGTGATGCGCCTGCTCCGACGGCTGCGGGCAGCCCGCAGAGCGCCGGCCCCGACGCCGGACCCGCCTCCGATCCCGGTCCGGGCGCAGGCCCGGGGGTGGCCCGCGCCGCCGCCTCCGCCGAACCACCCCCCGCTGACCGCGGCCGAGGTGACCGAGGCCGAGGAGGAGCTGGGTATCCGCTTCCCGCCCGCGTACCGCTCGTACCTGACCGAGGTCAGCTCGGGCGGCAGGCTGCACCGGCTGGCGAAGGGTCCGGCCGGCTGGTGGTGGGACGAGAACGACACCGTGCAGCGCGACCTGCTGCGCCTCCCCTTCCCGCACCCGGACTCGTACGCCGCGGACGGCGGCCCGTGGGGCGGGGCCGACGAGTACGAGGACCGTGAGACGGCCGGCGCCGTCGTCCTCCAGGACAACGGCTGCGGTTTCGCCACGCTGCTCGCGCTCACGGGACCGCTGGCCGGCACGGTGTGGTGGGACGGCCGCGCCACGTGCGAGCTGATCGTGCCGCTGTCCTTCGACCACCCCGGCGGCGCGCCTCCGCTGACCTTCCAGGAATGGCGGGACCTGGGCCTGACCGACCTCTCGCACCTGCTGGGGCCGGACTGGGGCGGGCCCGCGGATTTCTGACCCCGCCAGACTCCTCTTTTGCCGGGTCGGCAACAAAGTTTGCCGTACCTCGTCGGGCGGGCGGAGCATCGGCCGTACCGGCACCCGACTGGAAGAGGAATCCATGACCGAGCACGCGCACGCGCACGCCCACCACCACCCCGAGCCCGGGGCGCTGGCGGGCGAGGAGTTCTGGGACGGCCGCTACGGCGAGAGCGACCGGATCTGGAGCGGCGAGGCCAACGCCATGCTGGTGCACGAGGTGTCCGGCCTCGCCCCGGGCCGGGCCCTGGATCTGGGCTGCGGGGAGGGCGGCGACGCCGTCTGGCTGGCCCGCCGCGGGTGGACCGTCACCGGGACGGACATCTCCGGGGTCGCCCTCGGCCGGGCCGCCGAGCACACCGCGGACGCCGGGGTCGCGGAGCGCGTCTCCTTCGCGCAGCACGACCTGACGGAGTCCTTCCCGGAGGGGGAGTTCGACCTCGTCTCGGCCTGCTTCCTGCACAACTACGGGGACTTCCCCCGGGACGCCGTCCTGCGCAGGGCCGCCTCGGCCGTCGCCCCCGGCGGCACCCTGCTGGTGGTCGGCCACGCGGGCTGGGCGCCGTGGCAGGACGAACGCGAGGAGGCGCACTTCCCCACGCCCGAGGAGGTGCTCGCGCAGCTGCAGCCGGTCACGGCGGGCTGGGAGGTGCTGCGGGCCGAGGAGACCGAGCGGGTCCAGCAGCAGCCCGACGGGACGCCGGGGACCCGTACGGACAACGTGGTGCGGGTGCGCCGGCCCGCGTAGCCGGCTGACGGACGGCTCGGCGAAGGACCGGCGAACGGAACGACGGACGGACGCGGCCCCGTGTGGGGCCGCGTCCGTCCGTCGTGGTGTCGCCGGGTGCCTCAGAAGCCGAGCTTGCGCAGCTGCTTGGGGTCCCGCTGCCAGTCCTTGGCGACCTTCACGTGGAGGTCGAGGAAGACCGGGGTGCCGAGCAGCGCCTCGATGTGCTTGCGCGACTTCATCCCGACCTCCTTCAGGCGGGAGCCCTTCGGGCCGATGATGATGCCCTTCTGGCTCGGCCGCTCGATGTAGACGTTCGCGTGGATGTCGAGCAGCGGGCGGTCCGCCGGCCGGTTCTCGCGCGGGATCATCTCCTCGACGACCACGGCGATGGAGTGCGGGAGCTCGTCCCGTACGCCCTCCAGCGCGGCCTCGCGGATCAGCTCCGCGACCATGACCATCTCGGGCTCGTCGGTGAGGTCGCCCTCCGGGTAGAGCGGCGGGCTCTCCGGCAGCAGCGGCGCGATCAGGTCCGCCAGCAGCTGGACCTGGGTGTCGCCGACCGCCGAGACGGGGACGATCTCGGCCCACTCGAAACCGAGCTCCTCGGCGAGCCGGTGCACGGCGATGAGCTGCTCGCCCACCACCTTGGACTCGACCAGGTCGGTCTTGGTGATGATGGCGATCTTGGGGGTCTTCTTGATCCCCGCCAGCTCCTTGGCGATGAACTTGTCGCCGGGGCCGAGCTTCTGGTCGGCCGGCAGGCAGAAGCCGATGACGTCGACCTCGGCCCAGGTGGTCCGTACGACGTCGTTGAGGCGCTCGCCGAGCAGGGTGCGCGGCTTGTGCAGGCCGGGCGTGTCGACGAGGACGAGCTGGGCGTCGGGGCGGTGCACGATGCCGCGGACGGTGTGGCGGGTGGTCTGCGGCCGGTTGGAGGTGATCGCGACCTTGGTGCCCACGAGTGCGTTGGTGAGGGTCGACTTCCCCGCGTTGGGGCGGCCGACGAAGCAGGCGAACCCCGCACGGTGCGGGGCGGTGGACTCGGGGGAACGATCGCTCATACGGGCCATTCTCCCCGATGCGGCTCCCAGCGCCGACCAGATCACCACGGCGAGGGCCGGCACGGCCGTGAGCGAGGGGTACTCGGCGAGGTCCGCACGGCCCTGAGCTGTGGTTCCGTCCGCCCGGGCATGCACCGCGACCTCGGCCCATTCCGCTCTGGGCGCGCCCTCCCAACGGGCGCCGAGCCGTACTTCCTGACCCGGCAGCAGTTCTGCGGGCAGCCCGCCGAGCGGGCGGCCGAGGAGCGTGCGGCCGAGGGCGCCGGTCGCGGTGAGGGTGGCGCGGGGGCGGAGGGTGACATTGCCGGTGTTGTGGAGCGTGTACGAGATCTCCGCGTCCGGGCCGCGACGGCTCACGGTGACTCCCCGGACGGCGAGGGCCGGGGCGGTGGGGCCGGTCACCCGCAGGTACACCCGGGCGGCGACGGCCTGCTGCACGCCGATCCCGCCCCCGGCGGTGGCCGCGGCGGACCGCTCCTCCAGGGCCACCACGGCGCCGGGGTGGTCCCCGGGCTCCGCCCGGTCGGGGACGGTGAGGGTGAAGCCGACGGCGGCCGACCCCCGGGCCGGTACGGTGACCCGCTCCCGGTCGAGCTTCGCCCACGCGGCGGTGGCCAGCCTCGGCCCGTCGGGTCCGCGCACGGCGAAGCCGCCGTCGCGGGCGGTGTTGTAGGCGTCGGCGGCGTAGAGCCGGAAGGTGCGGGGCCGGTCGCTGGGGTTGGTCAGGGTGACTGCGTCGAAGACGCTCTGGCCGGGTGCGGCGGCGAGGTAGAAGCAGGGCCGCTGCCCGACGCCGTTCGCGACGGGCAGCACCGACCACCGGCCGTCGTCCGCGGCCGCTGCCGTTGCCGTCCCGGCGGGCCCGCCGAGTACGATCCCGCCGAGCAACAGGACCGCCGCTGCACGGAGCAGTCCCCGCCCCGCCCTTCTGCCGTTCCCCGGGAGGCGGCGCGGCGGCCGGGCCGGGCGGCTCGTCACGACAGGGTCAGGGTCAGGGTCGCCGTGTACGCGCCCGGCGGGGTGTACGGCGGCACCTGGAGGGTGACCGTGGCGTCGACGGTGAAGGTGCCGCCGACCAGCGGGCCGTCGGGGGCGGAGGCGAGGAGCGCACCGTCGGGGCCGACCACGCCCGCGCTGCCCGGCGTACAGGTACTCCGGCTGCCCGCGGCCGCCACGCACCTCGGGGTCCAGGACAGGGAGGCGCCGGGGATGCGGATCCCGCCGGGTCCGGTGAAGTCGGTGACCTTGCCGGTCAGGGACCAGCCGGCCGGGCCGCCGCGGGCGTCGGTGACGGTCACCGTCCCGATCCGGCCGGGGGCCGCGCCGCCGTCGCCGTAGGAGACGGCCCCCAGGGTGATGGCCTCCCCGGTCTGGGTCATGCCGAGGGCGCCCGGCTCGACCGTCGCCGTGACCTTCTGGGTGCCGGAGGAGGGCGGCGGGGTGACGTCGATGACGGTGTACGCGGCCGGGCCCGAGCCCCGGCCCGCCGACCAGGCGGCGCCCTCGTAGGCGATCACCGCGGTGGTGGCCCTGTCCGTGACCGGCAGCTCCACCAGGGCCGTGCCCAGCTCGTCGGCGGTGGCCCGCACCCGGTCGGCGGTCTCGGCGGCGCCAGCCCGCCCGGCCACCGTCACGGCCGCGCCCGGCGGGAAGCCGGCGGCGGTGACCTTGACCCTGCCGCCCGGTCTGCCCTGGGCGGCGCCGAGGAAGACGCTGCGCAGGTTGGCCGTGGGCAGCGCGGTCGCGGTCAGGCGGGCGGAGACGGGCGTGGGGGACACCGGGTCCGCGGTACAGGTGGTGGTGAGGTCCATCGGGTGACTGCTGTGCAGGGTGTAGCCGCCCGGGGCCAGGGTGGTCTCGCCGGGCGCGGTGACGGTGAAGGTGCCGGTCATGGTGACGGCGGGGAGGGCCGCGCCGGCCGGAACGGGATCGTTGCGCTTGGCCCCGACCACGGTGACCTCACCGCTCTGGGCGCCCGCCAGCACGATCCGGCCGGTCGGGGTCAGTACGTCGGCGGGGAGTTCGCCGTCGCCCCCGCCCGGGCCCAGGGGTGCCACGGCGGGGGTCCGGAGCACCTGGTAGGTGACGGTGACGGTGTCGCCGGCCTGCGGGGCCGGATTGTCGACGGTGATCCGGGCGGTGGTCGGTCCGTCCGCGGGCGGGAGCCCGGCCTCCTGGGGCGGCAGGCAGTGCGTCGGGAACTCCACCTGGCCCGGGGGCGTCTCGCCCTCGGCCGCGGCGGGCGCTCCGAGGGCTCCTCCGGTCGTGGCGGCCAGCACGGCCATGCCGACGGCTGCCGACCATCTCCGCTTCCGCGCCCCTGTTCGCACTGCCCGCCCCCTGGATTCCCTCGCGCCCGAGCCCCGCGCAGGGGGCCATTCACGAGCGGGGGGAGGGAGAAGTCAATGCACGGGTCCGGCATCAACTGATGGCCCATCAGGAGATGGCAGGGTGCCCGTCGGTCCCGTCGCGGCGGCCGCCCGGAAGGTGCGGCGGTAGGCCGTCGGGCTCACCCCCAGCGCCGCCTGCACGTGCTTGCGCAGCGACTGGGCCGTACCGAAGCCGCTGTCCCGCGCGACCTGCTCCATCGGCAGCTCCGTCTGCTCCAGCAGCTGCCGGGCCCGCTCCACCCGCCGGCCGGCGATCCACCGGCCCGGACTGACGCCCGACTCCTCCCGGAAGCGGCGCGTGAAGGTCCGTACCGACATGGCCTCCTGCCGGGCCAGATCGGACAGCCGGATCGGCTCGTGCAGCCGTTCCATGAGCCAGGCGCGGGCCGCCGTCGTGCTGGCGAGCTGCGGCTCCGGCATCGGGCGCGCGACGAACTGCGCCTGTCCGCCCTCCCGGTGGGGCGGCACGACGGTCCGCCGGGCGGTCTCGTTCGCGACAGCCGCGCCGTGGTCGCGGCGCACGATGTGCAGGCACAGGTCGATGCCGGCCGCGACCCCGGCCGAGGTCAGCACGTCCCCGTCGTCGGTGTAGAGCACGTCCGGGTCGACGAGCACGGCCGGGAAGAGCTGCTGGAAGTGCTCGGCGGAGGCCCAGTGGGTGGTGGCGGGGCGCCCGTCCAGGTACCCCGCGGCGGCCAGCACGTAGCCGCCCGTGCAGATGGACACGAGCCGGGTGCCGGGCCGGATGTGCGCGAGGGCGGCGGCCAGCTCGTCGCTCAGCCTGCCCTCCTCGTGCACCGGGCCCAGCTCGTACGAGGCGGGCACCACCACCGTGTCGGCGGTGGCCAGCAGTTCGGGGCCGTGCTCGACCTGGATCGCGAAGTCGGCGTCCGTGTGCACGGGCCCGGGGGCGAGGCCGCAGGTGAGGATCTCGTACAGCGGCCGCCCGGCCGGATCCTCGGCCCGCCCGAAGATCCGGTGCGGGATGCCGAGCTCGAAGGGCAGCAGCCCGGTGAGCGCGAGGACGACCACGCGGTGGATCTGCGGTTTCGACTCCATGGCCCGATCGTAGCGAAGCATGACAGTCAGGCCACTTTCGAAGGAGATGCCCCGGGCCGGAAGCTGGCCGCGTGACACAGACAGCCCCTGCCTCCACGGCCACCCCGCACGCTCCCCGCCGGGCCGGGCGCGTGCACCGCGCCTGGTTCGTCGCCGCCGTCGCCTTCGTGACGATCATCGGCGCGGCCGGCTTCGCCTCCCTGCCCGGACTGCTCGTCGAGCCGCTGCACGCGGAATTCGACTGGTCGCGCGGCACCATCGGCCTCGCCGTCTCCGTCAACCTCGCGCTGTACGGGCTCACCGCGCCCTTCGCCGCGGCGCTGATGGACCGCTTCGGCATCCGCCGGGTCGTGGCGCTGGCCCTGACCGTCATCGCCGGCGGGGCGCTGGCCACGGTGTGGATGACCGCGCCCTGGCAGCTGGTGCTGTACTGGGGCGTACTGGTGGGCCTGGGCAGCGGCTCGATGGCCCTGGCCTTCGCGGCGACGGTGACCAACCGCTGGTTCACCGCCCGGCGCGGCCTCGTCACGGGCATCCTGACCGCGGCCGGGGCCTCCGGCCAGCTGGTCTTCCTGCCGTTGCTGGCCTGGCTGGTGGACCACCACGGCTGGCGCCCGGCGACGGTGACGGTCGCACTGGCGGCGCTGGCCGTCGTCCCCTTCGTGTGGCTGCTGCTGCGCGACCACCCGGCGGACGTGGGGCTGGCGCCGTACGGCGGCACGTACGCCCCCAAGCCCGCTCCCGTACCGGGCGCGGCGCGGCGGGCGCTGAAGGTGCTCCTCGACGCGGCCCGGACCGGCCCCTTCTGGCTGCTGGCGGGCACCTTCGCGATATGCGGGGCCTCCACCAACGGGCTGGTGCGGACCCACTTCGTGCCGTCGGCGCACGACCACGGCATGCCGGTGACGGCGGCCGCGGGGCTGCTGGCGGTGATCGGCGTCTTCGACGTCGTCGGCACGGTGGCCTCGGGCTGGTTCACGGACCGCTTCGACTCCCGGCGGCTGCTGGCCGTCTACTACGCCCTGCGCGGGATCTCGCTGCTCTTCCTGCCGATCCTGCTGGCGCCGTCCGTGCGGCCGCCGCTGGTCTTCTTCATCGTCTTCTACGGCCTGGACTGGGTCGCGACCGTCCCGCCGACGATCGCCCTCTGCCGCGAGCACTACGGGGACGACGGCGCGATCGTCTTCGGCTGGGTCCTGGCCTCGCACCAGATCGGCGCGGCGGTGGTGGCCTTCCTGGGCGGCCTGGTCCGCGACCTCACCGGCTCGTACGACGCCGTCTGGTACGCCTCGGGAGCACTGTGCGCGATGGCCGCGCTGATGGCGATGGTGATCCGCCGCCGCCGCTAGCCTCCGGCGGCCCGCGCCTCCGACCCCGTGGCCCCGCCGCCGCCTTCAGCCCCGCCCGGACCCAACCAGCCCCGCCGGGTTTGAGGCGCGGGTCCGGGCGGAGCCCGGTGCCCGGCGGAGCCGGGTTTCCCGGGGCGCCGCCCCGGACCCCGCGCCTCAAACGCCGGCGAGGCTGGGTTTGGCCGCGCGGGGCTCGTCAGTCACCCCGCCGGGAGGCTAGTGGCCCGCCGGGGTGGTGGACTTCAGGGTGCCGTCCGGGGCCGCCAGGAGCACCGGGGTGTCCGGGCCACCGAGGTCGCGGACCGCCGCGCGGTCGGCATCGGCCGGGGCGTCGGCCGCGCTGACCACGGCGGCCGCCTCCAGCGACCTCGCTCCGCTCGCCACCGCCATCGCGACCGCGGTCTGCAGCGCGCTCAGCTTCAGGGAGTCGAGCTCCACCGTCCCGGCGACGTACGTACGGCCCGTCTCGTCCCGCACCGCCGCCCCCTCCGGCACCGCGTTGCGCGCCCGGGCGCTGCGCGCCAGCGTGATGATCTTGCTGTCCTCGGGGTCGATCCCGGTGCTGTCGGTCATGGTCGAAAGCATAGGGAGCGCCCGGGCGCCCCCGTGCGACCACCCCGCCGAAGCCCCGGAGGGACCGTCACGGCCGGTCGAGCCGCAGCCGCTCCGCCTTCGGCAGGCCCGCCACCACCAGGTCGTACGAGTCCTCCACCAGCTCCCGCACGACCCGGTCCGGCAGTCCGTCCGGCCCGCCCACGGTCACTGTGTTCCAGTGCCGCTTGTTCATGTGATAGCCCGGCACGATCGCCCCGTGCTCCTCCCGCAGCCGCACCGCCAGCTCCGGATCGCACTTGAGATTGACCTTGAGCGGCTGCGCGTCCAGCGCCGACAGCGCGAAGACCTTGCCCAGCACCTTGAACACCGAGGTCTCCGGCGTGAAGGGGAACTCCTCCACCGCCGCGTTGAAGTCCAGACAGAACGCGCGCAACTGCTCCGGGGTCATTCCCCCTCCTCCCCCGCGGCCTGCTCCGCGGCCACCGGCTCCACCAGTACCGTCACGATCTTGTTGCGCCGGCCCGCCGGGGACTCGGCCGTCAGCCGCAGCGGACGCCCGTCCGGCAGCTCCACCACCGCCGAGGCGCCCGCGATCGGCACCCGGCCCAGCGCCTTCGCCAGCAGTCCGCCGACCGTCTCCACGTCCTCGTCGTCGAAGGCCTCGACCTTGAACAGCTCGCCGAGGTCGGTGATGTCCAGCCGCGCGGTGACCCGGTAGCGGTCCTCGCCCAGGTCCTCGACCGGCGGGAGCTCGCGGTCGTACTCGTCGGTGATCTCCCCGACGATCTCTTCCAGGATGTCCTCGATGGTGACGATGCCCGCCGTGCCGCCGTACTCGTCGATGACGACGGCCACGTGGTTGCGCACCTGCTGCATCTCGCGGAGCAGATCGCCCGCGTTCTTGGTGTCCGGTACGAAGACCGCCGGCCGCATCGCCGTCGAAACCAGGTCGGTCTCCGCCTCCCGGCTGATGTGCGTCTTGCGCACGAGGTCCTTCAGGTAGACGATCCCGACTATGTCGTCCTCGTTCTCCCCGGTCACCGGGATGCGCGAGAAGCCGGACCGCAGTGCGAGCGTGGTCGCCTGACGGACCGTCTTGTACCGCTCGATGCACACCAGGTCGGTGCGCGGCACCATCACCTCGCGCACCAGCGTGTCGCCGAGTTCGAAGACCTGGTGCACCATGCGGCGCTCGTCGTCCTCGATCAGTGATTCCCGCTCGGCGAGGTCCACCATCGCGCGCAGCTCGGCCTCGGAGGCGAACGGCCCCTTGCGGAAGCCCTTCCCGGGCGTGAGCGCGTTGCCGATGAGGATCAGCAGCTGCGGGATCGGCCCCATGATCCGGGCCAGCGGTACGAGGACGTACGCGGCCGCCGTCGCCGTGTTCAGCGGGTGCTGGCGGCCGATCGTACGCGGGGACACGCCCACGGCGACGAAGGAGACGAGCACCATGACGGCGATGGCCACGAGCAGCGCGGTCCAGTTCTCGCCGAACTCGTCGAGGCAGACGTAGGTGACGAGCACCCCGGCGGCCATCTCGCAGGTGACCCGGACCAGCAGGGCCACATTGAGGTAGCGGGTGGGGTCGCCCGCGACCTGGGCGAGCTTCTCGCTCCCGCGCCGGCCCTCCCGTACGGCCTGCTCGGCCCGGAAGCTCGAAATGCGGGCGATGCCGGACTCGGCGCACGCGGCGAACCAGGCCACCACCACCAGCAGGACGGCCCCGGTGATCAGTTGCGGGGCGTTCACGAGACGGTCGGAGCCGGGGACGGACCGGTCATGCCGCGGTCACCGCGCCAGCCGTCGACGATGGCCGCCTGGAGGCCGAACATCTCGGCCTTCTCGTCCGGCTCCTCGTGGTCGTAGCCGAGCAGGTGCAGCACTCCGTGGACGGTCAGGAGCTGGAGCTCCTCGTCCATGGAGTGCTGCGTCGGGGCTTCCTCGCCCTGCCGCTTGGCGACCTCGGGGCAGAGCACGATGTCCCCGAGGAGCCCCTGCGGGGGCTCCTCGTCGTCCTTCGCCGGCGGACGGAGCTCGTCCATCGGGAAGGACATGACGTCGGTCGGGCCGGGCAGATCCATCCACTGGATGTGGAGCTGCTCCATGGCGTCCTCGTCGATGACGATGACGGAGAGCTCGGAGAGCGGGTGGATCCGCATCCGGGTGAGCGCGTAGCGGGCGATGTCGAGGATCGCCTGCTCGTCGACCTCGGTTCCGGACTCGTTGTTGACGTCGATCGACATGGTGCGCTGGGTTCTACTTCCGCTGGTAGCCGGATCCGGCCTGCTGGCCGTCGTCGTACTTCTCGTACGCATCGACGATACGGCCGACCAGCTTGTGGCGGACGACATCCTCGGACGTGAGCCGCGAGAAGTGGATGTCCGGGACCCCTTCCAGGATCTTCTGGACCTCCCGCAGACCGCTCCTGGCGCCACCCGGCAGGTCGATCTGCGTGACGTCACCGGTGACGACGATCTTCGAGTCGAAGCCGAGCCGGGTCAGGAACATCTTCATCTGCTCGGCGGTGGTGTTCTGCGCCTCGTCGAGGACGACGAACGCGTCATTGAGGGTGTTATGCGTCAGCAGGTAGTCCTGCGTCACGTACAGCGAGTCCTCGGCTGCCACCTGGATGCACACCGCCTCCTCGCGGCCCGCGGGCTCGATGGAGTCGATGAAGCGCATCGGGCGCCCACCGCCTCCGGCCGCGTGGTACGCGTCCCGCTTGCGGGCGAGGCGGAAGGGCTCGATGCCCTCGGGGAGGCGGATGTCGACGACGTGCGCGTCATAACGGTGTGCGGCGATGGCAGTGCCTCGCACCTGGCTGTCTGCCATGCGGCGTCGGGTGTAGGCAATTCCGCCGAGGGACTGCACCAGAGCGATCACATCGTCGCGCAGGACGATCGACGCCGTTGAGTACTGGATCCGGCAGGTGCGACCCTGCTGAGTGACCGGTCCGCCATCGGAGTCGAGCAGGCCTTGGAGTACCGCGAGGCGGACGTCTGCCGTGTTGAACAGGTAGTCGTCCGGGACGAACTTCGAGTGCGAACGGCTGCCGAGCAGATCCAGTTCACGCATCACCCGGGTGACGGGGTTTTCCAGGGTGACCACATCACCGGGCGACTTCACCCTGTTCAGGACGTAGTCAGGGCCGCCCCTGTGCCGTGCGGTGACCCCGGGAAGAGCCGCCTCCAGGGCCCGGACGAGCTCTTCGTCCTCCGTCGCGAACGATGGCGTGGTGGAGCCGGTGAGGCAGCCGTCACCGAGCAGCAGCCCCAGCGCGTACGGGTCCATCGGGACCTCGCGCTTGGGGTGTGCAACGGGAGCGGTGAGCATCGGCAGCTCGTAACGGCGGGCGTGTGCCGCGCGGAGGTTGCCGATCATCTCCTTGGTTTCAAGTACCCGCCACGGCTTGTCGCGGCGCTTGTCGTCGCGCGTCCTGACGGTCCACAGGTGCTCGCCGCAGCACAGCGTCCAGGAGCCGTCCTGGGCCGTAAGGCGGTAGATGTCCTTCTCGCCCTGCGGGTACACGCCGAGGACCGGGGTCGGCTCACCGTTCGACCCGACGACGAGGTCGCCCACCTGGAGATCACCGATGGGGCGCCAGCCGTCCGGCGTCAGCACGTTCGTGAAGACGGGCATCGCACGCCCCCTCATGTACGCCAGCGGGGCCACCTCGATCGTGCCCGCCGCCATCAGGCGCGGGATCGAGTCGGGGTCGATCATGTCGTGGAGCGCGTCGTAGAGCGGGCGCAGATACGGGTCGATCTTGTCGAAGAGGGTGCCCGGCAGGAAGCCGAGCCGCTCCCCCGCCTCGACGGCGGGCCTGGTCAGGATGATCCGGCTGACCTGCTTGGACTGGAGGGCCTGGACGGCCTTGGCCATGGCGAGGTAGGTCTTGCCGGTACCGGCGGGGCCGATGCCGAAGACGATGGTGTTCTTGTCGATCGCGTCGACGTACCGCTTCTGGTTGAGGGTCTTGGGGCGGATGGTGCGGCCGCGGCTGGAGAGGATGTTCTGGGTGAGCACCTCGGCGGGCGTCTCAGCGGGCCCGTCGCTCTTGCCGTTGCCGTTGCCGCTCGCCTTGAGCATCGCGATCGAGCGTTCCACTGCGTCCTCCGTCATCGGCTGCCCGGTGCGGAGCACCAGCATCATCTCGTCGAAAAGCCGCTGGATCAGGGCGACTTCCGCCGCTTCACCGATCGCGCTGACCTGATTGCCCCGAACATGGATGTCGGCCTTCGGGAAGGCCTTCTCGATCACGCGCAAGAGGACGTCGCCCGAACCGAGCACGGTCACCATCGGATGCGTGGCCGGAACGGTGAAGTGGGCTCGCGCCTGCCCCGGCGCCGGGATGTGGGCTGTGGGTGTCTGAGTCATGGGCCGGCACTGTGGCCTGCACATACCTCCCGCTGAGGGGCCGCGCCGATCGACGACCTCCGGATAACCAAGCCTACGTCTCCGCCTCGGCTTCCCCGAGGGGTTTTAGCGGCGGCCCGCGCGGCTACACGGAGTGCCGGAAGCCGATCGTCGGGACGGCCCTGCGCCGGGCCGCCGGGGCCCCGCCGGGCGGGATCAGGTCGTCCAGGAAGCCGTACCGGCCGCGCAGCTCCTGCGGGGCGCCCAGCCACCAGTGGGCCACCTCGGGCCAGCCCGGGGCCGACAGGGAGCCGCCGAACTCCTGGACCGACAGGGCCGCGGTCAGCCCGGCGAAGGCGAGCCGGTCCGCGAGCGGCCAGCCCGCCAGGGTGCCGGTCACGAAGCCCGCCACGAAGACGTCGCCCGCGCCCGTCGGGTCCAGCTCGTCCACCGTGATCCCGGGGATGTGCGCCGTCTCCCCGGTGCGCCCGTCCACCGCGTACGAGCCCTCCGCGCCCATCGTCACCACCGCGATCGGCACCTTCTCCGCCAGCGCCCGGGCCGCGGCTCTCGGGCAGTCGGTCCGGGTGTACCGCATCGCCTCGCCCGCGTTCGGCAGGAAGGCCTCGCAGTGCTCCAGGTCGGCCAGGGCACCCAGGTCCCACCGGCCGCTCTCGTCCCAGCCCACGTCCGCGAAGATCCGCGAGCCGCGCCGGGCGGCCTCGCCGATCCATTCCTCGCCGCGGCCGGGCCCGAGCGCGGCCACGGCCGCACGGGCCCGCGGCGGGCACTGCGGGAAGGGCCCGGGGCCGGCGGGCGGAGGGGCCTCGTGTCCGTGCGAGACCATCGTGCGCTCGCCCTCGTAGGCCATCGAGACGGTGACGGGGCTGTGCCAGCCTGGGATGGTGTGCGACATGGACAGGTCGATGCCCTCGCCCTGCTCCAGGGCGTCCCAGCAGTACTCGCCGTAGTGGTCGTCCCCGAAGGCGGCGGCCAGCGAGGTGCGCAGGCCGAGCCGGGCCAGGGCGGTGGCCATGTTGGCGACGCCGCCGGGGCTGGACCCCATGCCGCGCGCCCAGGACTCCGTACCGCGCACGGGGGCCGAGTCGAGGCCCGTGAAGATGATGTCGAGGAAGACCGTTCCGGTCAGGAAGACGTCGCAGCCCGGTTCCTGGGGGTCACGCAGCGGACCGAGCGGGTCCACTGCGGCTGCGCGGATTTCGAAGTCCCGACCGGTCACGGCGATCTCCCCGTTGTTTCTCGAAGGCCCGTTTCTGCATGACGTTTTCCCGTGGAAAGCTGCCAGCCCTGCCCCCACCGGGCGGGACCAAAACCCAGTGTGGCGCAGATCACCCTCGGATCGCCCTTCGTCACTCGGCCCACTCGGCGAACACGGCCCCGGGCGGGGTCCGTGCCCGCCGTCAGCCCCGCTTGGGCAGGGGGACCCGCATCAGGTCCGCGGCCACCGTGAGGTCTCCCTCGAAGCCGGCCGCACGCGCCTGGCGCTCGAACTCGGCGGGGTCGGTGTAGCGCTGCGAGAAGTGCGTCAGCACCAGGTGCCGCACGCCCGCGTCCCGCGCCACCCGCGCCGCCTGGCCGGCGGTGAGGTGCCCGTGATCGGTGGCCAGCCGTTCGTCCTCGTCGAGGAAGGTCGACTCGATCACCAGCATGTCGCAGCCCTCGGCGAGCGCGTACACGCCGGGGCAGAGCCGGGTGTCCATGACGAACGCGAACCGCTGCCCGGGCCGGGGTTCGCTGACCTCGTCCAGGGTGACGCCGTCGAGCTGCCCCTCGCGCTGGATCCGGCCGACGTCCGGCCCCTTGATCCCGTGCCTCGCGAGCAGCCCGGGCACCATGCGGCGCCCGTCGGGCTCGGTGATCCGGTAGCCGAAGGACTCCACCGGGTGCGAGAGCAGCCGGGCCTCCAGGACGTACGAGGACCCCTGTGCCAGCGTGCCGTCCGCGGCGACCGGTTCCTCGCGGAGCGGGACGGTCTCGCGGTAGGCCGTGGCGTAGCGCAGCCGGTCGAAGAACTTCTGCCCGGAGGCCGGGTAGTGCGCGGTGACGGGGTGCGGGACCTGGTCGAGGTTGATCCGCTGGATCACTCCGGCGAGGCCGAGGCTGTGGTCACCGTGGAAGTGGGTGATGCAGATCCGGTTGATGTCGTGCGCGGCCACCCCGGCGCGCAGCATCTGGCGCTGGGTCCCCTCGCCCGGATCGAAGAGGATGCCCTCCCCGTCCCAGCGCAGCAGGTAGCCGTTGTGGTTGCGGTGGCGGGTGGGCACCTGACTGGCGGTGCCCAGCACCACGAACTCTCGTACGGACACGTGCTATCCGGGGGGCCACTGGAGGCCGCGGCCACCGAGGACGTGCGCGTGGGCGTGGAAGACGGTCTGCCCGGCGCCGGAGCCGGTGTTGAAGACGACCCGGTAGCCGTGGTCGACGATCTTCTCGTCGGCGGCGACCTGTGCGGCCTCACGCAGTATGTCGGCGGCGACGGCCGGCTCGGCCGCGGCGAGGGAGGCCGCGTCGGCGTAGTGCACCTTGGGGATCACGAGCACGTGCGTGGGCGCCTGCGGGTTGATGTCCCGGAAGGCGACCGTGGTCTCGCTCTCCCGTACCACGGTCGCGGGGATCTGCCCCGCGACGATCTTGCAGAACAGGCAGTCGGCCTGCGGTTCCCCGGCCATTGCTGAGCCTCCCGTGACGGTGATCGGTCCGGGCATCGTATCCAGCCCGACACCTGCCACGGGCGGGCATTTCGGCCCGGCGGGCCGAAGTCCGGGGCCGGAGGGCCGCTAGGACCGGGGATCGGAGCGGGCCCTCAGGATCCGGAGCGGGCCCTCAGGACCAGCGGCCCGTGCGGGCCAGCAGGACGGCGACCGCCGCCGTACCGGCCGTGGAGGTGCGCAGCACGGAGCGGCCCAGGCGGTAGGGGTGGGCGCCGGCCCCGGCGAAGACCGCGAGTTCCTCCGGGGAGACACCGCCCTCCGGCCCGACCACCAGCACGACGGAGCCGGTCTTCGGGAGTTCGACGGTGGCCAGCGCCCCGGAGGGGGTGTCGCGGTCCTCGTGGAGCACCATCGCCAGGTCCGCGTCGGCCAGGAGGGCCGCGACCTGCTTGGTGGACATGGCCTCGGCCACCTCCGGGAAGCGCACCCGGCGGGACTGCTTGCCCGCCTCCCGGGCCGTGGCCCGCCACTTGGCCAGGGACTTGGCCCCGCGGTCGCCGCGCCACTGCGTGATGCAGCGCGAGGCCTGCCACGGCACGATGGCGTCCACGCCGGTCTCCGTCATCGTCTCGACGGCCAGCTCGCCCCGGTCCCCCTTGGGCAGGGCCTGGACCACCGTGATCCGGACCTCCGCCTCCGGCTCCTCCGCGATGGCGTGCAGGTCCATGACGACCAGCCGGTCCTTGCCCTCGGCGGCCTTGACCACGCCCTCCGCCCAGTGACCGCGGCCGTCCGTGAGGACGACGTCCTCGCCCGGGTTGAGCCGCTTCACGGAGACGGCGTGCCGGCCCTCCGGGCCGTCCAGCACGAACTCCGGTCCCGCGGGGACCTCCTCCACCACGAACACCGGGGCGGTCATGACGCACTCCTCATCTGCATTTCCTTCAACGTGCTCTGTGCCTGCGCCAGTTCGGCGGCCAGCACCTCCACCAGCTCCCCCGCCGGCAGCGGCCGCGCCAGCCGGTGCCCCTGGCCCGCCCACAGGGCCATGCCCTGCGGGTCCCCGGCCGCGGCGGCCGCCTTGCGCAGCCCCGAGGTCAGGTGGTGGACCTGGGGGTACGCGGCGGGGGCGTAGGGGCCGTGCTCGCGCATGAAGCGGTTCACCAGCCCCCGTGCCGGCCGCCCGGAGAAGGCCCGGGTCAGTTCGGTGCGGACGAACAGCGGGTCCGTCAGCGCCTTCTTGTGCACGGGGTCGGCCCCCGACTCGGGACAGGCCAGGAAGGCCGTCCCGAGCTGCGCCGCGTCCGCGCCGGCCGCCAGCAGGGCCGCGATCTGCGAGCCCCGCATGAGGCCGCCCGCCGCGATGATCGGAAGGGCCACGGCCTCCCGTACCTGGCCCACCAGCGCGAGGAGGCCCACGGCCGCCGTGCCGTCGATCTGCGGATCGTCCCGGTGGGTGCCCTGGTGACCGCCGGCCTCGGCGCCCTGGACGCAGACCGCGTCGGCGCCCGCGTGCTGGGCCCTGCGGGCCTCCTCGACGGAGGTCACCGTGACCATGGTGTACGTACCGGCCTTGCGCAGGGCGGCGAGGGCCGCGGAGGAGGGGCAGCCGAAGGTGAACGAGACCACGGGGACCGGGTCTTCGAGGAGGATGGCCAGCTTGGCGTCGTAGCCGTCGTCGCTGGTGCCGATGATGTCCTCCTCGGCGAGCGAGATCTCGTACCAGCTCGCCTCGCCGGCCAGCTGGCCGCGGTACGCCTCCACGGCGGCCGGGTCGACGTAACCGGTCTGCGGCATGAAGAGGTTGACGCCGAAGCGGCGCCGGGTGAGCGCCCGCACCTGCTTGATCTCCTGGTACATCCCGTCGGCGGTCTTGTAGCCGCCGGCCAGGAACCCCAGTCCGCCCGCCTCGCACACGGCCGCGGCGAGCGGGGGACAGGAGGCGCCGCCCGCCATGGGAGCCTGCACGATCGGGTACGGGGAGAGACCGTTCGGTGCCGAGGACATGGACTGCATCGTGCCACGTCCCGGGCGGGCGGCCGAATCATGGCATTCGCCTGGCATAGTCCGCTTCCCGGCGGCGTTCCGGGCCCCGCTGGGGCCATGCGACGAGCCCGGCCCGGGAATTCCCTGGCCGGGCTCGTGACGGTGGATCCAGGTCGGTCAGCGACCGTTGAAGGCGTCCTTCAGCCGGCTGAACAGGCCCTGCTGACCCGGCGCGAACTGGCCCATCGGCCGCTCCTCGCCGCGCAGCTTCGCCAGCTGGCGGAGCAGGTCCTCCTGCTGGGCGTCCAGCTTGCCCGGGGTGGTCACCTCGACGTGGACGATCAGGTCGCCGCGTCCGCCACCGCGCAGGTGGGTGACACCGCGCCCGTGCAGCGGGATCGCCTGGCCGGACCCGGTGCCGGGCCGGATGTCGATCTCCTCCAGCCCGTCGAGGGTCTCCAGCGGGCATTTGGTGCCCAGCGCGGCCGCCGTCATCGGGATGGTGACCGTGCAGTGCAGGTCGTCCCCGCGGCGCTGGAAGGTCGGGTGCGCCAGCTCGTGGATCTCCACGTACAGGTCGCCGGCGGGGCCGCCGCCGGGGCCGACCTCGCCCTCGCCCGCGAGCTGGATCCGGGTGCCGTTCTCGACACCGGCCGGGATCTTGACCGTGAGGCTGCGCCGGGAGCGGACCCGGCCGTCGCCCGCGCACTCGTGGCACGGGGTCGGGACCACGGTGCCGAAGCCCTGGCACTGCGGGCAGGGGCGCGAGGTCATGACCTGGCCCAGGAAGGACCGGGTGACCTGCGAGACCTCACCGCGGCCGCGGCACATGTCACATGTCTGCGCCGAGGTGCCGGGAGCGGCGCCCTCGCCGGAGCAGGTGTTGCAGACGACGGCCGTGTCGACCTGGATGTCCTTGGTGGTCCCGAAGGCCGCCTCGTCCAGCTCCAGGTCGAGGCGGATCATGGCGTCCTGGCCGCGCCGGGTCCGCGAGCGCGGGCCGCGCTGCGAGGCCTGGCCGAAGAAGGCGTCCATGATGTCGGAGAAGTTGCCGAAGCCACCCGCCCCGAATCCGCCCGCTCCGCCGCCGCCGCCCGAGGAGGACAGCGGGTCGCCGCCGAGGTCGTAGACCTGCTTCTTCTGCGGGTCCGAGAGCACCTCGTAGGCCGCGTTGATCTCCTTGAAGCGCTCCTGCGTCTTCGGATCCGGATTCACATCCGGGTGGAGTTCACGCGCGAGGCGCCGGAAGGCCTTCTTGATCTCGTCCTGCGATGCGTCGCGGCGCACGCCGAGAACGGCGTAGTAGTCCGTGGCCACTTACGACTCCGCCAGGATCTGTCCGACGTAACGTGCCACTGCGCGTACCGCTCCCATCGTTCCGGGGTAGTCCATGCGGGTCGGTCCGACCACGCCGAGTTTGGCGACTGCTTCGCCGCCCGAACCGTAACCGACCGAGACGACCGACGTGGAGTTCAGTCCCTCGTAGGCGTTCTCATGCCCGATCCGTACGGCCATTCCCGACTCGTTGGCCTCGCCCAGCAGCTTGAGGAGCACGACCTGCTCCTCCAGCGCTTCGAGCACCGGCCTGATCGTCAGGGGAAAATCGTGTCCGAAGCGGGTGAGATTGGCGGTACCGCCGATCATCAGCCGCTCTTCGGCTTCCTCGACCAGGGTCTCGAGGAGTGTCGCGAGCACGGTGGAGACCGTGCCGCGGTCCTCCGCCTCGAAGGACTCGGGGAGGTCCTGGACGAGCGGGGGCACATCGGTGAAGCGCCGCCCGACGACCCGGCTGTTGAGCCGGGCCCGCAGGTCCGCCAGCGAGGTCTCCCCGAAGGGGCCCGGGCAGTCGATGAGCCGCTGCTCGACGCGTCCGGTGTCCGTGATCAGTACGAGCATCAGGCGCGCGGGAGCCAGCGAGAGCAGCTCCACGTGCCGGACGGTCGACCGGGTCAGGCTCGGGTACTGGACGACGGCGACCTGCCGGGTGAGCTGCGCGAGCAGCCGCACCGTGCGGCCGACCACGTCGTCGAGGTCGACGGCGCCGTCGAGGAAGTTCTGGATGGCCCGGCGCTCGGGCGACGACAGCGGCTTGACCCCCGCCAGCTTGTCGACGAAGAGCCGGTAGCCCTTGTCGGTGGGGATCCGGCCGGCGCTGGTGTGGGGCTGGGCGATGTAGCCCTCCTCCTCCAGCACGGCCATGTCGTTGCGCACGGTGGCGGGCGAGACGCCGAGCCGGTGCCGCTCGGTGAGCGCCTTGGAGCCGACCGGCTCCTCCGTCCCGACGTAGTCCTGGACGATGGCGCGCAGCACTTCGAGTCTGCGTTCGCTCAGCATCGCGCGCACACCTCCAGCTGTGGTCCGTTGCCGTGTTCTGCCGTGGTCGTTGGCACTCTGATCGTTCGAGTGCCAGAGAGCCCCCGCTCAGTGTACGGCCGGGCGGTAAGCCCCTGGCAAGGGAGGCCCGCCAGGGTAGCGTCGCCGTATGGACGTGCGTTGGGAAGAGTCCGGCTGGGAACGGCTGACCGGACGGGCCGGCCGGCGGCGGCTGCCGGTGTGGGACTGCACCGTGGGGCTGGTGGTGGGCGAGGATTCGGTCCTCCTGATCGACCCCGGGTCGTGCCTGCGCGAGGGCGCCGAGGTGCGCGCCGAGGCGGAGCGGCTGACGAGCCGGCGCGTGACCCATATCGCATTCACCCACGGTCATTTCGATCATGTGCTGGGCGGGGCCGCCTTCGCCGGGGCCGAGGTGTTCGGCGCGGTCGGGCTCGCCGCGGTGCTGTCGACGGGCCGCGAGGAGCTGCGCGGGGACGCGGTGCGGCACGGGCTCGCGGAGGCGGAGGCGGCCGAGGCGGTGGACCTGCTGGTGCCGCCCCGGCACGCGGTGTCCGGCGAGTGGACGCTGGAACTGGGGGGCGTCCAGGTGCTGCTCGCCAATGTGGGGCCCGGGCACACCGGGCACGACCTGGCCGTCTTCGTGCCGGGCGAGCGCGAGGTGGTCTTCTGCGGGGACCTGGTCGAGGAATCGGGCGAGCCCCAGGCGGGCCCTGACGCCACGCCGGGGCAGTGGCCCGCAGCCCTGGACCGGCTGCTGTCGCTGGGCGGGGACGACGCACTGTACGTACCGGGTCACGGAGCGGTGGTCGACGCGGGCTTCGTCCGTGCGCAACGCGCCACACTGGCGGCCCGTTTCGGCGTGTCGGAGGCGTGACGCGCGAGGCTCTCCTACTGTCGGCCGGATGCGCGAGTACTCCCCCGACCTGACCCCGCAGTGGAAGCGACCCAAGGCCGTGCCGGAGGTGGCGGCGGACCCCGACCTCGTGGTCGAGGTGGCCGGTACGGACTTCTGCGGCGCGGTGGTGGCCTGCGAGGCGGGCACGGTGACCCTGGAGGACCGCTTCGGCAAGCGGCGGGTGTTCCCGATGGAGCCGCGCGGGTTCCTGCTGGACGGCGAGGTGGTCACCCTGGTCCGGCCCGCGCGCAGGCCCTCCGGGCCACGTCTGACGGCGTCGGGCTCACTGGCCGTCCCGGGAGCGCGGGCGCGGGTGGCACGGGCGGGCCGGATCTACGTCGAGGGCCGGCACGACGCCGAGCTGGTGGCGCGGGTCTGGGGTGACGACCTGCGCATCGAGGGCGTGGTGGTGGAGTACCTGGAGGGCATCGACGACCTCCCGGCGATCGTCGCCGACTTCGCCCCGGCCCCGGACGCCCGCCTCGGCATCCTGGTCGACCACCTCGTCCCGGGCTCGAAGGAGTCCCGCATCGCGGCGTCGGTGACCTCGCCGGACGTCCTGATCGTGGGCCACCCGTACGTGGACGTCTGGCAGGCCGTGAAACCGTCCGCGCTGGGCATCCCGGCGTGGCCGGTGATCCCGCCCGGCCAGGACTGGAAGACGGGCATCTGCCGGGCCCTGGGCTGGCCGGAGAACACCGGCGCCGCCTGGCAGCACATCCTGTCCCGGGTGACCTCGTACCGCGACCTGGAACCGACCCTCCTGGGCTCGGTGGAACACCTCATCGACCACGTCACGACCCCCGACGCATCCAGCCCCGCCGGCACTTGAGGCGCGGGGGTCCGGGGGCAGCGCTCCCGGCAGCGGCGCCGCAGGCCGTTCAGTCCACCAGGTCCCGGACCACCGCATCGGCCAGCAACCGCCCGCGCAGCGTCAGCACGGCCCGCCCGCCCTCGTACGGCCCCGGGTCCAGCAGCCCGTCCGCAAGGGCCTTGCGGGACGCCGCCAGCCCGGCCGGAGCCAGCAGCGACAGCGGTACCCCGTCCACCAGCCGGAGCTCCAGCAGGATCCGCTCCACCCGCCGGTCCTCCTGCGACAGGAGCTCCCGTCCCGCCCCGGGCGACCGCCCCTCCGCCAGCGCCGCGGCATACGCCCCCGGGTGCTTCACGTTCCACCACCGGACCCCGCCCACGTGCGAGTGCGCGCCCGGCCCGGCGCCCCACCAGTCGGCGCCGCGCCAGTACAGCTCGTTGTGCAGGCAGCGCCCGGCCTCCGAGGTGGCCCAGTTGGAGACCTCGTACCAGGAGTACCCCGCCCCGGCCATCACCGAGTCCGCGATCAGGTACCGGTCGGCGTGGACGTCGTCGTCCGTCATCGGGACCTCACCCCGGCGGATCCGGCGCGCCAGCTGCGTGCCCTCCTCGACGATCAGCGCGTAGGCGCTGATGTGGTCGGGCCCGGCCCCCAGCGCCGCCGAGAGCGTCGCGCGCCAGTCCTCGTCGGACTCCCCGGGCGTCCCGTAGATCAGGTCGAGGTTGACGTGCTCGAAGCCCGCCGCCCGCGCCTCCGCCACGCACGCCTCGGGCCGCCCCGGCGTGTGGGTGCGGTCGAGCACCTTCAGGACGTGCTGCTTGGCGCTCTGCATGCCGAAGGAGACCCGGTTGAAGCCCCCGGCGCGCAGCTCGGCCAGGTACCGAGGGTCGACCGACTCCGGGTTGGCCTCGGTGGTGATCTCGGCGTCCTCGGCCAGGCCGAACTCGTCCCGGATCGCCGCGAGCATGCGTACGAGGTCGGCGGCGGGCAGCAGCGTGGGCGTGCCGCCGCCGACGAAGACGGTCCGGACCTGCCGCGGGTCGTCCCCGAGCACCTTCCGCGCCAGCCTGACCTCGTCGATCAGGGTGTCGGCGTAGTTCTCCCGGGAGGCGAGCACACCGCCGGTGCCCCGCAGCTCGGTGGCCGTGTAGGTGTTGAAGTCGCAGTAGCCGCAGCGCGTGGCGCAGTAGGGGACGTGCAGGTAGAACCCGAGCGGCCGCTCCCCCGCGCCCACCAGGGCATGCGACGGCAGCGAGCCGTCTTCGGGCATGGGTTCACCGTCGGGGAGTGCGGAAGGCATACCCCCATCATCCCGCACCCACCACACCGCCCGGCCCCACGCACGCCGGCTCCGCCGGCGTTTGAGGCGCGGGGTCCGGGGCGGAGTCCCGGGAGCCGGCTCCCGGCCGACACCCGGGGCCGCCCGGGAACGGCGGGGCCGCGGGGCGGTCCACCGCCCCGCCCCGCCGGGCCCGCCGCAGGCGCTACGCCTCGCGGGACCCCTCGTACATCTCCTCGATCAGGTGCTTGAACTCACGCTCGACCACCGGCCGCTTCAGCTTCAGGCTGGGCGTGAGGTCGCCGTGCTCGACATCGAGGTCGCGGGGCAGCAGCCGGAACTTCTTGACCGTCTGCCAGCGCTGCAGACCCTCGTTGAGGGTCTGGACGTACGTCTCGATCAGGCGGTTGGTCTCCGGCGCCGCCAGGACCTCTCCGTACGTCTTGCCCTCCAGCCCGTTGTCGGCCGCCCAGACCAGGATCGACGGCTCGTCGAGGGCGATCAGCGCCGAGCAGAAGTTACGGTCGGCGCCGTGCACGACGATCGTCGACACGTACGGGCAGATCGCCTTGAACTGGCCCTCGATCTCCGCCGGGGCGACGTACTTGCCGCCCGAGGTCTTGATCAGGTCCTTCTTGCGGTCGGTGATGCGCAGGTAGCCGTCGGCCGACAGCTCGCCGATGTCGCCCGTGTGCAGCCAGCCGTCGGACTCCAGGACCTCGGCGGTCTTGTCCGGCTGCCCGTGGTAGCCCTGCATGATGCCGGGGCCGCGGAGCAGGACCTCGCCGTCGTCGGCGATGCGGACCTCGGTGCCGGGGAGCGGCTTGCCGACCGTGCCGGTGCGGTAGGCCTCGCCCGGGTTGACGAAGGAGGCCGCGCTGGACTCGGTCAGGCCGTAGCCCTCCAGGATGTGCACGCCCGCGCCGGAGAAGAAGAAGCCGATGTCGGGTGCCAGGGCGGAGGCGCCGGAGACGGCGGCGCGGAGCTTGCCGCCGAAGGCGTCGCGGAGCTTGGAGTAGACGAGCGCGTCGGCGATCTTGTGCTGGGTGGTGAGGCCGAAGGGGGCGGTGGCCCGGCCGGTGCGGCGGAAGTTGTCCTGCGTGACCTTGGCGTACTCGCGGGCGACGCCCGCCGACCACTTGAAGATCTTGTACTTGGCTCCGCCGGCGGCCCGGGCCTTGGCGGCCACGCCGTTGTAGACCTTCTCGAAGATGCGCGGGACGGCGGCCATGTAGGTCGGCTGCACGACCGGCAGGTTCTCGATGATCTTGTCGATGCGGCCGTCGACGGCGGTGACGTGACCGGCCTCGATCTGGCCGGAGGTCAGTACCTTGCCGAAGACGTGGGCCAGCGGCAGCCACAGGTACTGGACATCGTCCTTGCCGATCAGCCCGGTGGCCGTCATGGCCTTGGCCAGGTACGACCAGTTGTCGTGCGGCAGCCGGACGCCCTTGGGGCGGCCGGTCGTGCCGGAGGTGTAGATGAGGGTCGCGAGCTGGTCCGAGGTGATCGTCGCGATCCGCTCCCTGACCGCCTCGGGGTGCTTGGCGAGGTACTCCGTGCCGCGCGCCTCCAGCTCGGCGAGGGAGAGCACCCAGCCCTCGGGGTCGCCCTCGGCCGCGACCGCGTCGGCGGCGTCCAGGACCACGACGTGTGCGAGGTTCGGCAGGTCGGCGCGGCGCTCACGCGCCTTCGCCAGCTGCTTCCCGTTCTCGGCAATGAGCAGCCGGCTCTCGGAGTCCGAGAGGATGAAGGCCGACTCGTCCGCGTTGGTGCTGGGGTAGATCGTGGTGACCGCGCCGCCGGCACACATCACGCCGAGGTCGGAGAGGATCCAGTCGACCCGGGTCTCGGAGGCGAGCGCGACGCGCTGCTCCGTCTCCAGGCCGAGGGAGATCAGTCCGGCAGCGATGGCGAATACCCGCTCGGCCGCCTGGCCCCAGCTGAGTGATTTCCAGTCGTCGGGGCCTCCGCGGCCGGCGGCCGCGGGCACCGGATACCGGTAGGCCTCGTCGTTCGGCGTCGCTGCGACGCGCTCAAGGAAGAGCACCGCCACGGTGGGCGGGCGGTTCTCGAGATAGGTCTGTGTGTCGCTCACGACATCCTCCGGACCGTTCCACGCGGCAGAGCGTGGGCGTGGGGCGCTGGGGGCGCTTGGGGACTGGCGGGTTTGCAGCCATTGACTTTTTAAACTGGCGAGTAACCGTCGAGCAGTGATCAGACTAGAGCGCGTCCGGCGCCTGCGTAAGAGCCCGCGAGCGGCCGCTTCATAACGAAACAGGCCCCCGCACCGGAGTGCGGGGGCCTGCTCGCGTCGGGTGACGGCGGGACTACTACTTCTTCTTGCCGCCGGACTCGTCACTGGAGAGGACGGCGATGAAGGCCTCCTGCGGCACCTCGACGGAGCCGACCATCTTCATCCGCTTCTTGCCCTCCTTCTGCTTCTCCAGCAGCTTCCGCTTACGGGAGATGTCACCGCCGTAGCACTTGGCGAGGACGTCCTTGCGGATGGCGCGGATGGTCTCGCGGGCGATGACGCGGGAGCCGATCGCGGCCTGGATCGGCACCTCGAAGGCCTGCCGCGGGATGAGCTCGCGCAGCTTGGCGACGAGGCGCACGCCGTAGGCGTAGGCGGCGTCCTTGTGCGTGACGGCGGAGAAGGCGTCGACCTTGTCGCCGTGCAGCAGGATGTCGACCTTGACCAGGCTGCCGGACTGCTCGCCCGTGGGTTCGTAGTCGAGGGAGGCGTAACCGCGCGTCTTGGACTTCAGCTGGTCGAAGAAGTCGAAGACGATCTCCGCGAGCGGGAGGGTGTAGCGGATCTCGACCCGGTCCTCGGAGAGGTAGTCCATGCCGAGGAGGGTGCCGCGGCGCTGCTGGCACAGCTCCATGATCGCGCCGATGAACTCGGTGGGCGCGAGCACGGTGGCCCGGACGACCGGCTCGAACACGTCCGAGATCTTGCCCTCGGGGAACTCGCTCGGGTTGGTGACGGTGACTTCCTTGCCGTCCTCCATGACCACCCGGTAGACCACGTTGGGCGCGGTGGCGATCAGGTCGAGGCCGAATTCGCGCTCCAGGCGCTCGCGGACCACGTCCAGGTGGAGCAGGCCGAGGAAGCCGACGCGGAAGCCGAAGCCGAGCGCCGCCGAGGTCTCCGGCTCGTAGACCAGCGCGGCGTCGTTGAGCTGCAGCTTGTCCAGGGCCTCGCGCAGGTCCGGGTAGTCCGAGCCGTCGAGCGGGTACAGGCCGGAGAAGACCATCGGCCGCGGGTCCTTGTAACCGCCGAGGGCCTCGGTGGCGCCGTTGTGCAGGCTGGTGATCGTGTCACCGACCTTGGACTGACGGACGTCCTTCACGCCGGTGATGATGTAGCCCACCTCGCCGACGCCGATGCCGTCGGAGGGGGTCATCTCCGGGGAGGAGACACCGATCTCCAGCAGCTCGTGGGTGGCGCCGGTGGACATCATCCGGATGCGCTCGCGCTTGTTGAGCTGGCCGTCGACCACACGTACGTACGTCACGACGCCGCGGTACGAGTCGTAGACCGAGTCGAAGATCATGGCGCGGGCCGGGGCGTCCTTGACGCCGACCGGGGCCGGGACCGTGGCGACGACCTTGTCGAGGAGCGCCTCGACACCGAGGCCGGTCTTCGCCGAGACCCGCAGCACGTCCTCGGGCTGGCAGCCGATGAGGTTCGCGAGCTCCTCGGCGAACTTCTCCGGCTGGGCGGCCGGCAGGTCGATCTTGTTCAGGACGGGGACGATCGCGAGGTCGTTCTCCATCGCCAGGTACAGGTTGGCGAGGGTCTGGGCCTCGATGCCCTGGGCGGCGTCCACCAGGAGGACGGTGCCCTCGCACGCGGCGAGGGAGCGCGAGACCTCGTAGGTGAAGTCGACGTGCCCGGGGGTGTCGATCATGTTGAGGATGTGGGTGTTGCCCTGACCCTCGCCCGTGGTGGGTGCCCAGGGCAGACGGACCGCCTGGGACTTGATCGTGATGCCGCGCTCACGCTCGATGTCCATGCGGTCGAGGTACTGGGCGCGCATCTGCCGCTGGTCGACCACACCGGTGATCTGGAGCATCCGGTCGGCAAGGGTCGACTTGCCGTGGTCGATGTGCGCGATGATGCAGAAGTTGCGGATCAGCGCCGAGTCGGTACGGCTCGGCTCGGGCACGTGGCTGGGGGTCGCGGGCACGCAGTGTCCTGATTCTCGGTCGCAGTCGGAAGCGTTTGCGGAGCGTCGGTGGGAGCGAAAGTCCGGCTCCCGTCGCCGTCGGCGGCGCGATGTCGGATCTATACGCAGACTCCCATGGTCCCATGGACGGGGCAGTGCGCTCGGTTTGGGCCGCCAGGAGCGTGCCTGGTAGCCTGGGCAGCTGTGTCTCGTATGCCCTCTCAGCTGTCGAGGCACAATCCGAAGAACAAAACTCTGAACCTGAAAAGGCTCTTTCGTGGCGAACATCAAGTCCCAGATCAAGCGGAACAAGACGAACGAGAAGGCGCGCCTGCGCAACAAGGCCGTCAAGTCCTCGCTCAAGACCGCGATCCGCAAGGCCCGCGAGGCCGTCGTCGCCGGTGACGTCGAGAAGGCCACCGTGGCTTCTCGCGCTGCCGCGCGTGCGCTCGACAAGGCTGTCTCGAAGGGTGTCATCCACAAGAACGCCGCCGCCAACAAGAAGTCGGCGCTGGCCACCAAGGTTGCCTCCCTGCAGGGCTGAGCTCCCTGATGTGATCGCCGGAAGGGACCCAGTGGGCCCTCTCTCCCGCTCCTGACCGGCACCCCGCTCCGCACACGAAGCGTTCGCCACGCGGGTGCGGAGCAATCCAGAAGTACCGAAGGCCCCGGCCACCACCCTTCCCCAGGGTGGCGGCCGGGGCCTTCGTGCTGCCGGGCACGCCCACCGGGCCGTGCCGGCTCTGTCGTACAGGTGCTGAGCGGTACGCGATGCGGCGAGGGGCGGCGCCAGTCGCCCGTGCGGGCGACGAGGATCCGGCGGGCCAGGGCGCGCACCTCGCTCCAGGCCGGCTCCGAGGCCAGCGACGCGGCCCATGGGCCGGCGCGGCCCGGGGCGTCGTGTCGATCAGGCCGGATCAGGGAGCGGGTTCTGGCTCCGTGCGTCGCGAGGCGGACGAGGCGCGGTGCCGGAGCGTCCGCTAACGGCGCTGGGGGCGGGCCGCGCGGGCCACCGCGACGACGGCCTTCTCCAGGGCGTACTCGGGATCGTCGCCGCCGCCCTTGACCCCGGCGTCGGCGGCGGCCACGGCGCGCAGGGCGTCCGAGACCCCGTCGGCCGACCAGCCGCGCATCTGCTGGCGGACCCGGTCGATCTTCCACGGGGGCATGCCCAGGTCCCGGGCGAGGTCACCGGGGCGGGCCCCGCGCGGGGCGGAGGCGAGCTTGCCGATCGCGCGGACCGCCTGGGCCAGGGCGCTGGTGATCAGGACGGGAGCGACCCCGGTGGACAGCGACCAGCGCAGGGCTTCCAGGGCCTCGGCCGCGCGCCCCTCGACCGCGCGGTCGGCGACCGTGAAGCTGGAGGCCTCGGCCCGGCCGGTGTAGTAGCGGGCGACGACGGCCTCGTCGATCGTGCCCTCGACGTCGGCGCACAGCTGCGCGGCCGCGCTGGCGAGCTCCCGCAGGTCGCTGCCGATCGCGTCCACCAGGCTCTGGCACGCCTCCGGGGTCGCCGACCGGCCCAGCGTGCGGAATTCTCCGCGCACGAACGACAGCCGGTCCGCGGGCTTGGTCATCTTCGGGCAGGCGATCTCCCGGGCGCCCGCCTTGCGCGCCGCGTCGAGCAGGCCCTTGCCCTTGACGCCGCCCGCGTGGAGGAGGACCAGGACGATCTCCTCGTAGGGCGCGGCGAGGTAGGCCTTGACCTCCTTGACGGAGTCCGCGGACAGGTCATGCGCGTTGCGGACGATCAGGACCTTGCGCTCGGAGAAGAGCGAGGGGCTCGTCAGCTCGGCGAGCGTGCCGGGCTGGAGCTGCTCGGAGGCGAGGTCGCGGACGTCCGTGTCGGCGTCGACGGCGCGGGCGGCCGTCACCACCTCGCGCACGGCGCGGTCGAGCAGCAGCTCCTCCTGCCCCACCGCGAGGGTGAGCGGGGCAAGCGGATCGTCGGTGGAATTCTTCCTGGTGGCCATCGCCTCCAGCATCCCACGCCGCACTGACAGCCCTCCGCCCCGCGTGCCCGAGAATGGTCGCGTGAATGTGCGACATGTACTCGTCCTGCCCGACCGCGACGCCGCCGAGGAGGTGGCCCGGGAGGCCGTCGACCGCTTCGGCCTCCCGGAGGAACCGCGGTTGGTCCGCGACGCGCTGGCCGGCGAGGACGACGCCGAGGACGCCCAGTGGCTGGTGGTCGTCGAGGATCCGCAGGAGCGGCTCGACACCGGCTCGCTGGACGACCTCGCCGCCGAGTACGAGGGCTGGCTCGAGGCCCCGTAGCCGCCTGCGCGTTCAGGCCTTGCGTACGGCCTGAATGTCCAGCGTCACATCCACGTTCGAGCCGATCGCCGCGATCCCGTGTGCCAGCATCGACTGCCAGTTCAGGGTGAAGTCCTCGCGGTGCAGTTCGGCGGTGGCCCGGCAGGCCGCCCGCAGTTCGCCCTCCAGGCCGGTGCCCAGACCCAGGTACTCGGTGTCCAGGGTGACCGACCGGCTCACGCCGTGCAGGGTGAGTGCGCCGGCGACGGCCCAGCGGCTGCCGCTGCGGTGGATGAAACGCTCGCTGTAGAACTCCACCGTGGGGTGGCGGACCGCGTCCAGGAAGTCCCCCGACCTCAGGTGGTCGTCGCGCAGCCGCACCCCGGTGTCGATGCTCGCCGCATCGATGATGACGTGCATGGAGGAGTCCTCCATGCGCTCGGCGATCCGTACCGCCCCGGCGAACGTGGTGAACCGGCCGCGGATCCGGGCCAGGCCGATGTGGCGGGCCGTGAAGCCGATGGTCGAGTGCGTCGGGTCGAGCTCCCAGTGGCCGGGCTGCGGCAGCAGCGGGGGCTCCACGGTGTCGAGGATGATCTCCGCGGTGCCGGGCTGCCCCGGGTCCCCCACGATGGTCACGCCGTGGAACGGCGCGTACCCCTCGACGGTCACGGAGAGCCGGTACTCCCCCTCCGGCACGGCCGCGGTGAAACCGCCGTACGGGTCGGTCTCGCCGCTGACGATCCGCCGGCCGATCGGGTCGGTCACCTCGACCACGGCCTGCCGGATCGGCCGGTGGACGGTGTCGAGGACCCGGCAGCTGAGCAGACGCGCCGTCGGCGGCAGCGTCAGTGTCGCCGATGTGGACGGACTGGAACTTCCGGCCGTCTCCATCCCCCGTCTGCGACCGAACATGGCTGATGCACCCCCGTGCTGTGTGGACTTGGAC
This sequence comes from Streptomyces sp. NBC_01232, assembly GCF_035989885.1. Taxonomy (GTDB): domain Bacteria; phylum Actinomycetota; class Actinomycetes; order Streptomycetales; family Streptomycetaceae; genus Streptomyces. The sequence continues at coordinate 2,903,144 of NZ_CP108518.1, forward strand.
CGTTCTGGCGAAGACGCATTCGATCATGCTGTCGGGTTGTGGGCAAACAGAGTGGTCGCGCCCGGTATGACCGCGCCGATTCCGCCGCCGGCTGGCTGGAAATGCCCGTAGGCGAACTCCGGTTCCGCTGACGGCGATCGAGCCGTCGGTATCCGTACGCAGCACGGTCGCCCCCGCCTCCCGCAGCCGGGCGAGCGTACCCGGCGCGGGGTGTCCGTAGCGGTTGGCCACGCCGACGGGAACGAGCGCAATCCGCGGCCGGACCCGGGCGTACAGCTCGGGGTCCTGGTGCGCGGAGCCGTGGTGGGCGACCTTGAGGACGTCGACCGGACCCAACTGCGGATGCTCCCTCAAGAGGGCTTGCTGCGCGGGTGGTTCGAGGTCGCCGAGCAGGAGCAGGGTCAGGCCCGCGCCACGCACGAGCAGGGCAACGCTCGCGTCGTTGGGACCCTCGGGCGGCGGTCCGGCGACCGGCGGCCAGAGCACCTGCCATTCGAACGGCCCGGCCCGACGCCGCTCCCCCTGCATCGCGCGCACGATCGGCACACCGGCCGCCGCCGCGGTCCGCCGGACGAACTCGGCCTGACCCGGCGGCTCTTCCAGCGCGGTGGCCTGGATCACTCCCACGGACCGGCCCCGCAGGACTCCCGACAGGCCTCCCACATGGTCGGCATGAAAGTGCGTCAGGAGAAGCAGCGGCACCCTGCGGACACCCAGGGTGCGCAGGCAGTCGTCCACCGGTCCCGGATCCGGACCGGCATCCACCACCAGGGCCTCCCCGGGGCCGACGGCGAGGACGCCCGCGTCCCCCTGCCCCACGGCGCACTGGACGTAGCTCCAGTCGGGCGGGGGCCAGCCGCCGAGCGTACGGGTGAGCTGCGGCGGCCGCAGCACGGCCAGGAGCAGCAGCACCGACAGGGCCGAGCACAGCCACCCCCGCCCGCGGAACCGGACGGCGACGATCGCCACCACGGCCAGGGTGGCGACCACCAGCAGTGCGCCGCCGGTGAGCCCACCCGGCCAGGGCAGCTCCGCACCGGGGAACCGCGCCCCGGCCCGGGCCACGCCTGCGATCCACCCGGCCGGCACCCCCGCACACCAGGCCAGCGCCTCCGCGGCCGGCATCGACACCGGGGCGACCGCGAGGGCTGCGAAGCCGAGGACCGTCGCCGGACCCGCCGCCAGCTCGGCCAGCAGGTTGCACGGCACCGCCACGAGGCTGACCCGCGCGGCGAGGACGGCCACCACGGGCGCGCACACCGCCTGTGCGGCCGCGGCGGCCCCCAGGGCGTCGGCGAGCCGGGGCCCCGCCCCACGGCGCCGCAGGGCCTCGCTCCAGCGGGGTGCCAGGGTGAGCAGTGCTCCGGTGGCCAGCACGGAGAGCAGGAAGCCGTGGCTGCGGGCCAGCCACGGGTCGTAGAGCACCAGCAGCAGCACGGCGGCGCCCAGGGCCGGGATCAGGGACCTGCGCCGCCCGGTGGCGATGGCGAGCAGGGTGACCGCCCCGCACGCGGCGGCACGCAGCACGCTCGGCTCCGGCCGGCACACCACCACGAACGCGAGCGTCAGGGCCGCCCCGCCCAGAGCCGTCACCCGCAGCGAGAGCCCGAGCCGGGGCGCCAGACCGCGCCGTTCGGCCTGCTGCGCGCGGGCCGGGGGCCCGATGAGCAGGAACAGCACCACGGTCAGGTTGGACCCGGAGACGGCCAGCAGGTGCAGCAGGTCGGTGGCCCGGAAGGCCTCGTGCAGATCGGGCGGAACCCTGGACGTGTCCCCGACGACCAGCCCCGGCAGCAGGGCCCTGGCGTCCGGTGCGAGCCCCTCGGTGGCCTCGCGCAGCCCTGCCCGCAGCCGCCCCGCGAACCGCTGGACGGTGTCCGGGCCGCCGGTCACCCCGGGCGGGGTGTCACCGGCCGGGCGCAGCAGGGCCACGGCGCGCTCCCCGTACCGCGCCGGAGCCAGCCGGGCGACCGCCGTCACCCGGGTGGACGGCTGCAGCCGGGCCCATCCCGCATGCCCGGCCAGTACCCGTACCGGCGTCTCGACCCGGGTGCTCGTCCCGTCGGGCCCGGTCACCCGGGTCACCACCGCGTCCAGCACGACGACCGGTGGCCCGCTCCCGCTCCGGGCGGCCCTCGGGTCGGAGCCGACCGTGAGCTCGGCGAGGACTCGGGCATGCTCCCGCGCCAGCCCCGCCACCGGCCCGGCGCGCTCCTCGGCCCGCTGGAGGCCCGCCACGCCTGCGCCGGCGGTCGCGCACAGCAGGGCCGCCGCCGTGGCCGGGCCGAGCCGCCACAGCCGGCCCGGACGCCGGCAGCCGCCCAGCATCAGCAGGCCCGCACAGGTCACCCCCAGGCCCACCCCGAGGGCGGTCCGGCCTGCGGGTGCGTCCAGGGCGAGGGCGGCCGCCGCCCAGGCGGCCACGGCGGGCACCGCGAGGCGCAGGTCCACCGGGCCGCGGCCCTCGGGCCGGTTCACGGCCGCACCAGCGGGCGCAGATCGGCGAAACGGCGCTCCCCGATGCCGTTGACCTGGCGCAGCTCCTCCACGGAACGGAATCCACCGCGGGCGGTACGGAAGTCGACGATGTGCTGCGCCAGCACCGGCCCGACGCCCGGCAGGCCGTCCAGCTGGGCGACCGTCGCCGAGCCCAGGCTGAGCGGGCCGGTGGCGGTGCCCGTCCCGGCGCCGATGCCTGTGCCGATGCCCGGCCCGCCGCCCGGCCCACCCGGCAGGGGCTGCACAGTGGCTCCGACCACCACCTGCTCACCGTCCACCAGGACGCGGGCCCGGTTGAGCCCGGTGGTGTCGGTGCCGGGGCGCACTCCCCCGGCGGCGGCCAGCGCGTCCTCCACCCGCGAACCGGCGGGCAGCCTCCGCACGCCGGGGTCCCGGACCTTCCCGCTGACGTCGACGACGACCCGCGCCGCTCCGCCGGTGCCCCCTCCCGGGGCAGGAGCCCCCGCCGGTGCCGTGGCAGCTGCCGCTGCCCCCGGTGCCACCACCGCGGGCACGGTCACCGCCTGCGGCCGGCCCGACCAGTACTGCTGTCCGGCGAATCCGACGGCGACCACGAGCACCACGCCGACCGCGGCCACCGCACGCGGCCGTACACCGCAGCGGTCCTGCAGCCACAGCGGCAGCCGCTCCCGCACGGCCAGGCTCCTCGCGGCCCCCGGGGACAGCCCGGACACCTCCTCGGGCGACTCCTGGGGATCCACCCCGCCCGGGACTGCCTCCGGGGCCACGGCGCGGTCCACGGATAGCTCCGGGGGCGGCTCCGAGGGCGCCTGTGGCGGGCTGCTGCCGCCCAGCAGGGCCTCGGCCCGCCGGCGCACGGCCCCCGGCTCCGGATGAGGCACCCGGCGCTCACGACGACGTCGGAGACGGCTGCCGGAGGCACGACTGTCGGAGAGACGGCTGTCGGAAAGACGGGGGCGGCCCGGACCACTGGTGGCACCCGACCGAAACGAAGCACGCGTTCGAAGAGTCATGCCACGACCGTAGGGGCCGATCCCGGCCCCCGTTCGGAACACTCAATTCCGGTGGAAAAAACTCCCGTTGTGGATAACCGGGCCACCCGTTCCGGTGATCAGCGGGGCGAGACGACCGCCGCCAGCAGTCCCGGTCCGGTGTGTGCCCCGATCACCGCGCCGACCTCGCTGACGTGCAGCTCGACCAGTCCGGGGATGCGCTCGCGCAGCCGCTCGGCGAGCTTCTCCGCCCGCTCCGGAGCCGCCAGGTGGTGCACCGCCACATCGACGGCGGCGGACCCGGCGCGCTCGACGGCCAGCTCCTCCAGACGGGCGATGGCCTTGGACGACGTACGGACCTTCTCCAGCATCTCGATCCGCCCGCCGTCCAGCGTCAGCAGGGGCTTCACCGCCAGGGCGGAGCCGAGGAGGGCCTGCGCGGCCCCGATCCGTCCGCCGCGGCGCAGGTAGTCGAGGGTGTCGACGTAGAAGTACGCGGACATGTCCGCCGCCCGCTTCTCGGCGGCCGCCACGGCCTCGTCCACGGACCCGCCGGCCTCGGCCACCTCGGCGGCGGCGAGCGCGCAGAAGCCGAGGGCCATCGCGACCATGCCGGTGTCCAGGACGCGGACGGGCACGGGCGCGGTCCTGGCGGCGACCACGGCGGCGTCGTAGGTGCCGGAGAACTCCGCGGACAGGTGCAGGCTGACGATGCCGGTGGCCCCGGCGTCCGCCGCCGCACGGTAGGCCCGGACGAACTCCTCCGTGCCGGGACGCGACGTGGTGACCGAGCGGCGCTTCTGCAGGGCCAGGGCGAGGCTGCGCGCCGAGATCTCGGTGCCCTCCTCGAGTGCCTCGCCACCGAGTACCACGGTGAGCGGGACGGAGGTGATTCCGTGCCGCGCCATGGCCGGTCGGGGCAGGTAGGCCGTGGAATCGGTGACGATGGCGACATGGCGGGACATGAGCCGGAGGTTACCGCCAGTGGGGGCCGGACGGCAGCCTGGCCCCATGACGTGACCGTAGACCGGACTTTCGGGCACAGCCGAAACCTACGGTAGGAGCCGCCGCACCACCCGCCCGCCCGGGTTCAGGTCGTGCCGTGGTCGCTCAGGTCGTGCTCTCCGGCCGGCGCGTCTTCTGCCAGGAGTACTGCGGCGCCGGAGCGGCAGGATTCAGAGCCGCCTGCGTAGGCTCCGCACCCCACCCGCCCGAACCCGAAGCCGGGCCCTGCTCCGCACCAGCGGCCGGACCCGCCCCGGCCCCGTTCGCCTGCGCCGCGTCCCATGCCGCGGCCGCCGCCGCGAGGTCGTCCACGGGCTCCCGCTGCCAGTCCCGCAGCGCGTCGGACTCGACCTCGATCTGCTCGGACAGCGTGGACAGGTCGTCCTGCGCGAAGCGCTGGGCCCGGTCCCGCGCGGCCCACCGCAGCGAGTCCGCAGCCTGCTTGATCTTGGCCGTCCGTTCCCGCAGGTCCGGCAGGCGCTCCGCGATCCGCCCCCGGTCCGGGTCCTGCTCCAGGCGCTTCAGCTCGTCGTCGAGCTCGCGCCCGTGCGCGCTCAGCCGCTCGAACAGCGCGATCGACTCCTGCAGCGACGCGTCCGTACGGACCCCGTCCTGCAGCGCCTGCTGTGTGGCACGCATCGAGGTGCGCAGGTCGAGCCGCAGCTGCGCCAGCGCGCCGGTGACCCCGACCTGGCCGAAGCTCTTGGCCCTCAGGGTGGTGTCCTCCACGGTCCGCCGCGCCTGGGTGATGGTCCGGTCCACACCGCGCTTGGTCGCCTGCACCACCTTGACGGTCGCGTACACACCCAACCCCAGGAAGGTGAAAAGCACCATCAGCGCGAAGATGATCAACGCGGCATCCATGAGCGTCCCTTCCCCAGACCCGACGGCTATTTTCCGTCCCCTCCACCGTAAACGCCACGGGCAGGTCAAGGGTTCCAATCGAACCCCCAACCTGCCCGTACGGGATCCCCCCTAGGCCGGGGGGTGCGCTCTCGTCGGCTCAGATGACGATGTTGACCAGCTTCGGCGCGCGCACGATCACCTTGCGGATCTCCGCGCCGCCCAGCGCCGCCACGACACCCTCGTCGGTGACGGCCAGCTGCTCCAGCTCCGCGTCCGAAATCGCCGGCGACACCTCCAGCCGTGCCTTGACCTTGCCCTTGACCTGCACCACGCACGTCACCGTCTCGTCCACGACGTACGCCGGGTCCGCGACCGGGAAGTCCTGGTGGACCACGGACTCGCTGTGACCCAGGCGGTGCCACAGCTCCTCCGCGATGTGCGGGGCCAGCGGGGCGACCAGCAGCACCAGGGACTCGGCGACCGAGCGCTCCAGCGGGCGGCCGGCCTTCGTCAGGGCGTTGTTCAGCTCGGTGATCTTCGCGATGGCGGTGTTGAAGCGCAGCCCCGTCAGGTCCGAGCCGGCCCCGTCGATCGCCTTGTGCAGCGCGCGCAGGGTGTCCTCGGCGGGCTCCCCGTCGACGACCGTGACCGCGCCGGTCTCCTCGTCCACGATGTTGCGCCACAGGCGCTGCAGCAGCCGGTACTGGCCCACCACGGCCCGGGTGTCCCAAGGACGGGAGACGTCCAGGGGGCCCATCGCCATCTCGTACAGGCGCAGCGTGTCGGCGCCGTACTCCTCGCAGATCTCGTCCGGCGTGACGGCGTTCTTCAGGGACTTGCCCATCTTGCCGTGCTCACGCTTGACCGGCTGGTCCTGGTAGAAGTAGCCGCCGTCGCGCTCCTCGACCTCGGCCGCGGGCACGTAGACGCCGCGCGCGTCGGTGTAGGCGTACGCCTGGATCATGCCCTGGTTGAACAGCTTGTGGAACGGCTCCGCCGAGGAGACGTGGCCCAGGTCGAACAGCACCTTCGACCAGAAGCGGGCATACAGCAGGTGCAGCACCGCGTGCTCGGCGCCGCCCACGTACAGGTCGACGCCGCCGTGCGGCGCAGCCTCGCGCGGGCCCATCCAGTACTGCTCGATCTCCGGGTCCACCAGGGCCGACGCGTTGTTCGGGTCCAGGTAGCGCAGCTCGTACCAGCAGGAACCGGCCCAGTTGGGCATGGTGTTGGTCTCGCGGCGGAAGGAGCGCACGCCGCGGCCGTCGCCCAGGTCCAGCTCGACGTTCACCCACTCGCCGTTGCGCGACAGCGGCGTCTCCGGCTTGGAGGCGGCGTCGTCCGGCTCGAAGGTGCGCGGGGAGTAGTCCTCGACCTCCGGCAGCTCCAGGGGCAGCATGGACTCGGGCAGCGGGTGTGCGACGCCGTCCTCGTCGTAGACGATCGGGAAGGGCTCGCCCCAGTAGCGCTGACGGCTGAACAGCCAGTCGCGCAGCCGGAAGTTGACGGTGCCCTCGCCGATGCCGCGCTCGGCCAGCCAGTCGGTGATGGCGGCCTTCGCCTCGACGACCCCCAGGCCGTCCAGGGCGATGCCCTCGCCCGTCGAGTTGACCAGCTTCGCGTCGTAGGAGACGAAGGCGTCGTCCCACTCGGCGGTGTCGGTGCCGCGGCCGTCCGAGGGCTCCACGACACAGCGCATCGGCAGCTCGAAGGCCCGCGCGAACTCGAAGTCGCGGCCGTCGTGCGCCGGGACGGCCATGATCGCGCCGGTGCCGTAGCCCATCAGCACGTAGTCGGCGATGAAGACCGGGACCTTGTCGCCGCTGACCGGGTTTACCGCGTACTCGCCGGTGAAGACACCGGTCTTGTCCTTGGCCTCGGCCTGCCGCTCGACGTCCGACTTCGAGGCGGCCTGCTTGCGGTAGGCGCTGACGGCCTCCGCCGGCGTGGCGTGCCCGCCGGTCCACACCTCGTGGGTGCCCTCGGGCCAGGCGGCCGGGATGAACTTCTCGACCAGCGGGTGCTCGGGCGCCAGCACCATGTAGGTGGCGCCGAACAGGGTGTCCGGGCGGGTGGTGAAGACGGTGATGGCCTCGTCGCCCAGCGCGAAGTCGACGCGCGCGCCTTCGCTGCGGCCGATCCAGTTCCGCTGCTGCAGCTTGATGGCCTCGGGCCAGTCCAGCGCGTCCAGGTCGTCGATCAGCCGGTCGGCGTACGCGGTGATCCGCATGTTCCACTGGCTCAGCCGGGACTTGAAGACCGGGAAGTTGCCGCGCTCGGAGCGGCCGTCCGCGGTGACCTCTTCGTTGGCCAGTACGGTGCCCAGCCCGGGGCACCAGTTGACGGGCGCGTCCGAGGAGTACGCCAGGCGGTACTCGTTCAGTACGTCGGCCCGCTCGGCCGCGGTCAGGCCGGCCCAGGCGCGGCCGCCGGGGACCTCACGGGAGCCGTCCTCGAAGGCGGCGACCAGCTCGGTGATCGGCCGGGCCTTCTTCGCGTCGGAGTCGTACCAGGAGTTGTAGATCTGCAGGAAGATCCACTGGGTCCACTTGTAGTAGTCCGGGTCGATCGTGGCGAACGAGCGGCGCTTGTCGTGGCCCAGGCCCAGCCGGCGCAGCTGGACCTTCATGTTCTCGATGTTGGCCTCGGTCGACACGCGCGGGTGCGTGCCGGTCTGCACGGCGTACTGCTCGGCCGGCAGGCCGAAGGCGTCGAAGCCCAGGGTGTGCAGCACGTTGTGGCCGGTCATCCGCTGGTGGCGGGCGAAGACATCGGTGGCGATGTAGCCCAGCGGGTGTCCGACGTGCAGGCCCGCACCGGAGGGGTACGGGAACATGTCCATGATGAACTTCTTGGGCCGTGCGACCACCGCGGGGTCCCCGGCCAGGTCACCGGTCGGGTTCGGGGCCTCGTACGTGCCCTGCGCGTCCCAGGCGTCCTGCCAGCGTGCCTCGATGTCGGCGGCCATGGCAGCCGTGTAACGGTGCGCCTCGGCCGCCTCGGGGGCCGGGGTGTTCGTCTCGCTCATGATTTCTGAAGCTCCATCGATCGTCTCTGCCGTCTCTGCCTGCCCAAACGAAAAAACCCCTCGCACAGGAGGGGACGCCGCGCCGGGTCCGACCGTCTCGAGGGGTCGGTACTGATCAGCGCGGCTCGGTAAGCAGAAGGCGTACGGCACGCATGGCGTCAGGGTACCGCAGCGGCCCCTTGGGACGCTCAGGCGTTCCGGGACCTGGGACCCCGGTGCCTGGACCTGGAAGTCCGACCCGCGACCCGCGACCCGGGACCCTGGACCCGGGGCACAACGAGAAGCGGGCCACCCGATCCGGGTGGCCCGCTTCTTCACTGTGGAGCTAAGGAGAATTGAACTCCTGACCTCCTGCATGCCATGCAGGCGCTCTACCAACTGAGCTATAGCCCCTTGTTGTGCTTGCCGCTTCGGTTTCCCTTGCCGGTCCCCCTTGGCGACATCCCAAACATTACACGGTCATGGCCCTGGTCCAAAAATCGGTTTCCACCGACCAAAGGCCATGTCCGATTTAATCCAACTTGTCGCGTTCGCTCTGTCATGCCCGCGCGAACTGGTAGAACCGCTTGAGCGTGCAGTGCTCGTCGAGCAGCCGCCCGTAGATCGGCTCCCCTTCCAGCTCACGGTACGTCTCGATCGGGTCGCCCTTTATGATCAGCGCCCGCGCGCATTCCTCGCACCAGTACTGGTAGTCGGGGTTGACCGGGTCCATGTCCCGCACGATCGGCGTGCCGTTGTTGCACCAGTCGCACCGGCGCCGGTGTGCACCCATCCGTCAGCGACTCCCTCCCGCGTCGGGCCGTCGTCTCCCCCTCCGGCGGTCCGATTCTGCCATGCCGGTGCGGGCCAGGTCAGCAAACGCAAAGGGTACAAAAGCAAGGATCCCGCCCCCCATTGGGGACGGGATCCTGATTGTGGAGCTAAGGAGAATTGAACTCCTGACCTCCTGCATGCCATGCAGGCGCTCTACCAACTGAGCTATAGCCCCGCTCTCCGCCGCGCTCCCCCCGTCTCCGGTGTTCTGCGCTGCGAACAAGAAGAACTCTAGCCTGTGACCAGCCGGAAAGTGAAATCCGGGTGGAAGCCCCGCCGGGGAGCGGCAGAAAGCTGCTCAGTCGTCGTCGCCGAGCACCGGTTCCGGCAGCGTGCCGGCGTTGTGCTCCAGCAGCCGCCAGCCGCGCGCGCCCTCACCGAGGACGGACCAGCAGCAGTTGGAGAGCCCGCCGAGGCCCTCCCAGTTGTACGAGTCCAGGCCGAGCAGGCGCCCGATCGTCGTACGGATGGTGCCGCCGTGGCTGACCACGACGAGGGTGCCGGACTCCGGCAGCCGGGCGGCGTGTTCCAGCACCACCGGCGCGGCGCGGTCGGCGACCTCGGTCTCCAGCTCACCGCCGCCGCGGCGGACCGGTTCGCCGCGCTTCCACGCCGCGTACTGCTCGCCGTACTTGCCGAGGATCTCGTCGTGCGTGAGGCCCTGCCACTCGCCGGCGTACGTCTCGCGCAGCGCCGCGTCCCGCGTCACCGGCAGCCCGGTGATCGCGGCCAGCTCGGCAGCCGTGTCGGAGGCACGCCGGAGGTCGGAAGCCACGATGGCGTCCGGCTTCAGCGAGGCGAGCAGCCGTGCGGCGCGGCGCGCCTGCGCCACGCCCGCTTCGGTCAGCTCGATGTCCGTGGAGCCCTGGAAGCGGCGCTCCAGGTTCCACGAGGTCTGGCCGTGCCGCCAGAGGACGATCTTCCTGCCGGGTTTGCCCGAGGTGGTCGCGCTCAGAACAGATCACCGTCCAGTTCGTCGTCGCCCGCCGCCTCGCGCAGCTTGGCGTGCTCCTCGGCCTTGCCGATGGTGAGCTTGGCGTCCTCGGGGAGCTCGATCTCGGGGCAGTCCTTCCACAGGCGCTCCAGCGCGTAGAAGACACGCTCCTCGCTGTGCTGGACGTGGACGACGATGTCGACGTAGTCGAGCAGGATCCAGCGGGCGTCGCGGTCGCCCTCGCGGCGCACCGGCTTGGCGCCGAGCTCCTTGAGCAGGCGCTCCTCGATCTCGTCGACGATCGACTTGACCTGGCGGTCGTTGGGCGCCGAGGCGAGCAGGAAGGCGTCGGTGATCGACAGCACGTCGCTGACGTCGTACGCGATGATGTCGTGCGCGAGCCGGTCGGCCGCGGCCTGGGCGGCGGCGGTGATGAGCTCGATGGAGCGGTCCGTGGCGGTCACTGGCCATGCTTTCGGGTTGGCGGGCAGATCCTTACAAGGGTCTCATGTACCGCCGACACCGCCCGCGCGCAGCGTCGCGCGCGGGCGAATGCCTCCCTCGGAGCCGATCCGGAGCCGGTCAGCAGCCGATCCGGAGCCGGGTCAGGACCGGTCAGGACCGGTCACGACGCCTTGTAGTCCTTGCCCAGGATCACCACGACCTCCGCGTTCACCGCGTTCTCGGCCTTCTTCACGGCCGTCTCGGGCAGTCCCAGCGTCTTGGCGACCTCGATCGCACGGTCCCGCTGCGCATCGTCCTGGTAGGTGATCTGCGAGGTGGCCGCCGTTTTGTCGGCCTTGCCGCCGTCGACGAAGGCGTAGCCGCCGTTCATCAGCGCCGCCTTCGCCGCGATCTGCGCCTTCTCGTCACCGGTGGCGTCCTTCATTCCGACGCGCGGGGCCGCGCCGGGCTGCGCAGCGGCGCCGGATCCGCCCAGCACCTCCTTGACGACCTTCTTGTTCGCGTCGTCCGTGAGCGTGCCGTCCGGCTTCACCGCGAGGACGTCGGTGCGGTACGCCCCCACCTTGGCGTGCTCGCCGAGCCGGGAGAGCAGGGCCCCGAGGGTCTGCGCGTTCAGGGCCGGATCCAGGATCTGACCCATGCTCTCGACGGTCACGGCCGCCGCCTTCGGGTCGCTCGGAACCTTGCGCAGCACCGCCTGGAGCACCTTGCCCACGCGTTCCATCTGCTTGGTCTCCGGTTCGCCCTCGCCGCGGAAGGTGGCGTAGGCGACGGCCATGGGGCCGCTCAGGCTCTGCTTCTGGCCCTGGGCCACGGCCGGGACCTTGGCCGCGTCGTCGGCCGGGACCGCCGTGTCGGTGTCGACCTCGATGCCGCCGACCAGCTCGACCAGGTTCTCCAGGAACGGGGTGTCAAGGCGCCAGGTGCCGCCGATGCTGGTGCCGAGCACGGAGTCGAGGGCTTCCCGGGTTCCGAGACCGCCTTCCTCGACCGACTTGCCGAGCGCGATCGGCGTCCCGTCCTGGCCGGTCACGGAGAGGGTGTTCGGCAGCAGGACGGTGGCGCCCTGCTTGGTGGTCACGTTGTCGACGAGCAGCACCGAGGAGGTGCCGCCCTTCTTGGTGTTGTGCAGGTGGACGACGATCATGTCCCGCTTCTGCGCACCGGCGGCGGCCGTCGCGCCGGTCTTCTTCTCGCCGGGACCGTCGATGAAGGGCAGCTTGCCCGCGTACCAGAGGTAGCCGAGGCCGCCGACGACGAACAGTGCGAGGACGACGATCAGCGCCACCACCCGGTTGCGGCCGCGGCGGCGGGCCTCCTCGCGGCGCTCGGTGCGGCTCTCGGTGAATTTGAGCCAGTCGATGACGTCCTCGGAGTCCTCGTCCGGCTGGTCGATGAACGCGAACATCTCCGTGCGGTAGTCCCGGTCCGCCTCGGGTTCGCCGCCGGGCTCGGCGCCCGGTTCGCCGCCGGGGCGGCGCGGCTCGGGGACCCGGTCGGCCGGCCGCTCGGCGGGGGCCGGGGCCGGGGCTTCCGGGGCGTTCTGCTGCGGGATCCACTGCTGGGTCTGCTGCGTGTCGTACCCGTAGGCGGGTGCCTGGGTGTACTCCTGCTGCCCGTACTGCGGGGCGGCCGGCTGCTGCGGGTAGTACTGCTGCTGCGGCTGTTGCGGCTGCTGCTGGGGGTAGCCCCGGTAGTCGTAGCCGTACTGCTGCTGCTCGTACTGCTGCTCGTACTGCTGGGCGGCAGACGGAGCGGGCTGGGCGGGCTGCGCGGGCACCTGGCCGTACACCGGCCGCCCGTACGCGTCGTAGCCGACGAGCTGCTGCTCCTGGGCATACGGGTCGTACGGATCCTGTCGGTCGTTCACCGCGGGCCCCTCTCTCCGGAAGCTCAGGCTCCCCGGTACAGCTCACGCTTGTCGATGTAACGCACGACACCATCCGGCACCAGGTACCAGACAGGATCCCCCTGGGCGACCCTCGCCCGGCAGTCGGTGGACGAGATCGCGAGCGCGGGGACCTCCACCAGGGAGACGCCGCCCTCCGGGAGCCCGTCGTCGGTGAGCACGTGGCCCGGCCGGGTGACTCCGATGAAGTGGGAGAGCGAGAAGAGCTCGTCGGCGTTGCGCCAGGTCAGGATCTGCGCGAGCGCGTCGGCACCGGTGATGAAGAACAGGTCGGCGTCGTCGTTCTGTGCCTTCAGGTCCCGCAGGGTGTCGATGGTGTACGTCGGCCCGCCGCGGTCGATGTCGATGCGGCTCACCGAGAACTGCGGGTTCGATGCCGTGGCGATGACCGTCATCAGGTAGCGGTCCTCGGCCGGTGACACGGCGCGCTGCGACTTCTGCCACGGCTCGCCGGTCGGCACGAACATCACCTCGTCGAGGTGGAAAAGGGCGGCCACCTCGCTGGCGGCCACCAGGTGTCCGTGATGGATCGGGTCGAATGTCCCGCCCATCACGCCGAGCCGGCGTTTGACCGGACCGGTAGGCATCTCCTGCTCTCCCATGAGCGCAGAGCCTACTGGCCCGGCGGACGCTGCGGACGCTGCGGTCTCGGCGGGCTCAGTGGCTCAGCGGTCGCGGTTCAGGCGCGTGGTCACCCAGAGCATCAGCATGAGGATCACGAAGGCGGCGCCGCCGGTCAGGTACGGGTTGAGGCTGTCGTGGTTGCCGCCGTGCTGCTCGGCCCCCTCCGAGGCGAGGACGACCAGGTTGTGGGCGGTGGAGGAGAGGCTCATCAGGCAGGTACCTATCGAGTCGGGGAGCGGACGGAGACTTCGCTCACATCGTATGCGGGGGCCTGGGGCACGCTCACGCAGACTCAGGCGTTGGAGAGGATAGACGCAGCGTCGAGCAGGTCGATCCAGGGGAGGGCGCAATGACGGAAACAGGCTTCGAGAAGGCACCGGCGCGGGACCGCAGGAGGTTTCCCGGTATTTCCTCGAGGGCGTACGAGCATCCGGCGGACCGCTCCGCGCTGGTGGCTCTGCGCAGGCTGAGCGGCTTCGACACCGTGTTCAAGGCCCTGAGCGGGCTGCTTCCGGAGCGGAGCCTGCGGCTGCTGTTCCTGTCGGAATCGGTGCGGGTGGGCGAGACGCAGTTCCCGCACCTGTACGCGATGCTGCGCGACGCCTGTTACATCCTGGACCTGGAGAAGGTCCCGCAGATGTACGTGCAGCAGGACCCGAACCCCAATGCCATGTGCATCGGGCTGGACGAGCCGATCATCGTGGTGACCACGGGTCTCGTCGAGCTCCTCGACGAGGAGGAGATGCGGGCCGTGGTGGGCCACGAGGTGGGTCACGCGCTGTCGGGGCACGCGGTCTACCGCACGATCCTGCTGTTCCTGACCAACCTGGCGATGAAGATCGCGTGGATCCCGCTGGGCAATGTGGCGATCATGACGATCGTGACCGCCCTGCGGGAGTGGTTCCGCAAGTCGGAGCTCTCGGCCGACCGGGCGGGGCTGCTCGTGGGGCAGGACGTGCAGGCCTCCATGCGCGGGCTGATGAAGATCGCGGGCGGCAACCACCTCCACGAGATGAACGTGGACGCCTTCCTCGCCCAGGCCGAGGAGTACGAGTCGAGCGGCGATCTGCGCGACTCCGTCCTGAAGATCCTCAACCTGCTGCCGCGGACCCACCCCTTCACGACGGTGCGGGCGGCCGAGCTGAAGAAGTGGGCGGAGAGCCGCGACCACCAGCGGATCATGGACGGTCACTACCCGCGGCGGGAGGACGACAAGGACACCTCGGTGACCGATTCCTTCCGGCAGTCCGCCGCGCACTACGCCGACACGGTGCGCACCAGCAAGGACCCGCTGATGAAGCTCGTGGGCGACATCGCGGGCGGCGCGGGCGACCTGGGCGGCAAGCTCCGCGACAAGTTCACCGGCGCCGGTGCCGGGGGCGGTTCCGGCGCAGGCACGGCGTCCGAGGGCAAGGGCGGGGCTACGGAGCAGGGCTGACCGGGTCGGCCTGCGGGGCCGACGGGGTCTGCGGGGCCGCGGGTGGTGCCAGTACGCCGCACAGCCCGGCCGTGCGGTGCGGCCGGCCGCTGGCGTACGGGTCGCTCGCGGCCGGGCCCACCGTGGTCGGGCCGGCTCCGGCCAGGAGCGGGCGGAAGGCCCCCGCCGGGTCGGCGGAGCAGTCCTGCGGCCCGGCCATCACATAGGCCGAGGCCAGCTCCAGCCGCCGGGCCCCCAGGTCGTCCCGGTCGAAGCGCAGCCGCAGCTCGCGCCGGACGGTGAAGAGCGAGGCGCCGTCCGCCGCGGCCGGGGACCCGGTGGCCGGGCGTACGGCGTACACGAAGGTGTGGTCGGTGGTGACCTCCAGCGTGTCCGGGGCCACCTCCTCGAAGGCCAGGGAGCCGCTCACCCGGACGCGTGAGTCGGCCATGACGGCGGTGGCCTGGTCGAAGCGGACCAGCCAGCCGGTGGCCGCGTGCCGGCCGTCACCGGAGGGCGAGGTCATGCTGCGGTCGAACTGCGCCAGCTGGTCGGGGTCGAGCAGGACGCGCACCGGGCGGGAAGCGGATCCGGCGAGGATGTCGGGGTCCAGCGAGGACTGCACGAGGTAGTCCTTGGCGATGGACAGTGCGGCGACGACCTGGGCGTCGGTGAAGTGGTGCGTGCGGCGCACGGCGGGCAGGGTGATGCCGGCCGCCCCGACCCGGTAGTCGGCGGCGGGGCTCTTCGCGTACAGGTCGGCGGGTCGCCCGCCGGGCACGACGGTGGTCGGCGCGAGCGGGACCACCGTGCTGCTGAGCGCCTGTGCGGGTCCCCCGGGTGGAGGCACGTAGGGGTTGCGCAGCCCCATGTAGACGGCGACGGCGAAGGCCGTGGCGATGAGCAGCACGAGCAGCATGCCCTGCCGGGCGCCCCGGCCGGGGGTGCTGGTCCGGGACGCGGCGCCGTTGCCGGACCAGATGGAGCGGCTGCGTACCGCGCGGGCGTGCTCGCCCATGCGTTCCTGTGCGGAGTATTCCTGGAGCCGGGCAGCCCGGACGAAGTCCTCGTCGAACACCACCGACCGGTATTCGTCCGACCGGAATTCGTCGTCGCCCCCGCCCATGCCCTCGGGGGTGCTGTTGGGTGGATCTCCTGGCACGGCCATCGCTTCTCCCCGCTGTCCCCGCTTCAGAGAAGCCCCCGGCTCCGGCGTACGCGAGTGGGGTCGTACCTTCAGGGTTGGCGAACGGAGGGGTACGTAAACGCGCCGACGCCGGTGACTTCGCTCCTGGGGGTGCTGGCGGGCGCCGGAGCGGGGTCCGCCTCGCCCGACGTACTGCGGTAGACGGCGCTGAAGGCGAGCGCGACCATCCCGAGCCCCATCACGAAGGCGAGCACCCAGGCGACGGGGCGCAGCCAGGGGGCGCGGCCGCGGTAGGGGCGCAGACTGCCGCCGTAGGCCCCGTACGGGCCGTCCGGGTAGCCGTGACCGTGCTCGTGGTCCCAGCCGTGGTCGTCGTCGTACCCGTCGGGGTGGCCGTAGCCGTAGCCGTCGTAGTCGTCGTCGCCCGTCCAGCCGCCCGGGACGGCACGGGCGGCTTCGGCCTCCGCGCGCGCTCGGTCGGCCGCCCGCTGGCGCTCGGCGGCGCTCGGTTCATGGATCTCGGCGTTCCGGACGAAGTCCTCGTCGAACACCACGGAGGCGAAGTCGTGATCCGCGCCTCCGCGGTCGTCGTCGGGCTCCCCGTCGTCCGGGAACGGCTTGCCCCCCACGTCGTCCGGCACAGGAACAGCCTAGACCTGGGGGGCCTCCTTGGGCAGGGTGTCCGCCGAATTCCGGCCACACCGCGCTCAGGGGTTGACTACCGAATGTGACCGTCGCCGGTGACGATGTACTTGGTGGAGGTCAGCTCGGGAAGGCCCATCGGGCCCCTGGCGTGCAGCTTCTGGGTGGAAATGCCGATCTCGGCGCCGAAGCCGAACTGGCCACCGTCCGTGAACCGAGTGGATGCATTCACGGCGACGGTGGTCGAGTCGACCAGCTGGGTGAATCGGCGGGCGGCGGCCTGCGAGGTGGTGACGATCGCCTCGGTGTGACCGGAGGTCCAGCGGCGGATGTGGGTGACGGCATCGTCGAGGGAGTCCACGACGCCGGCGGCGATGTCGTAGGACAGGTACTCGGCGGCCCAGTCCTCGTCCGTGGCGGGCAGGGCGGTGACCTTGCCGCCCTCGGCGGCGGCGAGGACCCGTGCGTCGCCGTGGACGGTGACGCCGGCGTCGGCGAGCGCGTCGAGGGCGCGCGGCAGGAAGGCGTCGGCGATGTCGCGGTGCACGAGGAGGGTCTCGGCGGAGTTGCAGACGGAGGGCCGCTGGGCCTTGGAGTTGATGAGGATGTCCACGGCCATGTCCAGGTCGGCCCGGGCGTCGACGTAGACGTGGCAGTTGCCGGTACCGGTCTCGATGACCGGGACGGTGGATTCCTCGACCACGGTCTTGATGAGGGAGGCGCCACCGCGCGGGATGAGCACGTCGACGAGGCCGCGGGCGCGCATCAGCTCGCGGACGGAGTCTCGGGACTCGCCGGGGACGAGCTGGATCGCGTCGGCGGGCAGGCCGGCGCTCTCCACGGCGTCCCGCAGGATGGCGACGAGCGCGGTGTTGGAGGAGTAGGCGGAGGAACTACCGCGCAGGAGAACCGCGTTGCCGGACTTGAGGCAGAGGGCGGCGGCGTCCACGGTGACGTTCGGGCGGGCCTCGTAGATGATGCCGACGACGCCGAGCGGGACGCGGATCTGCCGGAGGTCGATGCCGTTGGGGAGGGTGTTGCCGCGGACGACCTCGCCGACGGGGTCGGGGAGGGCAGCGACGTCACGCACGTCGGAGGCGATGGCGGCGATCCGCTCAGGGGTCAGCGTGAGGCGGTCGATGACGGTCTCGCTGGTACCGGCGGCGCGGGCCTTGTCCGTGTCCACGGCGTTGGCGGCGATGATCTCGGCCGTACGGGCCTCCAGCGCGTCCGCGATCGCCAGCAGGGCGGTGTCCTTGGCGGACCGCGGGAGTGGGGCGATGACGGCGGCGGCGGTACGGGACCGCTGCGCGGTGGCGAGGACGGGCGAGGTGGCGGCATCGAGCGAGGTCATGCCGCCCAGGGTAAGCCCCGGGCCGGGGCGGACGGCCGGGGTTCCACCCCGCGAGACGGCCTCCGGCCGGGTCAGCAGGGGGGCCGTGCTCCGCGCCGCTCCTGGGAGCCGGACCCGGTGGCCGGTACCGGTCCGTGGCGCAGTGCGGGCACAGGACCGGGGCTCCGCCCCGTACCCCGCGCCTCAAACGCCGGCGAGGCTGGGTTGGGCCCCCGCGCCCCGCACGTCGGCAGGCCGGGTTGGTCCCCACGCCCCGAACTCCGGCGGGCCGGGTTGGGCCCCGTGCTGCGAACGTCGACGGGGCTGGGTTGGGCCCCGGGCCTCAATCGCCGGCGGGGCTGGAGTTAGTACGGGTGGACGCCCACCGGGTGGGCCGGGGGTGGGCCGTAGCCCTCCGCCACGCGTTGGTGGTAGGTGGCGCGGTCGATGACCTCCAGGCCGACGATCTCCCAGGGCGGGAGCTGCGCCGAGGAGCGGTGTTCGCCCCACAGCCGCAGGGCGACGGCCGCCGCGTCGTGGAGGTCGCGGGCCTCTTCCCAGTAGCGGATCTCCGCATGGTCGTCCGCGTACCGGCTGGTCAGCAGGAAGGGATGGTCGTGGGCCAGTTGTTCCAGCCCGCGCCGGACCTCGGAGAGCGGAGCCGGCTTGCCGGAGACGCTGAGGGTCACGTGCCACAGGCGCGATGCGTGATCCTGCTCCTCCCCGCCACCGCCGCCGTCACCGTCCCCTGTGCCGACGCTGGTCAGCGCTCGTCCCACCAGCCGCCTCCTGTCTCCGCCACGCGGGTCCGCCCGCCTCTCACAGTTGACCAGTCCACGGGCCGCCGCGCTGCGCTTTTGACGAACCTCAGCCCTCCAGCAGGACCAGATCGTCCCGGTGTACGACCTCCCGCTCGTACGCGGGTCCGAGTTCCCGCGCGAGCTCGCGAGTGGAGCGGCCGAGGAGCTGCGGAAGCTCCTTGGCGTCGAAGTTGACCAGGCCCCGGGCCACGGCGCGGCCGTCGGCGGAACGCAGTTCCACCGGGTCCCCGGCGACGAAGTCGCCCTCGACCGCCGCGATCCCCGCGGGCAGCAGCGAGCTGCCCCGCTCGGTCACCGCGCGGACGGCTCCCTCGTCCAGAACCAGGTGCCCCTGCGGGGTGGACGCGTGCTGGAGCCAGAGCAGCCGGTCCGCCGAGCGGCGCCCGGTGGCGTGGAAGTGCGTGCCGGTCCCCCGTCCGGCGAGGGCGTCGGCCGCCTGGCTCGCGGAGGTCAGCACTACCGGGATCCCGGCGGCGGCGGCGATCCGGGCCGCCTCGACCTTGGTGACCATGCCGCCGGTGCCCACGCCCGCCTTGCCGGCGCTGCCGATGGAGACGTGCGCGATGTCCTCGGGCCCGCGGACCTCTTCGATGCGGGTGGTGCCGGGCTGGGACGGGTCGCCGTCGTAGAGGCCGTCCACGTCGGAGAGGAGGACGAGCAGGTCCGCGCGGACGAGGTGGGCGACCAGCGCCGCCAGCCGGTCGTTGTCGCCGAAGCGGATCTCGTCCGTGGCGACGGTGTCGTTCTCGTTGACGACGGGCAGGGCGCCCATGGCGAGGAGCTGGTCGAGGGTGCGGTAGGCGTTGCGGTAGTGGGCGCGGCGGCTGGTGTCGTCGGTGGTGAGGAGCACCTGGCCGACGCGGACGCCGTACCGGGCGAAGGAGGCGGTGTAACGGGCGACGAGCAGGCCCTGCCCGACGCTCGCCGCGGCCTGCTGCCGGGCCAGGTCCTTGGGGCGGCGGCGCAGGCCGAGCGGCGAGAGCCCGGCGGCGATGGCTCCGCTGGAGACGAGGACGATCTCCTTCTCGCCTCCGCTGCGGGCCTTGGCGAGGACGTCGACCAGGGCGTCCACCCGGTCGGCGTCGAGTCCGCCCGCTGCGGTGGTCAGGGAGGAGGATCCGACCTTGACCACGATCCTGCGGGCGTCCACGACACCTTGCCTAGCCGCTGACACGTCTGTCCCCTTGCCCCTGTTGCCCAAAGAACTGCCTGCCACCTCAATCTACGGGGTGGCCCGACGGGGCCGCTCAGGGGTTTCAGACCGTGGACGAGTTCGACGGGCTCGACGGGCTCGACGAGGGCCGGGACGGACTCGGCCCCGGACCAGGCCCCGACCCCGGACCCGGCTCCTGCCCCGGTCCCGGTCCCGGTCCCGGCGAGTCCTGTCGCTGCTCCTGCGGATCCTGCTGCTCCTGCTCCGCCCCGGCCCCCGCCTGCGCTGCGGCCGCACGGGCGGCGCGCGGGACGAGGATCTTGCGCGAGAGCAGGAAGGTGAACGGGATGGCCACGATCGCCGCGACGAGCGGGGCGATGCGGGTGTCCATCCCGGCCCAGGCCACCAGGGCGTAGAGGCCTGCCGACTGGATGACGTAGTTGGTGACGTTCGTCAGAGGGAAGAGGAGGAACTTCTTCCAGGTCGGCCGGGTCCGGTAGGTGAAGTAGGTGTTCATGAAGAACGAGCCGACCATGGCCAGGAGGAAGGCGAGGGAGTAGGCGGCGAAGTACGGCATCCACGGGTGCAGGAGCAGGTAGATGCCGAAGAAGGTGCCGGTGTTGACCGCGCCCACCAGGGCGAAGCGGAAGATCTGGCCGAGCTGCTCCCCGCGTCTCATCGGGTGCTGCGCTCCACGATCGTCGGCTCCTCGATCACGGCGGCCGTCGGCGGCCCGGTCCGCGGGAGCGGCTGCGGCTGCGTGCCGTGCGACTCCTTGACCAGGAAGTGCGGCCTGCGCTTGGTCTCGTAGTAGATACGGCCGATGTACTCGCCGATCAGGCCCAGCATGATCAGCTGGACGCCTCCCAGGCCCGTGATGATGGCCACAAGAGTGACGTATCCCGGGGACTCGACGCCGTTGGTGATGGCGACGGTCGTGATCCACAGCGCGTACATGCCGGTCAGGGAGAGGAGCGACACGCCGAACCAGATGGCGATCCGCAGCGGCCTGTTGTTGAAGGAGATCAGGCCGTCCATGCCGTAGTTCAGCAGGGAGCCGAACTTCCACTTCGTCTCGCCGGCCTCGCGCTGCGCGTTGCGGTAGTCGAAGTGGACGGTGTCGAAGCCGATCCAGGAGAAGAGGCCCTTGGAGAAGCGGTTGTACTCCGGCAGCGACAGCAGCGCGTCGACGGCCGGGCGCGAGAGCATGCGGAAGTCGCCGACGCCGTCGGCGAGTTCCACGTCCACCCAGCGGTTGACGCCGCGGTAGTAGAGGCTGCTGAGGGCGGAGCGGACCTTCTTGTCACCCTCGCGCGTGCGGCGGGCGATGATCTGGTCGTGGCCCTGCCGGAAGTGCTCCAGCATGGTCGCGATGAGTTCCGGCGGGTGCTGCAGGTCGGCGTCCATGATCACGACGGCTTCGCCGGTGGCCTCGCGCAGGCCCGCGAGCATGCCGGCCTCCTTGCCGAAGTTGCGGCTGAAGGAGACGTACCGGGTCCGGTCCCTGTGCTCGGCGGCGATCTTCCGGAGCTTGTCGAGCGTGCCGTCGCGGCTTCCGTCGTCGACGTAGCAGACCTCGTACTCGACGGAAAGGGTGTCCAGGACTCTTCGGATCTCCACGTCGAAGCTGTCGATGACGGCTTCTTCGTTGTAGCAAGGGACGACTACGGAAAGCTTCGTCATGAACACTTCCTGCTGGGTCCGAACGGGTGATTGTCGACGACCACACCCATTCCTCACCTCTTCCTTAGAAGTATGCACGGCGAGGGTCGGGCGGGAGTCGGGCTGCCGGAGTCGACGGCGGCACACGGTAGCTTTGACGAGATAAGCGGAATCCGAATGAGCTCAACGTAACGAAACGAAGGGATCGAGGTGCACGTGCCCGACGTCTCCGTGGTCGTCATCGTCTACAACGACGCAGAGCGTCTGCCGACAGCAGTCCGGTCGGTTCTGGACCAAACCCTGCACAGCGTCGAAGTCGTGATCGTCGACGACTGCAGCAAGGACCACTCGTACGCGGTCGCCCAGGAACTGGAGTCCGAGTACCCCGGAAGGGTGCGCGCCTTCCAGCTGCCGGAGAACAGCGGCGGCTGCGGCGCGCCGCGCAATCACGGCATCCAGCAGGCCACCGGAACGTACGTGATGTTCCTCGACAGCGACGACGTGCTGGAGCGCAACGCCTGCCGGAACATGCTGGACGCCGCCGAGCGGACCGGATCCGACCTGGTCTCGGGCATGTGCGTGCGCGTGCACCTCGACAACCGGTGGGGCAAGACCACCGAGTGGTACCCCTGGATCTACTCGCGCACCCGCACGCTGGAATCGATCACCGAGTTCCCCGACCTGCTGGTGTACGACACCCTCTCCACGAACAAGTGCTACCGGCGCGAGTTCCTGCTGGAGCAGGGCCTTCAGTTCCCGGTCGGCATCCACTACGAGGACCTGCTGTTCTCCGCGCAGGCCTACGTGGCCGCCCGTCGCATCACGCTGATCCCGAACCACGTCTACTTCTGGAACGTGGTCGAGAAGGCCGCGGCGAAGTCGATCAGCAACCGGCGCCACGAAATCGCGAACTTCGTCCACCGGATGGAGATCCACCGCCGTGTTGACGCCCTGCTGGCCGAAAAGGGTCATACGGACATCAAGTCCGCGAAGGACGCCAAGTTCCTCAAGCACGACCTGGTGCTGCACCTGCGCGACCTGCCGCTGCTGAGCGACGAGTACCGCCAGGAGTTCGCCCGCCTCGCCAACGGCTACCTGGCGGGCATCGACCCGGCCGCGTACGAGAACGTCACGTACCTCCAGGCGATCTGCGCCTACCTGCTGGGCAAGGAGGACTGGGACAACCTGCTCCCGGCCGCCGACGCCATGACCAACAAGGGCCGGCTCACCTCCCCGCTCGCCGAGCGCGACGGCCGCGTCTACTGGTGCGCGCAGCACATCGACGGTCCCGACGCCGACGAGGCCCGCCGGATACTGGACGTCACCGAGCAGGCCTTCCACACCACGCCGCTCACCTCCCTCACCGTCGGCAACCGCCTGACCTCCTACGAGGACGACGGCCGCGGCACGGTCACGCTGTCCGGCTCCGTCGTGAACCCCCTGGGCCGGATCCCGCAGGACGCCGACCTCAAGGCCACGCTCGAGTTCCGGGCCCGCCGGCAGATCGGGGTGCGGTCCTTCAGCTTCCCGGCGGCAGCCGTGCGCCACGCCGGTGACACGATCGAGTGGACCGTCACCGCCGACGTCGCGAGCACCGTCCGCCCCCTCGGCATCATCGACGCCGTTTGGGACGTCCGCCTCAAGCTGACCGCGGGCGGCGAGCGGATCACCACCCGCGTCTCGGTCGGCGGCGTCGACCTGGACTCGGCGGCCCGGCTGCGCGTGCGGCCCCGGCTGACCCGGCTGGTCTCCGACCGCTTCGGGCCCGAGGTGACCAAGAAGGGCAACCTCAGCTACGTGCTGAGCGCCGAGGGCGCCGCCGCCGTCCGCACCCAGTCGCTGATCAACAACGCCATACAGGGCAAGGCAGCGGGCGTGGTCAAGCGGGGTCTGCGCAAGGCGCTGCGGGCCCGCCGGAACATCGGCTCCGGCGAGCAGAAGGTGAAGATCTACCACGAGGTCTTCTCGAAGCTGCCGATCAAGAAGGGCACGGTCGTCTTCGAGAGCCACATGGGCAAGCAGTACAGCGACAGCCCCAAGGCGATCTACGAGGAGATGGTCCGCCAGGGCGTGCCGTTCGAGGCGATCTGGTCGTACGCGGGCGCCAAGCCCGCCGGCTTCCCCAAGGAGGCCACCCTGGTCAAGCGGTGGAGCTGGCAGTACCTGCGCGCCCTGGCCCAGGCCGAGTTCTGGGTCGACAACCAGGGCTTCCCGCTGGCGCTCGCCAAGCGCCCGGGGACCACGTACATCCAGACCTGGCACGGCTCGGCGCTCAAGCGGATGGGCTTCCACGAGCCCCGGACCAAGGCGCAGGGCCGGGCCGGCCAGGCCCGCTTCCAGGCCGCCGTGGACCGCTTCGACCACTTCCTGATCCGCTCCGAGCACGACACCCGCACGCTCGCCAAGGGCTTCCGGCTGCGCGACGAGGTGCTGCTGCGCACGGGCTACCCGCGCAACGACGCCCTCGTCGAGGCGCACCGGACCGAGGCGAACAGCGGTGAGCGGGTGCGCGGCCCGCTCGCGGGCGAGCTCGGCATCGACCCGGACAAGAAGGTGCTGCTGTACGCGCCGACCTTCCGGGCGGGCGCGGACGGCGCGGTGGAGGGCTTCACCTTCCCCTTCGACGTCGAGGAGTTCGCGGACCGGCTCGGTGACCGCTTCACGCTGCTGGTGCGGACGCACTACCTCAACAGCGTCTCGCTGCCGCCGTCCGTCGCGGGCCGGGTCGTCGACGTGTCCCGGCACCACGACATCACCCCGCTGCTGGCCCTCGCCGACGGTCTGATCACCGACTATTCGTCCGTGATGTTCGACTACGCGGTCCTGGACCGGCCGATGCTGTTCTTCGCGTACGACTACGAGGAGTACGCCACCGACATCCGCGGCACCTACTTCGACCTGAAGGAGAAGGCCCCGGGCCCGGTGGTGGCCACGGCGGACGAGCTCCTGCAGGCGCTCGACGCCTTCGAGGAGGCGGACGCCAAGTACGCCCAGGCGCGGCAGCGTTTCCTCGTCGAGTTCGGCGAGTACGACCGCGGGGACGCGGCCCGCCAGATCGTAGAGAAGTTCTTCACCAGGAGCGGCAAGTGAGCCAGCAGACCGCCACCCCGGGCGGCCGTGACATCTTCATCGTCTCCAACAACGTCGACGAGCTCGGCGGCGTGACCACCTGGTCGCACCAGATGGCCCGGCAGTTCACCGACCGCGGCCACCGGGTGCACATCGTGGGCATCGCCCCGGTCGCCGAGGAGATCCGGCAGAAGCTGCCGCAGGACCTGCCGTACGAGATGACCACGCTCTACGACACCCACCCGCCGTCGGCCCGCCGGCTGCGCGGGATCAAGGGCCGGCTGAACGCGCCCGAGCGGCGCCGCCAGTCGGCGCGGCGTGCGCTGATGCGGGCCAAGGCCGAGCAGCTGAGCGAGCTGCTGCGCGCGGCCCGCCCGGGCGGTGTGGTCATCGTCACCCAGGTCTGGGCGATGGAGTGGGTGGCGCTCGCCGACACCAAGGGGCTCTCCGTCATCGGGATGAGCCACGAGTCGTTCGAGGCCAGCCAGAAGTCCACCCGCGGGGAGCGGGTCCGCCGCTTCTACCCGCAGGTCGACCGGCTGCTGGTGCTGACCCCCGAGGACGCGGACCTGTGGATCCGGTCGGGCATGGAGAACGTCGGGAGCATGCCGAACCCGCTGCCGTTCATGCCCGCCTCCCCCGCTCCGCGCACGGAGAAGGTCGTGGCGTCCGTCGGCCGCCTCGCCTTCGAGAAGGGCGTCGACCTGCTGCTGGACGCGTGGGCGGACGTGGCACCGCACCATCCCGACTGGACCCTGCGGATCTACGGGGCGGGCATGGAGGAGGCGACGCTGAAGGCGCACTGCACCTCGCTCGGCGTGGACGACTCCGTGGAGTGGATGGGCAGCACCGACGACGTGCTGGGCGCGCTGTGCGCCGCCTCCGTCTTCGCCCAGGCCTCACGGGCCGAAGGGTTCCCGATCACGCTGCTGGAGGCGATGGCCGCGGGCGTGCCGGCGGCCGCCTTCGACTGCGCTCCCGGCGTACGGGAGATCGTCGAGCACGGCGAGGACGGGCTGCTGGCCCGGCTGGGCAACACGATGGAGCTGGCCGGGCACCTGCGCGTGCTGATGTCCGACCGTGAGCTGCGCGACCGGCTCGGGGACAACGCCTTCCGTTCGGTGCAGCGCTACTCCAGCACCGAGATCACCGACCGGTGGGAAGAGCTGTTCTCCTTCCTGGAGCGCTGACCCCGGCGTCCCGTGGACATGTGCGAGCGGCCCGCCCCGGATCCTTCCGGGGCGGGCCGCTCGCACATGTGCCGGCCGGGTCAGGCCTGGAGGACGTCCCGGTGGGAGTCCCGGCGGGCCACCTTGTTGGCCTCCCAGCCCGCCCAGGCGGAGGCGACCATCTCGCGGACGTCGTGGCGGGCCTTCCAGCCCAGCTCGCCGGTGATCCGGTCGGCCGAGGCCACGACCTTCGCCGGGTCGCCGGGGCGGCGCGGGCTGATCACGGGGGCGATGTCGTGGCCGGTGATCTCGTTCATCAGCGCGACCATCTCGGCGACGGAGACGCCCTCGCCGCGCCCGATGTTGACGGTGAGGTCCTTGTACTCGCCGGCCGCGCCCCACTCGGCGAGCTTGCGGGCGGCCGCCACATGGGCCTCGGCGAGGTCCTCGACGTGGATGTAGTCGCGGATGCAGGTGCCGTCCGGGGTCGGGTAGTCGTCACCGAAGATCTTGGCGCCCTGGCCTGCGTCGAAGCGCTCGAAGACCATCGGGACCAGGTTGAAGACGCCGGTGTCGGCGAGCTCGGGGGTCGCGGCGCCCGCCACGTTGAAGTAGCGCAGGCAGGCGGTGGAGATGCCGTGCGCCTTGCCCGCGGCGCGCACCAGCCACTCCCCGGCCAGCTTGGTCTCGCCGTAGGGGCTCAGCGGCGCGCACGGGGTGTCCTCGGTGACCAGGTCCACGTCGGGCATGCCGTAGACGGAGGCGGAGGAGGAGAAGAGGAAGTTGCGGATGCCCGCGTCGGCCACGGCCTGCAGCAGGACGGCGAGGCCCTGCACGTTCTCGTGGTAGTAGTGCATCGGCTTCTCGACGGACTCGCCGACCTGCTTCTTGCCCGCGAGGTGCACCACGCCGGTGATCTTGTGCTTGCGGATGACCTCGTCCACGACCAGCCGGTCCAGGACGGATCCGACCACCAGCCCGACGCCTTCCGGCACGCGGTCCTCGTTGCCCGTGGAGAGGTCGTCGAGGACGACGACCTCCTGCCCCGCGAGCATCATCGCGCGGACGACGTGCGAGCCGATGTACCCGGCGCCACCGGTGATCAGAAACGTCATGTGTATCTCCTTGGTCCTGTCCGACTTCGGGATGAGAAGCACAGTGGGGTGAACCGGCCCGCACGGGCCCGGTCCGGGGCCGTCAGCCCGCCCCCCGGCCCGACCGGGCCCGGTGGAGGCGGTTGCGTACGAGGTCCAGTGCTCCCTCGGCACCCGGCGCGAGGCGCAGTGCGAGGGCACCGGCCCCCGTCCGGTAGGGCTGCGCCAGCAGAACACCGTACCGGCTGCTGGGCAGCGCCTGGCGGCGGAGCAGCCGGCCCCGGGGGCGCAAGGAGGTGAACACCGAGCTCCCGTCGGCGCACCGCACGCCCACCCCGACGTTCCACGCCTGCATCCTGCGCAGCCCCCGGCGGCGGCCGGTGACGGCCAGATCGGCGAGGCGGAAGGGCAGAACGGCGATCCAGCCGCCGCCGTGGCCGGGGTCGGGATCGGGCTTCAGTTCGACCGGCTGCGCCAGGACCGCCTCGCCTCCCGCACGGGCCATGAAGCTCAGCTGCGCGGTGACGGGCCCCGCCTCGGCGAGGCGCCCGTACAGGTCGTGCACGCGGATCCGGACGGCGCCGCGGCCGGCCGGTTCGGCGTCGACGGTGACGGGCAGCCCGGCGACCGGCAGCGTGCGCAGGCCGGCCAGCTCCACCGGGAGCTCGTCGCTCCACACGGGCTCGCCGGAGGGGCCGTTCGCGTACGGGGGCAGCAGCCGCGGCGGTTCGGCGGCGAGCCGGGTGAGCCGCTCGACGTCGGCGGGCGGGGTGGGGGTGGCGCGCAGCACGGAGACGATCCAGCGGGCATGGGCCGCGGCGGACTCGATGTCGGCCTCGGGGAAGGTGTCGACGTACTCCCGGGTCAGGGTCCACCAGGCGGCCTGGTACTCGGGGTCGCGGCCGAGCTCGCGCAGGTACATGCGCAGGTCGTACTCCAGGAACTTCACCCGGCAGGCACTGCCCAGCAGCGGGGAGGCCTCGGAGAGGATCCGGGCGGCCGTGCGGTGCGCCTCGACGCGCGAGCGCCAGTTCCCGACGTCCTTGCGGTCCAGGGAGATCGACTTCTGGGCGGCGCTGCGGCGCACGTGCCAGACGTAGACGAGGTCGCCGGTGACGGCGATGCGGGGGGCCGCGGCGAGCACCCGGGCGGTGAAGACGAAGTCCTCGTAGACGAACCGGCCGTCGGGGAAGCGCAGGCCGTGCTCCTCGAGGAAGGCGCGCTCGTACAGCTTGTTGACGCAGAGGGTGTCGCGGACGAGATCGGGCCGGTCCGCCGGGCGTTCGATCACATCGCCCGGGGTGTGGAGTCCGCGCATCCACGGCACGTCGTGGCCCTGGGGCAGCTCCCGCCGTACCGCGGCGCCCACGGTGACCGGGGCGCCGTGTTCCCCTGCCGTGCGGACCAGGGCGTCGGCCGCCCCCGCCGGCAGGATGTCGTCGCTGTCGAGGAAGAGGACGTACCGGCCGGACGCGGCCGCGATCCCGTCGTTGCGCGGGGTGCCGCACCCTCCGCTGTTCTCCGTCCGGTGCACCACCTTGAGGCGGGGGTGGACGGCGGCCAGCTGGTCCAGCACCTGAGCGGTGCCGTCGGACGAGGCGTCGTTCACCGCGATGACCTCGGTGACCACCGGGCCCTGGGCGAGGGCCGAGGAAACGGCCTCGCCCACGAGCCCGGCGTCGTTGTACGCGATGACCACGACGGAAACCGTGGGGAGGTTGCTGCTGTTCACCCGGAAGATCCTAGGCGACCGACGTAAAGGCGCCTTCAAACC
The DNA here is from genome assembly GCF_035989885.1 of Streptomyces sp. NBC_01232. GTDB lineage: Bacteria > Actinomycetota > Actinomycetes > Streptomycetales > Streptomycetaceae > Streptomyces. The sequence continues at coordinate 2,931,522 of NZ_CP108518.1, forward strand.
TTCCGGGCACATGTCCCTCGGGAAGGAATCAGAACGGCCGGAACTCGTCGTACTCCTGCTGCGCCGAGTCGCCGCGCTTGGCGTCCTTCTCCTTGCGGCGAGTCGTGGCCGGGCGCGGAGCATCCAGGCGGTGGTCCTCACCGCGGCGGCCCAGCATCTCGGCACCGGCCATCATGGTCGGCTCCCAGTCGAAGACGACGGAGTTCTCGTCGGAGCCGATGGCCACGCCGTCACCGGCGCGGGCGCCGGCCTTCTTGAGCGCGTCCTCGACGCCGAGGCGGTTGAGGCGGTCCGCGAGGTAGCCGACGGCCTCGTCGTTGTTGAAGTCGGTCTGGCGGACCCAGCGCTCGGGCTTCTCGCCACGCACCTTGTAGACGTCCTCGGCCTCGTCGTAGGTGACGGTGAAGCCGGAGTCGTCGACAGCCTTCGGGCGGATGACGATACGGGTCGCCTCCTCCTTCGGCTTGCGGGCACGGGCCTTGGCGATGCCCTCGGCGAGGAAGTAGGAGAGCTCCTTCAGGCCGGTACGGGCGACCGCGGAGACCTCGAAGACCTTGTAGCCGCGGGCCTCCAGGTCCGGGCGGACCATGTCGGCGAGCTCCTGGCCGTCCGGGATGTCGACCTTGTTGAGGACGACGAGACGCGGACGCTTCTCCAGGCCGCCGCCGTAGAGCCTGAGCTCCTCCTCGATGACGTCGAGGTCGGCGATCGGGTCGCGGTCGGACTCCAGCGTGGCGGTGTCCAGGACGTGCACCAGCACCGAGCAGCGCTCGACGTGGCGCAGGAACTCCAGGCCCAGGCCACGGCCCTGGCTGGCGCCGGGGATCAGGCCCGGGACGTCGGCGATCGTGTAGACGGTCGAGCCGGCCGTCACGACGCCCAGGTTCGGGACGAGGGTGGTGAAGGGGTAGTCCGCGATCTTCGGCTTGGCCGAGGAGAGCACCGAGATCAGCGAGGACTTGCCGGCGCTCGGGAAGCCGACCAGCGCCACGTCGGCGACGGTCTTGAGCTCCAGGACGATGTCGCCGGTGGTGCCGGGGACGCCGAGGAGCGCGAAGCCGGGGGCCTTGCGGCGGGCGGAGGAGAGCGCGGCGTTGCCGAGGCCTCCGCGGCCTCCCTCGCCCGCGACGTAGGTGGTGCCCTGGCCGACGAGGTCGGCGAGGACGTTGCCCTCCTTGTCGAGGACGACGGTGCCGTCCGGCACGGGCAGGATCAAGTCCTGTCCGTCCTTGCCGGAGCGGTTGTCGCCGGCGCCGGGCTGGCCGTTGGTGGCCTTGCGGTGCGGGCTGTGGTGGTAGTCGAGCAGGGTGGTGATCGACTGCTCCACCACCAGAATGACGTCGCCGCCGCGGCCGCCGTTGCCACCGTCGGGGCCGCCGAGCGGCTTGAACTTCTCCCGGTGAACGGAGGCGCAGCCGTGGCCCCCGTTACCCGCGGCGACGTGCAGCTCGACGCGGTCCACGAAGGTGGTCATGGGTGTTCCTCCAGATACAGCGGGGATAGTCCGGAAAATCCGGTGGCAGGCCTTGCTGCCCATTAAACGTGTCTATGTGACAACGCGCCGAGGGCGGACCTCTCTTCCCGGCTCGCGCCGGAAAGAGCTGAGATCCGCCCTCGGGAAGTTACGTACGCTTGATCAGCAGAAGCTGGATCAGGCGGCCGGAACGATGTTGACGACCTTGCGGCCACGGTGCGTGCCGAACTGAACGGCACCCGCCTGCAGCGCGAACAGCGTGTCGTCGCCGCCACGGCCCACACCCGAACCGGGGTGGAAGTGGGTGCCGCGCTGGCGGACGAGGATCTCACCAGCGGAAACGACCTGACCGCCGAAGCGCTTCACGCCGAGCCGCTGAGCATTGGAATCGCGCCCGTTCCGGGTGGACGATGCGCCCTTCTTGTGTGCCATGTCTCAGTCCCTCTTACTTCGCAGCCGCGGGGATACCGGTGACCTTGATCGCCGTGTACTGCTGGCGGTGACCCTGGCGACGGCGGTAGCCGGTCTTGTTCTTGTAGCGCAGGATGTCGATCTTGGCGCCCTTGTGGTGGTCCACAATCTCGGCCGTGACCTTGATACCGGCCAGGACCCACGGGTCGCTGGTCACGGCGTCGCCATCGACAACGAGCAGGGTCGAGAGCTCGACCGTGTCGCCAACCTTGGCAGTGGAAATCTTGTCAACCTCAACGATGTCACCAACAGCAACCTTGTGCTGGCGACCACCGCTGCGCACGATGGCGTACACGCGGATCTCTCTCTCGCTCGATTCGGGAACCCCTGAAGCCAGCCGGCCCCGCGGGAACCGCAGGCCGGCCTCCCCCGCGCCGCGAGGCGGTACGGGAGGTGAGGTGCTCAGTGGATGGCGTGCACATAGACACGCCAGCGACCCAGGTTACGGGCCCCGGTCTGGGGGGTCAAACCGGGGCCCGTAGCGACCCGAGGGTCAGCGCGGCGTCAGACCTGCTGCTTGGGCCACCGCTTCTGCCCCGCGGGCGCATGAACGCAGACCAGCGGCCGATCCGCACTCACCATGAGGTCCAAGCCCTCGGAAGGCGTACGCCCAATGCTCCAGATCAGGCCGTTCGCGTAGGCGGCCAGTACGCCGTCCCCCCTCATGAAGACGTGCGAGTAGCTGAGCCACCATCCAACGGGAAACCACGAGCCTCCGATGGCCGACCCGATCGCCAAGGATTCGTCCAGGTGCCTGCCACCGGCCCCCAAGGCGTCGACGAAGAACGGTTCGCCGTTGACGAAATTGGGACCCTCCTCGCGAGCCGGCCCGATCCGCAATCCCCGAAACGATTCCAGGAACGCGGTTGCCGCAGGACTCGGGATGTAACCCTGCATCTCCAGGGTCCGAATATCGGCGGACACCTCGATTCGACGCTCCGGGTACCAGCCGGCCTGCCGCAGAGCGGAAACCGTTGTCGGATTCAATTGGGAAACGTAATTCGCAGGATTATCGCCCACTAATAATTCACCCCCAATTTGTCCATCACTCGCCGACACCCCTTGCACGGACGGGCAGGTGTGCCGTGATCGCCCTTGGGCTGATCGCTCACATGCACCACGGTCATGTTCCCACCTCGGGCTCCTGCCTCGCCTTCTCTGGCATACGCCTTGCTGAGGCACTGGGTCTCCGCGCATCCGCCGTTCATCGGATGGTCCAGCTCATCGAAGACGTCCGCCATGTAGTCCGGAGCCGTGACGGATTCCTTGTTGTCCGAACGGTAGACGTGACCGCTCCGGGATTGATATTCGGCAGCATAGTCACTCCCCCTTATCTCAGCCGCATCGGCCTGCGCATCGAGAGAGGCCTCGCCACAGTTGTGCACCAGCACCGGAGTGACCCCGGCCAGCACATAGTAGGCGTGAACATCCTCAATGGTGAGGTCATGGGTCTGGCGCAACTCGTTGAAGAATCGCATCCCCGACAGCTCGACGGTATTGCCTGCCGGGGTCCGCAGGCGCATCCCGGGCTTCAGGTCACCGGCCTCGATGAAGCGCTGTTCCGACTCGACCCAGAACGGGTGCGTGACGGTGGAGACGAGTGCCGCTTCGCCTGATTCGGTGTTCATCGTGAGGTCGACGAAGTCCTTGTCGTCCGCGGTGACGATGGTGCCGACGACTTCACGCGTCACGGTCTCGCCCGTGGACGGATCCGTTGTGGTGATCCGGTCCCCGATCTTGACGTCTTCGATCTTCTTCGTCGATCCGTCGTCAAGAAGGACTTCGGTCCCCGGAAGGAAGCTGTGCTTACCCTGAATCGGGCAGCTCCCGCCGGAACCCCTCAATCGAGCCTTGACCGCCGCCAGGGCTCCCTTGGCCTTTTCGACCTTCTCCGAGGTCTTGAACCAGCTCTTGACCCCGTCCACCAAGTCGAGCGCGAGCCCGCCCAGTTTCTTGGCGAGGGCTGCGGCCTTGCCCCACTCGGTCGGCCACGCATACTTCTTGGCAATCTTGCCTGCGATGCCGCCGGCGAAGCTGCTCGCGATGTTGAGCGCCGTTTCGCCGCACGCACCCAGGTCACCGCTGGAGAAGCAGTCCAGAGCCGCAGTGATACCAAGCTCGTCCATGAGGATCTTGGCGATCTGCTTGACGGCATTCTTGATCTTCGCCTTGGTGCGGTTGTGCTCGCCCTCGGCATTGCGCAGATTGTTTTCGGCCTCCGTGGTCGGCGGGTCGGGGTTCTTCTCGGGCTTCGGGGTCCACTTGCCGCCCGTGCAGTCGTCCCTGCCCCGGCAGAAGTCCCGCTCGTCCGGGTCGTACAGGCCGCTCGGGTCGCTCGCGGAGACCGGGCGGTTGTGTGCGTAGGCGTACGCGTTCAGCTGCTGGGCGTCACTCGTGTCGACGACCGGGTCCGGGGTGATGAACTTGCCCAGGAACGGGTCGTATTCGCGGGCCCCGATCGTCGTGAGGCCCGTGGACGCGTCGATCGTGCCGCCGACGAAGCCCTTCTCGCCCTTCCAGGTGCCCTGGGGGGTGCCTCGGCTGTTGCCGTACGGGTCCATCCGCCGCTGGGTGACTGCACCCGTCGTGGCGTCGATGGACATCTCGGCCGTGCCGTGGTGGTCGGAGGCCAGGAACGACAGCTTCTTGTCCGGGGTGCGGATCGCGACACTCTGGCCCGCGAAGGCGTAGTACCGCGTCGCCTTGGCCGTGGTCGTCCCCGCGTCCAGGCGCAACTCCATGCCCGGCAGGTACACGGTGGTACCGGTGGCGTCCTTGCGCTGGACCCGGCTGCCGTCCGGGCCGTAGAGGAACGTCGTCTCCGACGCCTCGTTCGTGCCCGGCGTGGTGACGTCGTCCGGCTGACTGTTCTTGACCGGGTCACCGAGGGCGTTGTACTCCAGGGTCTGGGTGTTGCCTCCGATCGTGCGGGTGGTGGTGTTGCCGGCCGTGTCGTAGCCGTAGGTGTACTGGCGATCGCCGGTCGGGGTGTTCTCCACGACCTTCTGGACCTGGTGGCTGCCCGCCTTGTAGGTGAAGGTGCGCTTGACGTCCTTCGTGGCGTTCAGCCCGGTGTCGTGCGCCGTCTCGGTGAGGCGGTTGCCGACCGAGTCGAAGGTGTAGGAGTTCCAGTACGGAGCCGGGCCGCCCAGTGCGGAGGCACCGGGGGCCGTGTTGCAGGCCGCCGGACCCGAGCCCGAGACCGGGACCTGGCTGCCGACCGTGCCGGACGCACCGGCCGCGGCCTTGGTGGTCGCCGGGGTCCAGGACTCCGTCATGCGGGCCTGGTAGTCGTACGCGAAGCACTGCAGGTCGGGCGTGCCGCTGCCTGCGACGTCGGCGATGGACCGGACGTTGCCGATCTGGTCGTAGGAGTAGTTCGACTCCTTCACCGGACCCGTGGCGGAACCGTAGACGTCCACCTTCGAGTTCAGGAGCCGGTCGGTGCCGGTCTCGTACTGGAAGGTCTGCCAGACCTTCTTGCCGCCGTTGTTCAGCTCCAGCTGCTGCAGGAGGGTGCGGCCGGACCAGATGGCGTTGGTGACGTACGACGTCGTGCCCGTCATGCTCTTCAGGCGCTGGATGTCGTCGTAGCCGTAGGCGAGGCTCTCGGCATCGAGACCGCCCGCCGCCGGGAGCGAGTCGCTCTGCTTGGTGCCGTCACGGTTGTAGGCGCTGGCGAAGACGTAGGTGCCGGCCAAGCCCGTGCCGGAGGAGGCGGGGACCGTGTAGGCCGTCTTCAGCGGCTGGTAGAACTCGTCCATCGCCTGGGTGACCGAGGCGAAGTACTCCGTCGCGTTGATGTAACGCAGCGACGCCCACTGCTTGCCCAGCCAGCCCGCCTTGTCGTACCGCTGCTCGGTGAGCTTGGTGCCGGTGTCCGCGGGGCCGTCCCACGTCGTCAGGACGCGGTCGAGCTTGTCGTAGACCGTCGAGACCGTCTTGCCGCGGGCGTCCGTGGTGGACGTCGGCCGGTCGGCCGCGTCGTACGTGGTCGTGCGCTTGCCCGAGTCCGGGTCAACCGCCTCGATCTGCCGGTCGAGCTGGTCGTACTTGTAGGTCCACACGTTGTTCGCCGGGTCGGTGAGCTGCTTGAGCCTGCCCGTCGGCGTGTAGGTGTACTTGGTGGTGTCGTAGCCGGAGGTCGGACCGTTCGGCACCGGGGAGGCGCTCTTGTAGTGGCGGACCTCGGTGGTCCGGCCCTGGCCATCGGTCAGTGTCGTCGTGGGGGTGCCGCCGACCGGCGGGTCCACGTGGGTGCGGTCGCCGCCGTGGGTGACCGTGGTCCGCCACTGCTCACCGCCGGCCACGGCGGAGATCTGCGCGGTGGTGCGGCCCAGGCCGTCGTACTCGTACAGGGTCTGCGCGCCGACGTCGCCGTTGCGGACGATCAGCAGCTCGTCGGAGGCCGCGCCCGCCGCGTTGTACGTGGCGTTGACCTTGGCGATCTTGCTGGTCGGGGTGTAGAAGGTGTCCGCCACCATGCGGGTGCCGGAGGGGCCTTCCGTCTGCTTCTGACGCGGACGCAGCAGGCTGTCGTACAGCTCGTACTCGGCTCCGTAGGAGCCGTCGATCTCGATCTTCTCGGTCTTTACGGAGACCGGCTTGTCGAGGCGGTAGTTGTAGCTGTACTTGACGCTGGGCGTCTGGCCCCCGCTCTTCGAGCGGTCCGGGAGCCAGACGGAGACCAGGCGGCCGAGCGGGTCGAACGCCACGTCGCCGCGCTTGCCGTTCGGGTCGGTCTGCCCGGTGGACAGGCCCCAGGCGGGGTCGAAGTCCCTCGTGTTGACGTGACCGAGGGCGTTGGTGACCTTGGTCTGGGAGATGAGGCCGTTGACGTCGGTGTACGCCGTCTTGGTCTCGGCTGCCGAAGCGTCGATCTGGGACGTCGGACGACCGAAGGCGTCGTACGTAGTCGTGCCCGTGACCTTGTAGGTGGCCGCGGTCCCGTTGTGGGACGTCATGCGCTCGGTCTGCGTCGCGTTGCCCACCGTGGGCGCGGCGCCGAAGGCCAGGCCGTCGTACGCGGTGCGCTCGTCCGAGATCACCTGCGTCTTGCGGTCGGGGGCGGTGGCGCACTTGACCGAGACGGACTCGACCCGGGACGCCGCGCCGAGGATGTTGGCAGCCGCGTTGTCCGCGTAGGACGTACGGGTACAGGTGTCGTCGGCCGTGGTCGACAGATCGCCCAGGTCCTCCGCCTCCAGGATCCGGCCGGTGCCGTTCGTCAGGTCGTACGTCGCGTTCGACTCGCTCTCGCGACGGCCGTCGCCGCCCTCGGTCACGGTGTAGCCGCGCGTCTTGACGGTCCTGGTGAACGAGGCGTGGCTGGTGCCCCAGGTGTTGGTGTCCGTCGCGGTGTAGTGCCGCATCGGGGTTTTGATGACCTTGGAGACGAGCTTGTCGCCGTCGTAGGTGGCGGACTCCAGCTCGTGGCCGCTGAACTCCTGGTGGTCGGTGTACGTACCGCCCTCGGAGTCGGCCACCGTCACCGAGCGCGCGGTGCCGTCCGGCTTCTTGTCGCCGTCCATGCCCTGGAGGTACGTGTAGTCGATGCGGGTCTTGCCCGCGGCCGACCCGCCGGTGGTCACCTTGACCTTGCCGTAGCCCTGCCAGCCGCCCCAGGTGAGGTACTTGTCCTCGGTCATGCCGTCGGGCTCGGCCTTACGCCAGGCCGCGGGGCCCTGGTACTCGTACTCGGTGACCTGTTCGGGGGATCCGCCTGTCCGGTCGGTCTCGATGACCTGCGCGACGACGTACTTGTGGAACCAGTCGGTGATCGGGTCGAGGAACCCCGGCGGGGACCAGACGACCGGGTAGCAACGCTTGGTGGACTCCCCCGGCTTGGGCAGGGCGTCCTTCGTGCACTCCGCCGGGGCGTAGTTGACATCCAGCTGGGCGCCGGTCTCGCTCAGGACCGTGGACAGACGGAAGCGGTAGAAGGGATCGATGCTCTCGCTCAGGCCGTCGACCCGGTTCTTGAGCTGAGTACCCATCAGTTCGACCGAGGGGACCTTGGCGGTGCCGCCCCTGCGGCCCTCGTGGTCGATCTTGGACAGCCACAGGGTCTTGGACTGGTCGCCGTTGTCGGTGAACTGGTGCGTGAACGTCCAGGCTTCGACGTCGTCGTAGGTCGTGGCGTCCTTGCGGATCTGCGTGGTGACGCCGGTCAGCCGCTGACGGGTCCAGAAGGAGGCAGCGACCTGCGTGGCGTTGCACTTGGTGCTCGGCGCGCAGTACCGGTCCATCGGGACATCGGGCCAGAAGGCGGCGTTCGCCGTCTTGAAGTCGGCCGGGAGGCACTTGAAGGTATCGGTCTCCAGGCAGCGCTCCTTCGTGGTGAACACGACGCGGGCCGGGGCCTTGGCGGAGTAGACGGTGGCCTCGCGCTGGCCGTAGTCGATGCGCTTGAGGTAGCCGCCCGCCGTGTACGCGGTGCCGTTGACGTCGGTCTTGCCGTTCAGGGCGTAGTGGTTCGTCTCCTTGTTGAAGAAGTACGACATGACGTTGCCCTGGCGGTCCTTGACGTAGTCCAGGTTCCAGCGCCAGGCCTGCTGGCAGGAGGCGTTCGCGAAGGTGGCGTTGTAGCAGGGCTCACCCGTGTTGTTGCCGAAGACCGGGAGGGTCCAGACCGAGTCGGTCTGCTCGTTGCCCGTGGCCCAGCCCGGCAGACGGTTCTTGCCGAAGTAGTACTCGGTACCGTCGGACGTGGTGATCTTCCAGTGCTCGCCGTTGTTGTCGCCGTTCACGGCGCCGGTGAGCTGCTCGACCTTGGAACCGTCGTCGGAGGCGAGGCGCCACTTGCCGTCGGCGTCGCCCTTGATGATCTCGTTGGACGAGCCGTTGAGCATCACCGTTGCGTTGTCGAAGGCCCAGCACTGCTCGGCGGACGATGCCTGGCCGTCCTTCGCGCAGGGCTTGTAACGCCGCTCGACGTAGCCGGGCTCGTAGGAGAAGCCCTCACCGACCCAGGAGCCCTGGTTGTTGGTGTCGGAGGTACGGCCGTCCGCGGACTGCGAGGAGTAGCCGAGTCCGAGCGACGGCACCTGGCCACCGGGGACCGGCGGCGTGCGCAGCGGGTACGACCAGGAGAAGCCGCCCGAGGAGTTCGACACGCTCCACTTCGCCGACGGGGCGAGCGGAGTGGCCGCGTAGTTGCCCTGAGAGGAAGAACCGCCCGCGGCCAGGGCCACCATCGAGCCGCCACCGGCCGAGCCGGCCGCCATGGCGGACATGCCCGCCTGGCGCGCCGGGGCGCTCACGTCGGCGGAAACCGTCTTCGTCTTCGGGTCGTTGACCGTCTTGAGCGGCTTGGGCAGGTCGGGACAGGCGGCGGTGCCCGGGTCGGCGACCGCGGCGCAGGCCGGGAGCTGGACGAGCTGCAGGCGGGAGCCGTAGGCGCCGCCGAAGCCGTCGGCGAAGGCCGAGTAGTCGACCTTCAGGCGGACGTCGCCGCCCGCCGGTGCCGTGTCGGCCCGCTGGACGCGCAGCAGGGCGCCGGCGCCGAGCTGGGTGGCGCGCTTGGGGTCGACGACGTCGACCCGGACCTTGCCGGGGGCCTTTCCGCCGGAGACGGCGGCGGCCTTGAAGGACACCGCCGGGGCGGCGGCCTCCTTCGCGGGGGCGACGGCGACCGGCAGGCCGCCGACCTTCACCGGCGCCGGGGCGGTGCCCGCGGCTGCCGGTACGGCGACCTCGGCGCTGCCGCTGCCGGGCCAGACGGGCTTGTCCAGCTTCTTGACGGCCGCCTTGGCGGTGGCGTTCGCCGGGCGGCCCTTGGACTTGGCCTTGGTTCCCTTGACGGGGTCGCCGAAGTTCTGGACTCCGGGCCGCTTGGTGCCGCCGGGGGCCAGTTCCAGCGCCTGGACGGACGAGGCGGACAGGGCGAGGCTCAGGCCGATGACGACTGAGCCCAGTGTTCGCCGGTGTATGCGCCGATTGAGCAATCGGCCGCGTAGAGACATCAGTGCACTCCACAAAAGAGGGGCAGGAAGGTACTGCGGAAGCGGACAGGTGTGCCCGCCCTGCGAGGGGCGGGCACACCTGTCCGGGGAGGGGTCTAGCTCTGGGCCAGCTCGATCGTGCTGGCGAGCTGGACGACGGAGATCGGGTCGAGGGCGCCGTTGTAGGCGCGGACCTCGTCGATGGCTCCGGCGAAGTACTCGGCGTTGCCGCGGGCCGAACGGCCCACCTGGAGCCCGCCGGTGGCGGCCCAGGTCGTGTTGTCCACGCCCTGCGCCGCGGCCAGCTGGCCGTTGACGTACAGGCGGATCTGACCGGCGAACGCGTCGTAGACGACGGCCAGGTGCTGGCCGACGGGGTTGGTGTCGGGCAGGACCTGGTTCTCGGAGAAGGCCGTCACCGAGGCTCCGGCCGTGTCGGTCGTGGCCACGGCCAGCTCCCAGCGCTTGGTGGCGCCCTGGTAGCGGACCTGGACCCGGTTGGCGTTCGTACCGGGCAGCGAGAACACCGTCTGCGAGGCCGTGGCGTCCTGCGAGGCGATCTGGACGCGCGCCGAGAGCGTGAAGCTCGTGGCTCCGGTGACCGGGGCGGCCGCCGTCGAGGCGTAGTCCCCGTTGCCGTCGAGGAGCATGTGGCCCGTTCCGACCATGGCGTCGACCGGCGGCGGGTCGGCCAGCGGGTCGGGGTTCGGGACGTAGATGGCCGCGTTGCCGGCCATCGTCAGGCCCTGGCCGTTGCCCGCCTCGGGGGAGGTTCCGGACTGGGCCGTGTTGAGCTGCCAGTAGCCCTTGCGCTCCGGCCTGACCGTCTTGATGTCGGTGATCTGGGCGGGCAGGAGCGGCCGGCTGAAGACCCGGACCTCGGCGAGGTCGCCGACGAAGGCGTCCTCGTAGCCCGCCTTGTCGATGTGGCGGCCGATCTGCAGTGCGCCGTAGGACTTCCAGGTGGAGCGGCGGACCGTCTCACCCTTGAGGTCCTTGTCGACGTACAGCTGGATCTTGCCCGCGGCACCGTCGTAGATGCCGGTCAGCAGCACCCACTGGTCCTTGACCGGGGTGACACCGGTGGACAGGGCCTTCCATTCGCCGAGGGTGTCGACGTCGTCGACCGGGACGGAGAACTTCCAGGTCTTGGCCATGGCGTCGTAGCCGAGGACGAAGCCCGGCTCGCCGGTGCCGTCCTGGCTGATGACCGTCATGTCGCGGCTCAGGTCCGCGGGCCGGACCCAGGCGCTGACGCTGAAGCCCTTGAGGGTGTCCAGCACCGTGCTGCCCGCGTCGACCCAGCTGCCGGCGGTGCCGTCGAAGCGGGCCGCGCGGTCGATGGTGCCGCCCGGGCCGGGGACGCCGAAGGTGACACCCGGGCCGAAGCCGGCCGGGTACTTGCCCTGCTCCTCGTCGGCGGCGTTGCCGCCCGCCTCGTCGGCGAGGTTCCACTGCGCGGCCGCGGCTGCGCCTGCGGCGACGTAGAAGGAGTGACGGGCGATGGCACTCGGGTGCCCCGCCTTGTCGACCGCGACGACTTCGACCCAGTGCGGACCGGAGCGGGTGGGCGTCCAGGTCACCGAGGCCGGGCCGCCCGCCGTGGTGTTGGCGACCTCCTTGGCGGTCTCACCGGCGAAGGTGTAGCGGTACTTGACGATGTCCGTGTCGGGCACGGTGTCGTTCGGGTTGGGCGAGAAGGTGAACGTGCCGGGAGCCCCGACACCGTCGTGGTAGACGTTGGTGGCCGGGTACTGGGTGCTGAAGACGTTCGGCTTGCCCGGGAACGTCTTGTCGTACATGAACTCGCACTTGCCGCTCCACGGCCCCCATCCGTCGCCGTCATGGGCGGCGACGCTCCAGGAGATGGCCGTGTTCTCGGGGATCGTCGTGCGGGCGGTGTGCTCGAAGGGGGTGGAGCTGGTCGGCGCCTTGTAGTTCGTGTCCTCCTCGTAGGACTTGGCGGCGCCCGCCGCGTCCTTCCACTCCAGCTTGAAGCGGACCTTGACCTGCTCGCCCGCGTCGGCGTCGTTCGCGATGGCGCGCAGCGTCGGCGGCACGTCGCTGTAGGGCCGGCCGGTACCCGTGACGCAGGCGCCACCGGGGTTGGACGACATGGAGGTGGTGTTGATCAGGCCCGGCAGCGTGTTGTAGCTGATGCTCAGGTACGCGTTGCCGCAGACCCGCTTCCAGCCGCCGAAGCTGCCCTCGTTCTGGGCCTTGAGGTTGAAGAGCATCGAGGGCCAGCCCTCGTTGGCCGCGGTGCGCACGCTGTTGGTCAGGCCGCCGGAGGCACCGGACTTGAAGTGCATGTTGGCCTGGGACGTGCAGCTCGTCGGCTGGATCTTCTCGTTGAGCGTCTCCAGCGTCGTCAGCGTCACGTTCTGGGTGTTGTTCCAGTTGCTGCCGCTGTCGATGTGGGCGCTGCTGCCGCCGATCCGCTGGAGCTGGATGGGTTCGGCCCGGGCGTCGGCCCAGTACACGTGCTGGACGCGCGCGCTGAAGGTGGCGCCGAGGATCTGCTTGCCGCTGTAGAAGGACAGCGGGATCTGGAAGGCCACACGGCGCGTGCCGACACCGGCGCAGGAGGCGGCGCTGTAGTCCGTCGGGCACTTGCCCACGCCCGCGCTGCCGGAGTACTGCCACTCGCCCACCGTGGGCTTGCCCGACATGACGCCGGTCCAGCCCGAGCGGTCGGCCGTCTTCTGGATCGGGTCGATGACCACGGGGAAGACCGTCGCGCCGTCACGCAGCAGCTTCTGGTCGGGGACCAGGGTCAGCTTGTCCTTGGACACCTCGATGCCGAGGGCCGCGGCCTTGCCGCCGCCGCCCGGGCCTTCGAGGGCCGGAGCCAGCTCCGCGGCGGCGGCCGGCCCGGTGGGGGCGTCGGCGCGGGCCGCGGACAGCGACTGGGCCACGGCCTTGGGGCCCTTGGTGCGGGCGGCGGCCTCCTGGGAGGCGGCCGAGTCCCACATGGACGGGGCACCGGACTGGAAGACCGTGCCGCCGACCGTGCTGTCCTCGGCGGTGACGGCGCCGTTCGCGTCCTTCTTGTACGTCAGGCCCTTGGCCTTGAGGCCGAGGTCCAGGCGCGTCAGGCGCGGGTCGGCGGCGGCCTGCGGGGTCTTGACGACCAGCAGGTGGCCGAAGCCGTTGGCCTCGGCGCGCACCTTGAGGTCGACGCCCGGCAGCGCGTCCGGGTACGTGGCGGTGTCGCCGTCGAGCACGGGCGCGGGGAGCTTGCCGTAGGGCCAGGTCAGCGCCATCTCATGGGTGTTGCGGGTCATCGTGACGAACGGCTTGCCGGCCGCGCCGTCGGAGAAGGCCAGACCGACGGTGGTCGCCTTCGGGACGACACTGCCGTCCGCGCGCTTGACCAGCGTCTTGTCGATGTCGACCCACTTGCCGTTCTTCACGGCGTGCACCGGTTCGGTGTACTCGCGGGCCGTGTACGAGCCGTCCGGCGCGGCGAAGATCTCCCGCTGCTCGGTGCGCAGGCCGAGGACCTCGACCTGCTTGCCGCTCTTGCGGGCCGCGACCCGGGCCTCCGACTCCGTCTGGACGGGGGTGCCGACGGCGACGGGCTCCTGGGTACGGGCCGTGTCGGGGCCCTCCCAGATGTCCAGGCCGAGGGTGGTGGCCACGACGGCGCCGGCGGTCACCGCGGCGATCGAGGCGCGGCGCAGCACGGTGCGGCCGATGCCGCGGGAGGTGCGTGGCTGGTGCGTCATCATCGGACCACCGTTCCGAAGGTGTTGCGGTCGGCGGGCAGACCGCCCTCGCCGGGCTTGAACGTCTCGGTGGGGGCGCCGCCCGTGCCGCTGATCGTCCACGGGAACACGTAGACCGCGTGGCCCGCGGCGGGGCCGTACGGCATGCCCACGTAGACGCCGGCCGCTCCGCCGCCGATGCTCATCCCGGCGTACTCGCGCGGGGCCTCGGGCGTCGGGATCTCGGAGCCGGGCTCCAGGATCTTGTCGGTCTCGCCGGGCGCTCCGACCATCCCGAACATGTGCACCACGCCCCGGTCGACGACGCCGTTGGCGCCGTCCTCACCCGGGACGCCCACGGCGAGCTTGACGTTGGCGCCGGTGCTCGTGCTGGTCGGGGCGGTGTTGTAGGCGGCGACGCGCTGGCCGAAGTAGTCGCCCGCCTCGGACTCGCCGCCGACGTCGGTGGTGTTCTGGTCGATCCAGGCGAGCTCGGTGTACGCACCCGCCGCGTCGATCTTGAACACCTGGACGGCGCCCGCGTCGACGGTCGTGGACAGGTCCTCGCCCGGGATTCCGACGGCGATGAGGGACTCGGTGGTGCTGGTGGCTCCGGCGGCGCGGTAGGAGGTCGCGGACAGCGCCCGGCCGAAGCCGTCGCCGGTCTCGCAGGCACCGAGCACGTTGGGCGTGTCCTGAGTGATCACGTTGAGCGGCTTGGGGTAGCCCGCCGTGAGGGCGTGGCTGAAGATCGTCACTGCGCCGGATTCGGCGATGGTGCCCTGGGCCTCGCCCGGGGAGCCGACCGCGAGGTGGGTCGCGGTGGCCGCGACGGTGGTGCCGAAGCGGTCGTACTCCTCCTTGGCGTCGGGCACGGCTCCCGCGTTGGTGGTCTCCTGCGTGACGAGCGTGGCCGTCATGGTGGTCGAGCCGGAGATGTAGAGGAAGGCGCCCGCGTCCACCGTGGTGCCGACGTCCTCGCCGGGCACGCCGGCGACGAGGAACGGCACACCGGCCGAGGTCTTGCCCGCGGCGAGGGAGTAGCCCGTCCAGTCGTACGACTCGGAGCCGATGGCGGAGATCAGGCCTGCGCCCTGGACGTACTCGACGCTCGCCTTGCCGGCGGCCAGGCCGGTGGGCGAGCCGTGGACGACGACGATCCGGCCGGCGTCGATGCCCGCGCCGGTGCCGACGTCCTCGTAGGGCGTTCCGATGGCGAGGTCGCTGCAGCCGTCGAGGTCGGCGTCGTACACGGCCATCGAGTAGCCGAACTGGTCGCCCGCCTCGGACCCCCCGGACTTGGCGGTCTCCTGGGTCAGCGCCAGGACTCCCTTGCCGCCGCCGTACACGATGTGCACGACCCCGGCCTTGGAGACGCCGTTGGCGGTGGCCTCGGGGTCCGCGATCGCGGTGTCCCGGATGCCGTCCCCGTTGAAGTCCGATTCGGCCCCGGAGCAGCCGGCGGCCGCGGTGGCCGTGCTCACGAGGGGGGTCGGTCCTGCCGTCAGGGTCAGGGTGAGGGCCGTGGCCGCCAGGGCCCACGATCCTCTGGCGGCACGCCGCCTGGCCGCGCCGTGCGGCGCGGTTGTCGCTCTGCTCACGTAGTGGTTCCGTTTTCGTCGATTTCGAAGCTGCTGAGCGGCAGCCGGAAACCAGGAAGGAGCAACGGAACGTGAAAGATGTGCATCAAAGAGCGACGCGGGCGCGGGTCAGTGCGCGTGCGTCGGCCCATCCCCCCGCTCGCCAGGGATCCCCCCGTGACAAGCCGCTTGACAGCAAGCGTTGAGCCACTGTGGCGTGAACTCGCCCGCTGAACAAGAGTCAATGTCCGACATTAGGTGATCCAGACTCCTAACGGATTGATCACATCCGGAAAAGAAATGGCCCTGCCCGGCACCAACTGGTGCCGGGCAGGGCCGTTTTGAACCGTACGCCGCGAAATCAGCCCTCGGTCGGAGCCGAGACGGACGGCGGCGTCTGCTGCTCCGCCGCCGCGGTCTTCTTCGTCGTCCGCTTCGCCGCGGTCTTCTTGGTCGTGGCCGCCTTCTTGGTCACGGTCTTCTTGGCGGCCGCCGCCTTCTTGGCCGGAGCCTTCTTCGCCGCGGGCGCCTTCTTGGCCGGAGCCTTCTTGGCGGCCTTCTTGGCCGGTGCGGCCTCCTCGGCGGGAGCGGCTTCCCCGGCCGGCGCCGCGACCTCGGTCACCGGGGTCTCCACGACCACCACGGCGGCCTCCGCCGCACCTGCCGGGGAACCGGCGGGCGCGGTGGCCTTACGGGTGGCGCGGCGGCGCGGACGGGCCGGAGCGGCCTCCACGACGGGAGCCTCCTCGACCTCGGCAACGGCGACGGGCTCGGCCTCCACGACGGGCTCGGGCTCCGGCACGACGACCGGCTCAGGCTCGACGACCGGCTCCGGGGCCACCTCGGCCGCGGGCGCCGGGGCGCCCGCCGGGGCGGTGGCCTTACGGGTCGCCCGGCGACGGGTACGGCCCTTCGGCGCGGCCTCCTCGACCGGGGCGACCGGGGCGGCCTCCACGGCTTCGACAGCCTCGACGACGACCTCGGCGGCCGGCTCCAGGACGGTGTCGGCCGGCTCGGCCACCGGCTCGGCGACGACCTCGGCCACGGGGGCCGGAGCCTGCGCCGGAGTCACCGCACCGCGCGGGGCGCCCGCCGGAGCGGTCGCCTTGCGGGTGGCACGACGCCGGTTGCGGCGGCCGCTGATGCCCGCGGCGGCCTCGGCCTCGGCCGGGCTGCCGTAGAGCTCCTCGTCCGCGACGAACTCCGGCTCGGGCAGGGCCCGCGGCGCAGCGGCCTCCGCGGCCACCTCGGCCTCGGATTCAAAGCCCTCCGTGTCGACCGTCTCGACCTCGTGGTCGTGCTGGTCGAACTCGCCACGGCCACCGCGGCGCTTCGAGCGCTTGCCGTTGCCACCGCCGCCGACCACGGTCGGCGTCTCCATGTGGACGATGACACCGCGGCCGTTGCAGTGGACGCAGGTCTCGGAGAAGGACTCCAGCAGACCCTGGCCCACCCGCTTGCGGGTCATCTGGACCAGGCCCAGCGAGGTGACCTCGGCCACCTGGTGCTTCGTACGGTCACGGCCCAGGCACTCCAGCATGCGCCGCAGGACCAGGTCGCGGTTGGACTCCAGGACCATGTCGATGAAGTCGATGACGACGATGCCGCCCAGGTCGCGCAGCCGCAGCTGGCGCACGATCTCCTCGGCCGCCTCCAGGTTGTTCCTGGTGACGGTCTCCTCGAGGTTGCCGCCCTGACCGGTGAACTTGCCGGTGTTGACGTCGATGACGATCATCGCCTCGGTCTTGTCGATCACGAGGGAACCGCCCGAGGGCAGCCACACCTTGCGGTCGAGCGCCTTGGCGAGCTGCTCGTCGATCCGGTACGTCGCGAAGACGTCGACCTCGGAGGTCCAGCGGGACAGCCGGTCGGCCAGGTCCGGGGCCACGTGGTTCACGTAGCCGTGGATGGTCTCCCAGGCGCTGTCACCGCTGACGATGACCTTCGAGAAGTCCTCGTTGAAGATGTCGCGCACGACGCGGACGGTCATGTCCGGTTCGCCGTACAGCAGGCTCGGCGAAGAGGTCGAGATCTGCTTCGACTTCTTCTGGATGTCCTCCCACTGGGCCTGCAGACGCTCGACGTCGCGGCGCAGCTCGTCCTCGCTCGCACCCTCGGCGGCGGTGCGCACGATGACGCCCGCGTCCTCGGGGACGATCTTCTTGAGGATGGTCTTCAGGCGCGCGCGCTCGGTGTCGGGCAGCTTGCGGCTGATGCCGGTCATCGAGCCTTCGGGCACGTAGACCAGGTAGCGGCCGGGCAGCGAGACCTGGCTGGTCAGGCGGGCGCCCTTGTGGCCGATCGGGTCCTTGGTGACCTGCACGAGGACCGACTGGCCGGACTTGAGGGCGGACTCGATGCGGCGCGGCCCGTTGGCCATGCCGAGCGCCTCGAAGTTGACCTCACCGGCGTACAGGACGGCGTTGCGGCCCTTGCCGATGTCGATGAAGGCGGCCTCCATCGACGGCAGCACGTTCTGGACCTTGCCCAGGTAGACGTTGCCGACGTACGAGGTGGCTTCTTCCTTGTTGACGTAGTGCTCGACGAGCACGTTGTCCTCGAGGACGCCGATCTGGGTGCGCTCGCCGGCCTGGCGGACGACCATGACGCGCTCCACGGCCTCACGGCGGGCCAGGAACTCGGCCTCGGTGATGATCGGAACGCGGCGGCGGCCCTGCTCGCGGCCCTCGCGGCGGCGCTGCTTCTTCGCCTCCAGGCGGGTCGAGCCCTTGATGGACTGGACCTCGTCGGACGGCTCGGCCTTCTCGCGGGCCGGGCGCGGCTCGCGGACCTTGACGACGGTACGGACGCCGTCCTCGTCGCCCGCTTCGGCGGTGTCGGCCGCGCTCTCGCCACTGCGACGACGGCGACGGCGACGGCGGCGGCTGGAGCTGGAGCCGAGTGCCTCCTCGGCGTCCTCGTCCTCTTCCTCCTCGCCCTCCTGGTCGGCGGCGTCCTGCTCGGCGGTCTCGGCCTCTTCCTCGGCGGACTCGTCGAGGTCGGCGGCCTCACCGCGACGGCGACGACGGCCACCGCGACGGCGACGGCGCGAGGGGCGCTCGCCCGACTCGTCGCCCTCCTCGAAGTCCGCGGACTCCTCGTCGAGCTCGGCGGCCTCGGCCTCCGGCTCCTCCTCCGCGAGCACCTCGGGAAGGGACACGGGGGCGGACTCGGCGACCGGAGCGGACTCGGCGGCGCCGCGCCCGCGGCGACGGCGACGGCCGGCGGGCTGCGCGGCGGGGGCCGGAGCGGCCGCGGCCTCGGTGACGGCCTCGAGCTCCTCCTCCTCGTCCTCCTCGACCGGGGCGGCGGCGCGGGCGGCCGCGGCGGCCATGGCGGCGGTCTCCGGGGTCTGGAACATCGGCTCGGCGAAGACCGGGGCCTGGAAGACGGCCACGGCGGGACGCGCGGCGCGGCGGGTACGGGCCGGGGCGGCGGGCTCGGCGCTCTCGGCGGGCCGCTCGGCCTGCTGCGGCGCGGCGGCCGGGGCGGCGGAGCGGGTGGCGCGGCGGCGGCCGCCGCGCTTGGGCGAGTCCACGGCGTCCGCGACGGTCACGGCGCGGGTGGCCCGGGGGGCCTCCTCCGCGGCGGGAGCGGGCTCGACGGCCGGGGTCTCCACGGCGGCGGCCTCGGCGGCGGGAGCGGTCACGGCGCGGGTGGCACGACGACGGGCACGCGGAGCCGGGGCAGCCGCAGCCTCCTCCTCGACCGGCGCGGGCGCGGGCGCGGCCTCGGCTGCCGGAGCCTCCGGGGCGGCGACGGCCTCGGTCGCGGGAGCGGTCACGGCACGGGTCGCACGACGACGGGCACGCGGAGCCGGAGCAGCCGCAGCCTCCTCCTCGACCGGCGCAGGCGCGGGCGCGGCCTCGGCTGCCGGAGCCTCCACCACAGCAGCGGCCTCAGTCGCGGGAGCGGTCACGGCACGGGTCGCACGACGACGGGCACGCGGAGCCGGAGCAGCCGCAGCCTCCTCCTCGACGACCGGCGCGGGCGCGGCCTCGGCCGCGGGGGTCTCCGGGGCGGCGACGGCGCGGGTGGCGCGGCGGCGGGCACGCGGTGCGGGAGCGGCGGACTCCTCGGCAGCGGCGGCGGGCTCGGCGGCCGGAGCCGCGGCCACGGCCGGAGCCGGGGTCTCCGCGACGACGGCCTCGGCGGCCGGAGTCACCGGAGCGGCCACGGCGCGGGTCGCGCGGCGGCGGGGACGAGCGGGCGCGGCGGCCGGAGCGGCCTCTTCGGCGGGGGCGGCCGCAGCGGCCTCCGTCACCGGGGTCGTCTCCGCGACGGCCCCACCGGGCGGACCGGCGGGCCGGGAGGCGGCACGACGGCGACGGCGCGGCGGCAGGTTGTCGCTGGGGCTGCCGCTGTCGGCGCTACCAGCAGTGGTGATGTCGTTTTCGTTGTTGAGCATTGCGGGCGGTTCTCCCGTCACGCTCCCGGGCGCCGCGGCTGACTTCCGGTCCGGCACGGCTCCGCGTAATGAGCGCGGAACCGGCCTCCGGGGCGCGTTCGCCACACGGGAGCTGTAGTCCATGGCCGCCGGTTCCGTACGTGTTGTCCGTACGGCCTGGCGGAAGTCTTCAGGTCAGTGCGCGGCCCGACCCAGGTGGCTCCCGAGTGCCAGGGCTGCGCGACGACGGCGTTCCTTACGCGGCGGGACCTTCCGGCGCCTTCGCGTCGGCTGCTACGGCGGCCGTGGGTGGGGCGGCCGTGACAGCCTCGCGGTCGGGCGCGAGCGGGTCGGTCACCGTGCCGGACTCCTCGTCGAAGAGCCCCTGCGCCAGCCTGGTCACCGCTGAGGGGACCGGCGGCGCCAGGTCGGCCACAGCTCGGAGACCGGACAGGACGTCGTCGGGTCGCACGGCAGGTGTCAGATGCCGAACAACCAGGCGCAGTATCGCACAGGCATTGTCCAGCGGCCTATCAGCCGGGGCGGTAAGGGCTTCCAGACTGACGACCGCGCCACGCGTGTCGAAGGTCCGCATACCGTTCTTGGTCCGACGCTGCACCTCCACGGTCTCGGCGGCGAGGAAGGCCGTCACGGCCCGCTGGGCCTCCGCGGGCTCCACGCCGTCCAGGCGCAGCTCCCAGATGGAGGCGGTCAGCCGGTCCGCGAGACCCGAGGTACGGGCCTCGACGGCGTCGATGATGTCGAGCCCGGTCGGCATCGACTCGTCGAGCAGCTCACGGAGCTTCTCGGGGTCGCGGGGCTCGGCAAGGGCGATCTCCAGGTACTCGGCCTCGCTGCCGGTCCCGGTCGGGGCGGCGTTCGCGTACGAGACGCGCGGGTGCGGGGTGAAGCCGGCCGAGTAGGCCATGGGCACTTCGGCGCGGCGCAGGGCCCGCTCGAAGGCGCGCTGGAAGTCGCGGTGGCTGGTGAACCGGAGGCGGCCGCGCTTGGTGTAGCGCAGTCGAATGCGCTGCACCACCGGTGCGGGAGGCGGGCCTTCGGGCTGTCGCTTGCCCAGTGGTTCTTCTCCTTGTGCGGGGCTCCGCGGCTCGCGCGTCGCCCTGAGCGTCTGGGGGCCGTCGGGCGCCGCCCTGCCTCCGGCTCACCCCTGCCGTTCATGGAGGGAGATCTCGGGAGCGGGCGTGTTGCCTGCGGCTGTCGTACTACCCAGAGTACGCGCCCGTGACCTCGCCGGTTCCACGGGAGGAGCACCGAACAGCGCGCGGCGCACCTCGGCCCGCGCCTCACGGACCGCGGCACGGGCGGTCCGCCAGACATCGCGCACTGCGTGCCCGACGGGGGTCAGCACATACCGGTAGACCCGGGACGCGGGCCACCCGACCAGCACCCAGCAGACCCATGAGAGCCCGCGCCACAGAGCGGCGGCGATGCGCCCGCTCACGTGCCAGGCCCATACGAGGACCTGCCCGACCGGGGTCAGGACATACCGGTGGAGGCCGTGGGCCAGCCATGCGATGCCGAGGCCGACGGGCCGCAGCAGGTACCGGTACAGCGCGACCGCCAGCCGTACGAGGCCCAGCCCGACCGGCCGCAGCAGGTACCGGTACAACGCGACCGCCAGCCATACGAGGCCGTGCCCGAGCGGGGTGAGCACGTACCGGTAAACCGCCACGGCCAGCCATCCGATCCCGCGGCCGACGGGCACGAGCACGTACCGCCACAGCCCCACCCACGGCCACACGAACAGCGCCATGCCGAGGACCCACGCGACCCAGGTGACGCCCTTGGCGAGCGGGGCGAGCAGGTACCGCAGCCCGCCCCGGCCGACCCAGGCCAGCGCCCGGCCGAGGGGAAGCAGGACGTAGGTGCTCAGGAGCCGCCCGGCCGGTGCGAACAGGCGGTCGTACGCACCGCGGACCAGCCACGCCAGGCCCCGCCCGACCGGGGTGATCACGTAGCGCCACAACCCGACCCACGGCCATACGAGGACCAGCTTGAACAGGGTGGCCAGCAGCCATCCCAGTCCGCGGAACACCGGCTCGAGGACGTGCGCCCAGAGCGGCCCGAGAACGTGCCGGTGCACGGCTCGGCCCAGGGCGACAAGCAGTTCCCAGGCCACTCGTACGGGCAGTACGACGAGTACGGCGACGATCTTCACGGGAATCCTGATGACGCCCACCAGGCACCCGTCGCCACCGCCGACGGGAGGCCTCTTGTCCGTTTCCATGCAGTGAAGGACACGACAGAGGGTCCCGCCCGTTGCGAGCGGGGGCCTCTCGTGACCCAAGGGTTACTTCACGACGGACAGCGGCAGCAGTTTCCTGCCCGTCGGGCCGATCTGGATCTCCGTCTGCATCTGAGGAAAGACGCCCACACGCGCACATCCAGCGACAGCACCGTGTCGTTGGGAAGAACATGAAGAAGCTCACGGGAAACCGGCAGAGGCTCCACCCGGCGGACGTTCAGTGGCGCGATACGGATCTGGCTCTACTGCAGGAGCTCATAGCGGCCGAGGCGTCCCTGCCCTCCGATGCGCCGCGGGCGCTGCTGTCCGTAAGGCTCTCGACGCTCACCGTCGAGACCACGTCCCCCGTCCGGCAGGAACTCGACCTCCGGCGTCTTGCCCGGGAGCGGGGATACCGGGTCGTCGGTGTCGCCAGAGATCTGAACGTCTCCGCAACCCGGGTGCCGCCCTGGCGCCGCAGAGAGCTGGGGCACTGGCTGAACGACCGGGTGCCGGAATTCGACGTCCTGCTCTTCTGGAAGCTGGACCGCCTCGTCCGTCGGCTCACAGATCTCAGCACCATGATCGAATGGTGCCTCGCGCACGGGAAGAACCTCATCTCCAACCACGACACCGTCGACCTGACCAGCCCGACCGGAAAGGTGATGGCAGAGATCATCGGCGGTATCGCCGAAATCGAGGCATCGGCCATCAGCACTCGAGTGACAAGCCTCTGGGACTACACCAGGACGCAGTCCGACTGGCTCGTCGGCAAGCCGCCCTACGGCTACACGATCGACGATCGAGGCAGACTGGTCATTGATCCTCAGGAGCAACGGGTGTTGCGCTGGTGTCTGGGCGCCGCCTTGCGCGGGGTCTCGGCCCGGCGGATGACCACCGTCCTCATCCGGGCCCGGGTGCCGACCGGCGGAGGCGGGCAGTGGAGCGCGGGCACGCTGCTGCGAAGGCTGCGCAATCCAGCGCTCATGGGGTTTCGAGTCAGTGAGAGCAAGGACGGTGGCGCGAGGCGGTCGGTGACCGTCCTGGGCGCGGACGGCAATCCGATCAGGGTGGGCGATCCCATCGTCACGGAAGCTGAGTGGCTCTCCCTCCAAGCGGTATTGGATGAGCGGTCCAAGTCACAGCCGGTCCGGCGCAAGGGCGGCGCGACGCAGTTCCTGGGTGTTCTGGTGTGTGCGGATTGCGGCACGCACATGACAGCGCACAGGAGCAGGGGGAAGGTCCGCACCTACGAGTATCTGCGCTGCCGAAGGTGTCCCAGTGGTGGTCTCGGTGCTCCGGATCCGCAGTCCGTCTACAGCCGACTGGCCGGTGAGGTCATGAGTGTGCTGGGTGCGGAGCCGGTCAGGGTCAGGGAGTACGCACCGGGCGCGGACGGCCGCGATCGGCGGAGGACGGTCGAGAACACCATTGCCGACTACATGACCGGTCTGGAACCCGGCGGGTGGTACTCCCGGACCCCTTTCACACGCCGGCGGGCGGAGCAGTCCCTGGAGAGGCTGATCACCGAGCTTCAGGGGCTGGATCCGGACACGGCCCAGGACCGCTGGCTGCAGACTTCCAGCGGCGGAACCTTCCGCGAGCGCTGGGAACAGGCGGACGGAGAAACCATGGCCGGCGACTTGCGGCGAGCGGGAATCACCTGCTCGGTCAGCCGGCACAGACTTCCCGGTGTCAGGGCGCCGGAGGTGGGTCTGAAATTGATCATTCCCGCGGATGCGCGGGAGCGGCTGGTCATCAAGAGGGATGCCTTCAGCGACTGACCCCCGTAATGCGCCGTCGGCCCTGTTGAGGACAGGGCCGACGGCAGCGTGCCTACTTGTTGACGACCGACAGCGGCAGCAGCTTCTTGCCGGTGGGGCCGATCTGGATGTGCGTGTCGAGCTGAGGACAGACGCCACAGTCGAAGCACGGGGTCCAGCGGCAGTCGTCGACCTCGGTCTCGTCGAGGGCGTCCTGCCAGTCCTCCCAGAGCCAGTCCTTGTCGAGACCGGAGTCCAGGTGGTCCCAGGGCAGGACCTCCTCGTAGGTGCGCTCGCGGGTCGTGTACCAGGCCACGTCCACGCCGTAGGCGGGCAGCGTCTTCTCGGCCGCCTCCATCCAGCGGTCGTAGCTGAAGTGCTCGCGCCAGCCGTCGAAGCGGCCGCCCGATTCGTACACGGCGCGGATGACGTCGCCGATGCGGCGGTCACCGCGCGAGAGCAGGCCCTCGACGATGCCCGGCTTGCCGTCGTGGTAGCGGAAGCCGATGGAGCGGCCGTACTTCTTGTCGCCGCGGATCTTGTCTCGGAGCTTGCCCAGGCGGGCGTCCGTCTCCTCGGCCGACAGCTGCGGCGCCCACTGGAACGGGGTGTGCGGCTTCGGCACGAATCCGCCGATGGACACCGTGCAGCGGATGTCGTTCTGGCCGGAGACCTCGCGCCCCTTGGCGATGACGTTGACCGCCATGTCGCCGATCTGGAGCACGTCCTCGTCGGTCTCGGTGGGCAGGCCGCACATGAAGTACAGCTTCACCTGGCGCCAGCCGTTGCCGTACGCCGTGGAGACGGTCCGGATCAGGTCCTCTTCCGAGACCATCTTGTTGATGACCTTGCGCATGCGCTCGGAGCCGCCCTCGGGGGCGAAGGTCAGGCCGGAGCGGCGACCGTTGCGGGTCAGCTCGTTGGCCAGGTCCACGTTGAAGGCGTCCACGCGGGTCGACGGCAGGGACAGGCCCACCTTGTCGTCCGTGTAGCGGTCCGCGAGGCCCTTGGCGATGTCGGCGATCTCCGTGTGGTCCGCGGAGGACAGCGACAGGAGGCCGACCTCCTCGAAGCCCGTGGCCTTCAGCCCGCGCTCGACCATCTCGCCGATGCCGGTGATGCTTCGCTCCCGCACGGGGCGCGTGATCATGCCGGCCTGGCAGAAACGGCAGCCTCGGGTGCAGCCGCGGAAGATCTCCACGGACATGCGCTCGTGGACGGTCTCGGCGAGCGGGACCAGGGGCTGCTTGGGGTAGGGCCACTCGTCGAGGTCCATGACCGTGTGCTTGGACACGCGCCACGGCACGCCGGAGCGGTTGGGCACGACACGGCCGATGCGGCCGTCCGGCAGGTACTCGACGTCGTAGAAGCCCGGCACGTAGACGTTGCCGGTCTTCGCCAGGCGCAGCAGGACCTCTTCGCGTCCGCCCGGCCGCCCCTCGGCCTTCCAGGTGCGGATGATCTCGGTCATGTCGAGGACGGCCTGCTCGCCGTCGCCGATGACGGCGCAGTCGATGAACTCCGCGATCGGCTCGGGGTTGAAGGCCGCGTGGCCGCCCGCGAGGACGATGGGGTGGTCGACCGTACGGTTCCTGGCCTCCAGCGGGATGCCGGCGAGGTCCAGGGCCGTGAGCATGTTGGTGTAGCCCAGCTCCGTGGAGAAGGACAGGCCGAACACGTCGAAGGCGGAGACCGGGCGGTGGCTGTCCACGGTGAACTGCGGCACCTTGTGCTCGCGCATCAGTTCTTCGAGGTCGGGCCACACGCTGTAGGTGCGCTCGGCGAGGACGCCCTCGCGTTCGTTGAGCACCTCGTAAAGGATCATGACGCCCTGGTTGGGCAGCCCGACTTCGTACGCGTCCGGGTACATGAGCGCCCAGCGGACGTCGCAGCTCTCCCACTCCTTGACCGTGGAGTTGAGTTCACCGCCGACGTACTGGATGGGCTTCTGCACATGCGGAAGCAGGGCCTCAAGCTGAGGGAAGACCGACTCGGTCATCACGCGACTTTCGTGAAGCGGGCAGGGGGCAGCTCTCAAGCGTACCCCGAGGCTCGGCCGCCCCCACCCACATGATCATCCAAGTCCGGACCGCAGCGCCGGGTCGGAGGCCTTCGCCCAGATGGCCGGAAGCTCCCGCTCGCGCCGCTCGGCCAGGGCTTCCTCGCGGCCGTGGAGCACGCCCCAGGTGAAGGCGGACTCTCCCGCGCCCGTCGCCTGGACCCCGAGGCCGCGCAGTGCCTCGCGGGCCACCACGCTGTCCTGGTGGTCGCCGAGCAGGGTCTGGACCTTCTTGGCGGCCTTGGCCAGGTGTTTCGCCGGCCTGCCCAGGACGGGCTCGGCCGACTCGGCCGCGTACCGGACGCGCTTGGCCGCCTTGCGCGCGTTGTGCAGAGCGACATCGCGCTCCTCCCCCTCCGTGAGGGAGAGCGCGCTGTCGACCCGGTCTGCGAGACGGGAGTAGTCGCGCAGCACCGCCTTCGGCAGGACCGCCTCCGGGGGCCGGGCCGCGCGCTTGCGCAGCGGCGGCTCCTCCAGCAGGGCGTCGAGGGAGTCCAGCAGGGCGAGGTAGCGCGGGCTGTCGAGCGCGGCGAGGGCCCGGCGGCGCGATCCGGAGCGGCGGGTGGTGTTCCACACGCGCAGCCTGCTGCGTACGGGGCCGATCACCAGGGGGCGCGGCAGCTCGCCGAGGTGGGCCTGGATGCGTTCCAGCAGCACCTCCTGGTCGCGGTCGACCCCCAGCTCCGCGGCCAGCCAGCGCAGTTCCTCGCCGATCGGGTCGGTGACCTCCCGGTCGAGCACCTTGCGGTAGGTCTTGAAGGCGCTGCGCAGCCGGCGGCTGGCGACCCTCATCTGGTGGACGGAGTCGGGCAGGGACCGTCGCACGGCCGGGTCCTGGGCGATCAGGGCGTCGCGCTGTTCCCGCAGGTACGTGAGGACGTGCGCGCCCGTGGTGCCCTCGGGGCCGCCGCCCTCGGGCCGGGCCGGGGGTTCGGCGTCGGTTTCGGAGAGGGCCCGGGCGAGCTTGGAGGGGGCTTCGGAGACGCGGAGCCCGGCTTTGCGGAAGGCCTTCTCCACGGAGTCGAGCAGGGCGGGATCGACCCCGTCGGCGAGTTCGACCTCGACCTCGGTCCAGGCGGCGGTGGTGTCGCCGCGCTCGGCGAGGACCTCGTCGGTGCTCAGTTCGGCGAGCAGGGCGCCGCCCGCGTCGAGCAGGTGGCTGAGGCGGCGCGAGGAGACCAGCCTGACCTGTGGCTGGAGCCCGGCGTGGCGGACGCGGGAGCGGACGAGGGCGGCGAGGGAGGGCGGGACCGTGTCGCTGAGTGCGGCCCCGACCTCGTCGCGCACGCCGGGGGAGACGGGCAGTTTGAGGTGCCAGCCCTCGTCCGCGCCGCCGGTTCTGCGCCTCAGGGTGAGGCCGTCGGCGGCGAGCCGCTGGTCGGGGGTGTCGTAGTAGACGGCGTCGAGGTCGACGGTGCCCTGGTCGGAGACGGCCGCGATCGCGGCCGTGCCCGTCAGGTCCGGTACCCCGCGCCTGGCTGCAGAGGCCTTAGTGAACTCGAATTTCCGCTCGATCTCGCGCTTCGTGTCCGCCATAGACCGAACTTAGTCCTGAACGGAACACGACGGCAGGGTGAACGGGGCATCAGGCCGACAATGGTCGCTGCACCTTGATCGACTGCAGTAGCCCGATGGCCACCCAGACCGCGAACATCGACGAACCTCCGTACGAGACGAACGGCAGCGGAAGCCCGGCGACGGGCATGATCCCGAGGGTCATGCCGATGTTCTCGAAGGACTGGAAGGCGAACCAGGCGATGATCCCGGCGCACACGATGGTCCCGTACAGCTCGGTGGTCTCCCGGGCGATCACGCAGGAGCGCCATAGGATGATGCCGAGCAGCAGCAGGATCAGCCCGGCCCCGACGAAGCCCAGCTCCTCCCCCGCCACCGTGAAGACGAAGTCGGTCTGCTGCTCGGGCACGAACTGGCCGGTGGTCTGCGAGCCCTTGAAGAGTCCGGATCCGGTCAGTCCGCCGGAGCCGATCGCGATGCGCGCCTGGTTGGTGTTGTAGCCGACGCCCGCCGGGTCGAGCTCGGGGTTGGCGAAGGCCGCGAAGCGGTTGATCTGGTACTCGTCGAGGACGCCCAGCTGCCATATCAGGACGGCACCGCCCGCGCCCGCGCCGAGCAGGCCCAGCACCCAGCGGTTGGAGGCGCCGGAGGCCAGCAGCACGCCGAGCACGATGACGATCATGACCATCACGGAGCCGAGGTCGGGCATCAGCATGACGATGCCCATCGGGGCGGCGGCCAGGCAGAGCGCCTTGACGACGGTGCGGTGGTCCGGATGGGCGAGATCGCCCGCGTCCACCCGGGTGGCGAGCAGCATCGCCATCACCAGGATGATCGTGATCTTCACGAACTCGGAGGGCTGGAGGGAGAATCCGCCGCCGATGACGATCCAGGCGTGGGCGCCGTTGATGGTCGCGCCGAGCGGTGTGAGCACGGCGAGGATCAGCACGAGGGAGAGCCCGTAGAGGATCGGTACGGCGCCGCGCAGGGTGCGGTGGCCGAGCCAGATCGTGCCGATCATCAGCACGAGGCCGATGCCGGTGTTCAGGGCGTGGCGGGCCAGGAAGTAGTACGGGTCCCCCTGGTTCAGCTGCGTCCTGTTGCGGGTCGCCGACCACACCAGCAGGGCGCCGATGAAGGAGAGGGCCAGTGCGGAGAGGAGTATCGGCCAGTCGAGCCGGCGCACCACCGAGTCGCGGGCGGTGAGCTTGGCCATCGCCCCGCGCTCGGGCGCGTACCGGGAGACGGAGAACTTGTTGGCGGTCTGCATGTCGGTTTTCGGTCCTCAGTCCCGTACGGGGGGCAGGGCGGGCGGCCCGGCGAGCACGGGCGGCGCCGGCGCTTCCGGGGACGGCGGCACGTACGGCCGGATCTCGGGGGATTCGATGGAGCCGTCGGGCTGGATCTTGGGCAGCTTGGCCTCGGGCTGCGGCAGCAGGGCCCTCTTCGGGTCCGGGTTGCCCTCCATGTCGAGACCGTAGATGGCGTTGTAGAGATTGCGGACGGCGGGGCCGGAGGCTCCCGAGCCGGTGCCGCCCTGGGAGATCGTCATGACGATCGTGAAGTCCTTGGTGTAGGTCGCCAGCCAGGACGTGGTCTGCTTGCCGTAGACCTGTGCGGTGCCGGTCTTGGCGTGCATGGGGATCTTGTCCATCGGCCAGCCGCCGAACCGCCAGGCGGCGGTGCCGCCGGGTTCGACGACCGAGCGCAGGCCCTTGTCGAGGTCGCTGACGGTCTTGGCGTCGATGGGCAGCCTGCCGTGGGACTGGGGCTTGATCATCTCGATGTGCTTGCCGTCGGGGCTGATCACGGCCTTGCCCACGGTGGGGTTGAAGAGGGTGCCGCCGTTGCTGATGGCGGAGTAGGCGGTGGCCATCTGGATGGGGGTGACGAGGACGTCGCCCTGGCCGATGGCGAAGTTGATGCTGTCGTAGGCCTTCAGCTGGTTGCCCTCGAGGCAGCTTTCGTAGGCGATCTGCTGGACGTAGGTGCCGCCCCGCTTGCCCTGCTTGCACCAACCGGCCTTGTTGGCCTTCCAGAAGCTCTGCTTCCACTGGCGGTCGGGGATCCGGCCGGTGACCTCGTTCGGCAGGTCCACCCCGGTCTCGGAGCCCAGTCCGAACTCGCGTGCGGTCCGGTAGAACCAGTCGTGCGCGCCCTTCTTGGGGCTGAGGCCGCCGTCGCGCTGCCACTCCTTGTGCCCGAGGGCGTAGAAGACGGTGTTGCACGAGAACTTGAGGGCGTCGCCGAGGGTGATGGGGCCGTGCCCCTTGGACTCGAAGTTCGCGAAGCTGCGGCCGCCGAGGCTGTAGGAGCTGCTGCAGTTGTACTTGCTGTCGAAGGCGTAGCCGGCCCGGACGGCCGCGCTCGCCGACACCACCTTGAAGATGGAGCCTGCGGGTGCCTGGCCCTGGATGGCCCGGTTGAGCAGCGGGTAGTTGGAGCTCTTGCTGGTGAGCCGGGCGTAGTCCTTGGCCGCGATGCCGCCGACCCAGGCGTTGGGGTCGTAGTCGGGCTGCGAGGCCATCGCGACGATGCGGCCGGTCCTGGCCTCCATCACGACGACGGCGCCCGAGTCGGCCTCGTACTTGCGGCCGGTGATGTTGTCGGTCTCGTTGCGGACGACCTTCATCGCCTGCTGGAGCTCGTACTCGGCGACGGACTGGACCCGGGCGTCGATGCTGGTGACCAGGGTGGCCCCGGCGATGCCCGGGTCGGACTTGGTCTGGCCCATGACGCGGCCGAGGTTGTCGACCTCGTAGGAGGTGACTTCCGCCTTGCCCCGCAGCTGCCGGTCATAGGTGCGTTCGATGCCGGAGCGGCCGACCTGGTCGGAGCGCAGGTGCGGTGAGTCGCCGTCCTTCGCCTTCTGGATCTCCTCGTCGGTGACCGGCGAGAGGTAGCCGAGCACCTGCGCGGTACGGGCCCCGCCCGGGGCCGGGTAGCGGCGCACGGCGGTGACCTCCGCGGTGATGCCGGGGAAGTCCTCGGGGCGTTCGCGCAGCTGCAGCGCCTGCTGCGTGGTGGCTTCGAGGGTGACCGGGATCGGCTGGTAGGGGGAACCGTTCCAGCAGGGTGCGGGGGTCTGGGAGTCGCAGAGCCGGACCTTCTCCATGACCTCCTTGGGGCTCATGTCCAGGACGCCGGCGAGGCGGGTCATGACGCCCTTGCCCCTGTCCTTCATCTTCATCAGCTTGGTGCGGCTGGCGGAGACGACCAGACGGGTCTCGTTGTCTGCGAGGGGGACGCCGCGGGCGTCGAGGATCGAGCCGCGCACGGCGGGCTGGACCACCCGCTGGACGTGGTTGCTCTTCGCCTCGTGGTAGTACTCCGCGCCTTCGCGGATCTGGAGGAGCCAGAGCCGGCCGCCGAGGGTGAGCAGCATCGAGAAGACGAGGACCTGGATCATGACGAGCCTGATCTGCACCCGGGAGGTGCGGCCGGTCTCCGGAACGTTGGTCACGACTGCTCCTCCCTCACAGCTTTTTGACGCTCTTCACACCCTTGACCGGCTTGACCCCCTTTATACGGACGGCTTTGTTGGCCCGCGAGCGCGCGGTCTTCAGACGCAGGCCGCCGCGCTGGCTGCCGATGCGCAGGCCCGTGCCGCCGGCCAGCCAGCCGGCTGAGACGTCGGCGGCCTTGTTGGCGGGGCCGCCGCCGGCTTCGACGGCCATCGGGTCGTTCTCGGCGCGCCGGGCGAGGGCCATGATGAACGGCACGGTGAACGGCGCGAGCAGCAGGTCGTAGAGGGTCGCGGTGAAGAGCAGCCCGGTCAGGCCCACGTGGCGGGCGGCGGTGTCGCCGACGAGGGCGCCCACTCCCGCGTAGAGCAGGGTGGAGCCGATCGCGGCGGCCACGACGGCGAGCATCGGGCCCCAGGCGGAACGGAACCGGCCGCCGTCGGGGCGGACCAGGCCCACGGCGTAGCCGATGACGCACAGGACGAGCGCGTACCGCCCTGCGGCGTGGTCGGCGGGCGGGGCCAGGTCGGCGAGGAGACCGGCGGCGAAGCCGATGAGCGCCCCGCTGACGTGCCCGTACACGAGTGCGAGCGAGACGACGGTGAGGAGCAGCAGGTCGGGGACGGCCCCGGGCAGTTGGAGCCGGCCCAGGACGGTGACCTGGACGACGAGGGCGACCACGATCAGGGTCGCCGAGAGCAGGATCCGGTTGAAGCGCATGCGGGGTCTGCTCCTAG
Organism: Streptomyces sp. NBC_01232; assembly: GCF_035989885.1. Taxonomy (GTDB): domain Bacteria; phylum Actinomycetota; class Actinomycetes; order Streptomycetales; family Streptomycetaceae; genus Streptomyces. The sequence goes on from NZ_CP108518.1 coordinate 2,962,870, forward strand.
TCGTCGGCCGGCTTGGCGGGCACACTGGCGGACCCGGACGGGGTGACCGTGACGGTGACCGTCGGGGTGGGCTTGGGAGCCTCGGGCTTGGGCGGCAGGACCGCGTCGCGGGGGTCCTCGCGCGGCGGCATCACGACGACGCCGACGATGTCCAGGCGCGAGAAGCCGACGAACGGACGCACCCATACGGTGCGGGTCAGGTCGCCGCGCGAGGGGTCGACCTTGACCACCTCACCGATCGGCACGCCGGGCACGAAGGGCTTGTTGCCGCGTGAGCCGAAGGTGACGAGCCGGTCGCCGGGGCTGACCTTGGCCTTGCCGTTGAGCATCTGGACGGACAGGGCGCGGTCGCCCTGGCCGGTGGCGAAGCCCAGTTCCCCGGTCTTCTCCAGGCGGGTGCCGACGGTGAAGTCGGGGTCGTTGGCGAGGACGACGGTGGCGGTGTCGGGGCCGACGGTGCTGACCCGGCCGACGAGTCCGTCCCCGTTGAGGACGGTCATGTCGCGTTCGATGCCGTCCTTGCTGCCGGCGTCGATGGTGACGGTCCAGGAGAAGCCCTGGGCCGCTCCTATCGCGATGACCTCGGCGCCCTTGATGCCGTACTGTCCGGCGCCGGCCCGCTTGAGCATCTGGTCGAGCTCGTGGATGCGGCTGCGGGTCTGGTCCTCACTGCCCATCTTGGCCTTCAGCGCCGCGTTCTCGCGCTCCAGGGTGGCGATGCGGTTGTGGCGCTCGCCGGAGTCCCGTACCGCCCCTATGGCGTTGGCGACCGGATCGACCGCGGTCGCCACACCTTCCTCGACCGGGCCGAAGACCGCTGCGGCGGCCTGTCGGGCACCGTCGACCGGCGACTCCTCGCCTGCCCTGATGTCCACCGTGATCAATGCGAACGCGATGGCGATCAGAAGCACCAGGAGCAGCCGGCTTTCTCGTGTGTCCCTCACGTGCGGCGGCCGTGCCTTCCTCGTCGGAATTCTCTTTTGCCTGTATATCAACGATCCGCCGCACGGGCCCGGTAGCACCCGTACGGCGGATCCTTGTGTTCCGCATGGCCCCTCCCCCGGCGGGGAGGGGCATCTGTCAGCGACGGGGCTGGGCGTCCAGGACCTGCTGGAGGGCCTCGAACTCCTCGACGCACTTGCCGGAGCCGAGCGCGACCGAGTCGAGCGGATCCTCCGCGATGTGGATCGGCATGCCGGTCTCCCGGCGCAGCCGCTCGTCGAGGCCGCGGAGCAGGGCGCCGCCGCCGGTCAGGACGATGCCGCGGTCCATGATGTCGCCGGAGAGCTCCGGCGGGCACTTGTCGAGCGTGGTCTTGACCGCGTCCACGATGGCGTTGACCGGCTCCTCGATGGCCTTGCGCACCTCGGCGGCCGAGATGACGACCGTCTTGGGCAGACCGGAGACCAGGTCGCGACCGCGGATCTCGGTGTGCTCGTCCTTGTCGAGGTCGTACGCCGAACCGATGGTGATCTTGATCTGCTCGGCCGTGCGCTCACCGAGCAGGAGCGAGTACTCCTTCTTGATGTGCTGGATGATCGCGTTGTCGAGCTCGTCGCCGGCCACCCGGATGGACTGTGCCGTGACGATTCCGCCGAGGGAGATGACGGCGACCTCGGTGGTGCCGCCGCCGATGTCCACGACCATGTTGCCGGTGGCCTCGTGGACGGGCAGGCCCGAGCCGATGGCGGCGGCCATGGGCTCTTCGATGATGTGCACCTGGCGGGCGCCGGCCTGCGTGGACGCCTCGATGACCGCGCGTCGCTCGACTCCGGTGATGCCGGAGGGAACGCAGACCACCACGCGCGGGCGCGCCAGGTAGCGGCGCTTGTGGATCTTGAGGATGAAGTACCGGAGCATGCGCTCGGTGATCTCGAAGTCGGCGATCACGCCGTCCTTGAGGGGCCGTACGGCGACGATGTTGCCGGGCGTGCGCCCGATCATCTTCTTCGCCTCCGAGCCGACCGCCAGGATGCCACCGGTGTTCGTGTTGATGGCGACCACGGACGGCTCGTTCAGGACGATCCCCCGGCCCCTCACGTACACCAGCGTGTTGGCGGTCCCGAGGTCGATCGCCATGTCACGGCCGATGAACGACATTTTGTTCCCCTTGTTCCCCATGAGGAGCGTCTGGCCTTCCAGTTGATAGCGGCTGCTGTCAGGTCGGCGAGGTGGGTGTGTGGGTGGAGGCCCCATCGTAGTGCCGCAAGTACGAAGACCGCGCGACGGGACTCCGGCAATCCCGCCGGAATGGATACCCGCCCCCTCAGTGGTGACGACGTGTCCTGCCCAGGCGTTCCCGCTCCGGCCCGGAAATACCGAAGGGCGACCGAAATTACTTCGGTCGCCCCAGGTCATGAGCGCTATTCGGCTGATGTTGCGTCAGGAAAGAGTGCTCAGAGCGCCGGGAAGAACAGCTTCAGCTCACGCTCGGCGGACTCCTGGGAGTCCGAGGCGTGGATCAGGTTCTCACGCGTGATCGAACCGAAATCACCCCGGATGGAGCCGGGCGCCGCGGCGATCGGGTCAGTGGGTCCGGCCAGCTGGCGGACACCCTCGATGACGCGTTCCCCTTCGACGACCAGCGCGACGACGGGACCGCTCGACATGAAGCCCATCAGCGGCTCGTAGAACGGCTTGCCCTTGTGCTCGCCGTAGTGCGTCTCCAGGGTCTCCTGGTCCAGCGTACGCAGCTCCAGTGCGGGGATGGTCCAGCCGGCCTTCCGCTCGATGCGGCCGATGATCTCGCCGACCAGACCACGACGGACGGCGTCGGGCTTGAGCAGGACGAGGGTGCGCTGGGTCATGTTGCGGCTCCTTGCGGCAAACGGGTGCGGTAGGGCGAATCTACAGGGCCGATCAGGGGGCCGGTCACGCAGCGTCAGGCGCCCCGGGAGCCCCCTGCGCCTCCTGGGCGGCCGCCCAGCGCGCCTTGATCGTGTCGATCTTGCGGCCGTAGTGCACGGAGCACCACCACAGTCCGGCGAACACCGCGCCGAGGAAGAACATCGTCGGCACGACGAAGCCGCTCAGGATCAGGCCGATCTGCAGCGCCCAGCCCAGCTGGACCGCCCCGGGACGCGACAGCATCCCGCACAGCAGCACCGACAGCGCCATGGTGACCCCGCACACCGTCCAGACCACGGCCTGGGTCAGGTCGGGGTCCTTCATCGCCACCAGCCCCGCGAAGCCGATCACGAAGAACTCGCCGATCAGCGTGCTCGCACACAGCGTGCGCATCCCTCAGCCCCTCTTCAGCAGCAGGCGGGCCTCGCCCACCGTGATCACGGAACCGGTCACCAGGACCCCGGCCCCTCCGTACTCGGCCTCTTCCTCCGCCAGGGTGATCGCCGCCTCCAGGGCGTCGTCCAGCCGCGGCTCGACCTGCACCCGGTCCGCGCCGAAGACCTCGACCGCGACGGCCGCGAGCTCGTCCGCGCCCATCGCCCGGTGGCTGGAGTTCTCCGTCAGCACCACCTCCGCGAAGATCGGCTCGAACGCCTCCAGCACCCCGCGGACGTCCTTGCCCTCGCTCGCGGCCACGACACCGATCAGCCGGCTGAAGCCGAACGACTCGGTGACCGCCTCCGCGGTGGCCGCCGCGCCCGCCGGGTTGTGCGCCGCGTCCAGGACCACCGTGGGGCTGCGCCGCACGACCTCCATGCGGCCCGGCGAGGACACCGAGGCGAAGGCCTTGCGCACGGTGTCCTGGTCCAGGACCCGGGCGTGCTCGCCGCCGACCCCGAAGAAGGCCTCGACGGCGGCCAGCGCCACCGCCGCGTTGTGCGCCATGTGCGCGCCGTACAGCGGCAGGAAGATGCCGTCGTACTCGCCGCCCACACCGCGCAGCGTCAGCTGCTGGCCGCCGACGGCGACCTCGCGCGAGACGACGCCGAACTCCATGCCCTCGCGGGCCACCGTCGCGTCGACCTCCACGGCCTTCTTCAGCAGCACCTGCGCCGCGTCCACCGGCTGCTGGGCCAGGATCACGGTCGCGTCCTGCTTGATGACGCCGCCCTTCTCCACGGCGATCTCACCGGGCGTGGAGCCGAGCCGGTCGGTGTGGTCCAGGCTGATCGGGGTGACCACCGCGACGGACCCGTCGATGACGTTGGTCGCGTCCCAGCTGCCGCCCATGCCCACCTCGACCACGGCCACGTCCACCGGGGCGTCCGCGAAGGCCGCGTAGGCCATTCCGGTGAGTACCTCGAAGAAGGACAGCCGGTACTCCTCGGCGGCGTCGACCATCTCCACGTACGGCTTGATGTCGTGGTACGTCTCGACGAAGCGCTCGGCGGTGATCGGCGCCCCGTCGAGGCTGATCCGCTCGGTGATCGACTGCACGTGCGGGCTGGTGTAGCGCCCGGTGCGCAGCTCGAAGGCGTTCAGCAGGGACTCGATCATGCGGGCCGTACTCGTCTTGCCGTTGGTGCCGGTGACGTGGATGGACGGGTACGCGCGCTGCGGCTCGCCCAGTACGTCCATCAGCGCCGCGATCCGCGACACCGAGGGCTCCAGCTTGGTCTCGCCCCAGCGGGTGGCGAGCTCCTGCTCCACCTCCAGCAGCGCCTTGGCGACCTCGGGGTCGACGGGCCGGGCGGGTACCGGGTCGCCCTGGGGCGGTCCGGCCTGGGCGCGCAGGGTGCGGCTACCGGCCTCGATCACCGCCAGGTCGGGGTCGCGGTCGGACTCTTCCGCCACGATCTGGTCGAACTCGTCGAAGGTACCGGCGAGGTCGTCGTTGTCGTCGCGGTCGTGGCTCTCGGGCTGCTGGTCACTCACAGGGCCAGTCTACGGACGGGGACCCGGAGGACTTTCGGCCCGGCCGTTTCGGGACTTCCGGCGGCCGGAGCGACCGGATCGTTATGCAAGCCTTGCGCCAGGAGATAGGGGAATAAATGCCGCAGGCCAGCAGCAAAAAGACAGCATCCAGCCGCGACATAGGAATGGACCTGGGCACCGCCAACACCCTCGTCTACGCACGGGGGCAGGGGATCGTCCTCAATGAGCCGTCCGTGGTCGCCGTCCGGACGGGCACCACCACCGCCCTGGCCGTCGGCACGGACGCCAAGAAGACCATCGGCCGCACCCCCGGCTCGATCACCGCGATCCGCCCCCTCAAGGGCGGAGTGATCTGCGACTACGAGGCCGCCGAGGAGATGATCCGGCACTTCGTCCGCAAAGCGGTCCCGGGGCGCCGGCCCCGCACCCGGATGGTGATCTGCGTACCCTCCGGCGTCACCCCGGTCGAGCGGCGGGCCATCGTCCGGGCGTCCACCCGCGCCGGGGCCAGGGCCGTCCACCTCATCGAGGAGCCGATGGCCGCGGCGATCGGCGCGGGACTGCCCGTGGCCGAACCCCGCGGCTCCATGGTCGTGGACATCGGCGGCGGCACCGCCGAGGTCGCCGTCATCTCCCTGGGCGGCATCGTCACGTCGCAGTCGCTGCGCGTCGGCGGCGACCGGCTGGACGCGGCGATCATGGACCACGTACGCAGGGAGCACGGCCTCCTCATCGGCGAGCGCACCGCCGAGGACGTCAAGGTCGCCATCGGCTCGGCCTGGCCGGTGCCGGACCGGCCGGAGCTGGAGACCCGCACCTTCACCGTGCGCGGCCGCGAGAAGGCCGGCGGCATGCCCAGGACCCTCTCGCTGACCGCCCCGGACGTCCGGGCCGCGCTCGACGAGCCGGTCGAGTCGATCATCAACGCCGTCCGCACCACGCTGGAGGAGTGCCCGCCGGAGCTGTCCGGCGACGTGATGGAGCACGGCATCGTGCTCACCGGCGGCGGCGCGCTGCTCCCCGGCCTCGACCTGCGGATGGCCTCGGCGACCGGCATCCCGGTCTTCGTCGCGGACGACCCGCTGGACTGCGTGGCGCTGGGCTCCGGCCGGTGCGTGGAGGACCTGGACACCCTGGACGGCCTGTCGGCCCCGGCGAGGGCCTGAGTCTCAGCCGCGCGGGAGGGTGGCGACGACCTCGTACGTGTCCCGGGTGCGGGTCGCCGCCAGGGTCCCGCCCAGGCTGCGCACACGCTCGGACATGCTCGCCGTGCCCGAGCCCGCCGAGACGGGGGCCCGGCCCGGGGTGCGGGCCGGCAGCGCGTTGCTGACCGCGATCCGCAGCCGCGGGCCGTCCGCCGTGATCGACACGTCGATGGTCTCCCCCTGCGCGTGCTTGGCGGCATTGGTCAGGCACTCCTGCACCACCCGGTAGACCGCAGCCTGCCGCAGCGGCGACAACCCGTGCACGTCCTGGTCCATGGCGAGGCGGACGGGCGAGCCGGCCCGCCCGCTCTCCTCGGCCAGAGCCGCCAGTCCGTCCACGCCCGGGGTCGGGGCCCGCTCCCCGCGCTGCACGATGATCTCGTTCAGCACCAGATGGGCCCGGCGCGCGGTGTCGGCCAGCTCCTCGAAGTCCTTCGCGTGCGCCGTCTCGCGCGCCCGTACCGACAGCACCTCGGAGCGGACCGTGAGCAGGGTCAGCTCGCGCCCGACGAAGTCGTGGACGTCGCGGGCCACGGAGGTGCGCTCCTGCTGGACGGCCTGGAGCACCGCGGACTCGGCCCGCCGCGCGGTCAGCTCCCCCACCAGGTCGTGCCGGTAGGCGGCGATGCCGACCGCCGAGGCGAGCACCCCGATGGGCACGACCACGCTGAGGAAGCCGCTGAGGGTCTGCACCCGGGGCTCCGGCCAGCCGGGCAGGATGAACATGATCAGCGCGAAGGCGACGTACCCGAGCGTGGCGAGGATCCCGGCCCGGCGCCCGCGGTAGCGGCCGACCGAGTAGAGGGCGAACTGGATCAGGGTCAGTTCGTGCAGCCACCCGATGAAGAGCAGGGCGGCCAGGTACGAGATCCAGGGCTGTCGGCGGCGCACGAGCAGGGTCGTGCAGCCCAGGGCGAGCACGACGGCCGCGGCGGGTCCGTTCAGCGAGTTGTCGGCGGCGGCGAGGCCCGGCAGGTCGAGGGCCATCAGGCCGAGGCAGCCGAGCGCGGTGAGCACGTCCATGGCCCGCGGCGACCCGGCCCAGCTCTCGGTGAGCCGACGGCCGGAGGCCACCAGCCGGTCGAAGGCTGTGACGACGGGCTTGACGCGCATGCCCTCCATCATCCGTGGTCAGCGCGTCGGTTCGGATCAGGAAAAAGTAGTGATTTAGGGCACTTCGGACAGGTGCCCGCCGTGATGCCGGCGCCTGCACGGGGAAGGGATACGGCGAAGGCCCCCGCGTCGACCGACGGCGCGGGGGCCTTCTCCTGTGCGTGCGTACAGGACCTAGGCGGCCGGCAGGCCCGCCAGCTGCGCCTGGAGCCGGTCGATGTCCGCCTCGGCCTTGGCGAGCCGGCCCTTGATCTTGTCCACGACGTTGTCGGGCGCCTTGGCGATGAACGCCTCGTTCCCGAGCTTCGCCTCGGCCTGCTGCTTCTCCTTCTCGGCCGCGCCCAGGTCCTTCGTCAGGCGCTTGCGCTCTGCGGCCACGTCGATGGTGCCCGACAGGTCGAGCGCGACGGTGCCGCCGGCGACCGGGAGGGTCGCGGTGGCGCTGAAGGAGTCACCTTCCGGCTGGAGGCGCAGCAGCTGCCGGATGGCGGCCTCGTGCGCGCCCAGCCCGGTCGCGGCCAGCTCCAGACGGGCCGGAACCTTCTGGCCGTCCTGCAGACCCTGCTCCTTGCGGAAGCGGCGGACCTCGGTGATCACCGACTGGACGGAAGCGATCTCCGCCTCGGCCGCCTTGTCGCGGAAGCCGCTGTCCTTGGGCCAGTCCGCGATGACGAGGGACTCGCCGCCGGTCAGCGTGGTCCACAGGGTCTCGGTGACGAAGGGGACGACCGGGTGCAGCAGCCGCAGCATGACGTCGATGACCTCGCCGAGGACGCGGCCGGAGATCTTGGCCTGCTCGCCGCCCGCGAAGAAGGTCGTCTTCGACAGCTCGACGTACCAGTCGAAGACCTCGTCCCACGCGAAGTGGTAGAGCGCCTCGCTGAGCTTGGAGAACTGGTAGTCCTCGTAGAAGGCGTCGACCTGAGCGACCGTCTCGTTCAGCCGGGACAGGATCCAGCGGTCGGTGGCCGACAGCCGCTCGACGGGCGGCAGCTCGCCCTCGATGGTGGCGCCGTTCATCATCGCGAAACGCGTCGCGTTCCAGATCTTGTTGGCGAACTTGCTGGAGGCCTGGACCCAGTCCTCGCCGATCGGGACGTCGACACCCGGGTTGGCGCCGCGGGCCAGGGTGAAGCGGACCGCGTCGGAACCGTACTTGTCCATCCAGTCCAGCGGGTTGACCACGTTGCCGAAGGACTTCGACATCTTCTTGCCGCGCTCGTCGCGGACCATGCCGTGCAGGGCGATGGTGTGGAACGGCGGGGTGCCGTCCATCGCGTACAGGCCGAACATCATCATCCGGGCGACCCAGAAGAAGAGGATGTCGTAGCCGGTGACCAGGACCGCATTCGGGTAGAACTTCGCCAGGCTGTCGGTCTGCTGCGGCCAGCCGAGCGTGGAGAAGGGCCACAGGCCCGAGGAGAACCAGGTGTCCAGGACGTCGGTGTCCTGGGTCCAGCCCTCGCCGGTGGGCGGCTGCTCGTCCGGTCCGACGCAGACGACCTCGCCGTTCGGGCCGTACCAGACCGGGATGCGGTGGCCCCACCACAGCTGGCGCGAGATGCACCAGTCGTGGAGGTTGTCGACCCAGTCGAAGTACCGCTTCTCCATCTCCTGCGGGTGGATCTTGACCTCGCCGTTACGGACCGCGTCGCCGGCGGCCTTGGCGAGCGGGCCGACCTTGACCCACCACTGCATCGACAGGCGCGGCTCGATGGTGGTCTTGCAGCGCGAGCAGTGGCCGACGGAGTGCGTGTACGGGCGCTTCTCGGCGACGATCCGGCCCTCGGCGCGCAGCGCGGCGACGATGGCGGAGCGGGCCTCCAGCCGGTCCAGGCCCTGGAAGGGGCCGTGGACGGTGATGATGGCGTGCTCGTCCATGACGGCGAGGTTCGGCAGGTTGTGGCGCTGGCCGATCTCGAAGTCGTTCGGGTCGTGCGCCGGGGTCACCTTGACGGCGCCGGTGCCGAACTCCGGGTCGACGTGCTCGTCCGCGACGACCGGGATGCGGCGGCCGGTGAGCGGAAGCTCGATCTCGGTGCCGACGAGGTGCTTGTAGCGCTCGTCCTCGGGGTGGACGGCGACGGCCGTATCACCCAGCATCGTCTCGGCACGGGTGGTCGCGACGACGATGGACGCGTCGCCCTCGCCGTAACGGATCGAGACGAGCTCGCCCTCGTCGTCCTGGTACTCGACCTCGATGTCGGAAATCGCGGTCAGGCAGCGGGGGCACCAGTTGATGATGCGCTCGGCGCGGTAGATCAGCTCGTCGTCGTAGAGCTTCTTGAAGATGGTCTGGACGGCCTCGGAGAGGCCCTCGTCCATGGTGAAGCGCTCACGGGACCAGTCGACGCCGTCGCCGAGGCGGCGCATCTGGCCGGAGATCTGACCGCCGGACTCGCCCTTCCACTGCCAGACGCGCTCGACGAAGGCCTCCCGGCCGAGGTCGTGGCGGGACTTGCCCTCCTTGGCGAGCTCGCGCTCGACGACGTTCTGGGTGGCGATGCCGGCGTGGTCCATGCCGGGCTGCCACAGCGTCTCGTAGCCCTGCATGCGCTTGCGGCGGGTGAGGGCGTCGATCAGCGTGTGCTCGAAGGCGTGGCCCAGGTGCAGGCTGCCGGTGACGTTGGGCGGCGGGATGACGATCGCGTACGGAGGCTTCTCGCTCTTGGGGTCCGCCTCGAAGTAACCGCGCTCTACCCAGCGCTCGTAGAGCTTCCCTTCTACCTCGGCCGGCGCGTACGTGGTCGGCAGTTCGGAGTCGGGGCTGCTGGGTGTCTGCGTGTTCTCGGTCACGGGGCACAGTTTAGAGCGGTAACAGTCCAGTCATGAAACCGGTATTCCCGGGGCCCGGCGCCCTGCCCGCGCCTGCCTTCCGTCAGGATGTGTGAAACGGATAAGCAACCTCATTGGGGGACGCGGGATGAGCTACAACCAGCCAGGGCCCTACGGGCAGCAGCCTCAGCAGCCGGGACCGTACGGGCAGCAGCCCCCGCCGCCGCCCGGCCCGTACGGCCAGCCCGCCCCCCAGGCCGGCCCGTACGGCCAGCCCGCGGGCGCTCCGCAGCCGGGCTACGGCTACCCGCAGCAGCCGGGTGTCCCCCCGCAGGGCTACCCGCAGCAGCCGCCGGCCCCCCCGGCCTACGGGTACCCGCAGCAGCAGGCCCCGTACGGCGGCGAGCCCCCGAAGAAGTCCAAGGCCGGCGTGATCATCGCCGCGGTCGTCGCCGTCGCGGTGATCGCGGGCGGCGGCTGGTACCTCCTGGGCGGCGGCGCGGGCGGCAGCGTCTCCACGGACACCAAGGGCTACAAGCTGGTGGCCCCGGAGTCCGTGGACGACTTCAAGAAGGACCCGTCGTACAAGGACAAGCCCTTCACCGACGAGGACAAGAAGGAAGCCGAGGCGGCGGGCGTCAAGAACCCGACCCGGGTGGGCATGACCTACACGGGCGGCGACCCGAAGAACCCTCTGGCGGCCAAGGGCCTCAACTTCCAGGGCGTCTACGGCGAGGTCGCCGACCCGGAGAAGTCCGTGGACGGCTACTTCACCATGGCCAAGCTGAACGCGGCCAAGGAGGGCAAGCAGGAGGTCCAACTGATCGGCACCCCCAAGGCGATGACGCCGGCCGGCTTCAAGGGCGCCGTCATGAAGTGCCAGGACGCGAAGTTCACCCTGAAGGACACGGCGACCAAGGGACCCAAGGAGTTCACGCTCCCGATCTGCATCTGGGGTGACTACAGCACCCTGACCATGGTCACCGCCACCGATGTGGCTTCCGTGCTCGCGGGCAAGCCCGGCTACACCCTGGAGCAGGCCTCGGAACTGACCGCGAAGCTCTACAACACCGCCCGCGTCAAGAAGTAACGAAGCGCGCGGCACACGCAGAAGGGGCGCCCCCGTCGGGGGCGCCCCTTCTGCGTACTGCCCGGCACTGCGCGCGTGCGGTTACGCCGACTTCTCGTGCGGGCCCTGGTCCTTCGGGACGATCCGCGGGACCAGCGTCGGGTTGACGTTGGAGCGGACCACGTCCGAGGTGATGACCACGCGGGCCACGTCCTTGCGGGACGGGACCTCGTACATCACCGACATCAGGACCTCTTCCATGATGGCACGCAGGCCGCGCGCGCCCGTCTGGCGGAGGATCGCCTGGTCCGCGATGGCCTCGAGCGCCTCGCGCTCGAAGTCCAGCTCCACACCGTCGAGTTCGAACAGCCGCTGGTACTGCTTCACCAGCGCGTTCCGCGGCTCGATCAGGATCTGGAGCAGGGCCTCGCGGTCCAGGTTGTGCACGGAGGTCAGCACGGGGAGGCGGCCGATGAACTCGGGGATCATCCCGAACTTCACCAGGTCCTCCGGCATGACCTCCTGGAACTGGTCGCTGGCCTCGATCTCGCGCTTCGAGCGGATCGTCGCCCCGAAGCCGATGCCCTTGGCGCCCGCACGCGACTCGATGATCTTCTCCAGGCCGGCGAAGGCGCCACCCACGATGAAGAGCACGTTCGTCGTGTCGATCTGGATGAACTCCTGGTGCGGGTGCTTCCGGCCGCCCTGCGGCGGTACGGAGGCGGTCGTGCCTTCCAGGATCTTCAGGAGGGCCTGCTGCACGCCCTCGCCGCTCACGTCGCGCGTGATCGACGGGTTCTCGCTCTTGCGGGCCACCTTGTCGATCTCGTCGATGTAGATGATCCCGGTCTCGGCCTTCTTGACGTCGTAGTCGGCCGCCTGGATCAGCTTCAGCAGGATGTTCTCGACGTCCTCACCGACGTACCCGGCCTCCGTCAGCGCGGTCGCGTCGGCGATGGCGAACGGCACGTTCAGCATGCGGGCGAGGGTCTGCGCGAGCAGGGTCTTGCCGGAGCCCGTGGGGCCCAGCAGCAGGATGTTGGACTTCGCGAGCTCGATCGCGTCGTCCCGGCCCTGCGCGCCGCCGTTCTCGCCGGCCTGAACGCGCTTGTAGTGGTTGTAGACCGCTACCGAGAGCGCCTTCTTCGCCGGCTCCTGGCCGACGACGTAGCTCTCCAGGAACTCGTAGATCTCACGGGGCTTGGGGAGTTCCTCCCACCGGACCTCGGAGGTCTCCGCGAGCTCCTCTTCAATGATCTCGTTGCAGAGGTCGATGCACTCGTCGCAGATGTAAACACCGGGTCCTGCGATGAGCTTCTTCACCTGCTTCTGGCTCTTTCCGCAGAACGAGCACTTGAGCAGATCGCCGCCGTCACCGATGCGTGCCACGAGGTGCTTCCCCTTCGCCTGGGAGACGCCTGGTTCAGCGCTCCTGGTGCCTCATATCCGACGGTACCTTGCCGGGGGCCCCGAGCGGGGCCCCCTTGACGTGGTTCACATCGCCGAATCCGACGACGTGCTCACGCCAACTGGTGGCAAGGATCAGGCCTTGCTGCTCTTACGGGTGGAGATGATCTGGTCGATCAGCCCGTAAGCGAGCGCGTCCTCGGCCGTGAGGATCTTGTCGCGCTCGATGTCGTCGCGGATCTTCTCGATCGGCGTCGTCGAGTGCTTGGCCAGCATGGTCTCCAGCTGGTCGCGCATGCGGAGGATCTCGTTGGCCGCGATCTCCAGGTCGGAGAGCTGCTCACGGCCGGTGCCGCCCGAGGGCTGGTGGATCAGCACACGGGCGTTCGGCAGGGCCATGCGCTTGCCGGGGGTACCGGCGGCGAGCAGGACCGCGGCGGCGGAGGCCGCCTGGCCCATGCAGACCGTCTGGATGTCCGGCTTCACGAACTGCATCGTGTCGTAGATCGCCGTCAGCGCGGTGAAGGAGCCGCCCGGGCTGTTGATGTAGATGGAGATGTCGCGGTCCGGGTCCATCGACTCCAGGCACAGCAGCTGCGCCATGACGTCGTTGGCGGACGCGTCGTCGATCTGCACGCCGAGGAAGATCACGCGCTCCTCGAAGAGCTTCGCGTACGGGTCGTACTCGCGCACGCCCTGCGAGGTGCGCTCGACGAAGCGCGGGATGACGTAGCGGTTGTCCACCTGCGGGCCGGTGTAGAGGCCGCTTGCGGAGAAGTTGTTCTGCATCTGGGTGTTCACCATCCTGGTGGCGTTCTGCGGGCTGTCGGCTGCTGGGTACTGACGGTGGATACCGGGATCAGGCCCCGGTGCCGCCGCCGCCCGGAACGTTGGACGCGGCCGAGATGATCTCGTCGATGAGGCCGTACTCCTTGGCCTCCTCGGAGGTGAACCAGCGGTCGCGGTCACCGTCGCGGATGATCGCCTCGACGGTCTGGCCCGAGTGGAACGCGGTGATCTCGGCCATCCGCTGCTTGGTGCGCAGCAGGTACTGGGCCTGGATCTTGATGTCCGACGCGGTGCCACCGATGCCGGCGGAGCCCTGGTGCATCAGGATGTCGGTGTTCGGCAGGGCGAAGCGCTTGCCCTTGGCGCCACCGGTGAGCAGGAACTGCCCCATCGAGGCCGCCATGCCCATACCGATGGTCACGACGTCGTTGGGGATGTACTGCATGGTGTCGTAGACGGCCATACCGGCCGTCACGGAGCCACCGGGGCTGTTGATGTAGAGGTAGATGTCCTTCTCCGGCTCGGCGGCCAGGAGCAGGAGCTGCGCGGTGATCTTGTTGGCGATGTCGTCGTCGACCTGCTGGCCGAGGAAGATGATGCGCTCGCCGAGCAGCCGGTTGTAGACATGGTCGCCGAGGCCGCCACCGATGGACGGCTCACCCGCGGCGTAAGGCTTCAGATTCGTCACGTATCCACCTGCTCGTCTCCGACGGCCATGTGCCGTCTCAGCGTCTCGTTCTGGGGCCCGGTCCGGCCGGAGCGGACGAGTCCGCCGGCGCCCGGGTACTCACGTGCCCTCGTATTCATGGACCCTAACGCGCAGGTAGGACAACGCCATCCCGCTTCCCGAACTGTTCGCTCGGAGCGCAAGGTCCCGGAGCCCCGCAAGACCATGCCGAAGGGCCCGTACACCGCTGTGTACGGGCCCTTCGGGGCACTGCTCAGTGGGCTTCGCCCGGGGTGTTACTTGGCCTCGTCGGCCTTGACCTCGTCGTCGCCGTCGACGGCGGCCTCGACGGTCTCGGCGGCCTGCTCCTCGTCCTCGTCGGACAGGTCCACGACCTCACCGTTGGTGTCGACGACCTTGGAGGCCTCGACGACGACCGCGAGGGCCTTGCCGCGGGCGACCTCGCCGACCAGCATCGGAACCTGGCCGCCCTCGACCACGGCCTGGGCGAACTGGTCGGGGGACATGCCGGAGGAGGCGGCGCGGCGCATGAGGTGCTCGGTGAGCTCCTCCTGGTCGACGCCCAGCTTCTCCTTGTTGACCAGCGCGTCGAGGACGAACTGGGTCTTGATGCCCTTGACGGCCTGCTCGGAGGTCTCGGCGTCGAACTCCTCGACCGTCTTGCCCTGGAACTCCAGGTACTTCTCGATGGTCAGACCCATCTGGCCGAGCTGGTGGTGCTCGAGGTTGTGCTTGCGGGTCTGGACCTCGTCCGCGAGGAGCTTCTCGGGGATCGGGACCTCGACGAGCTCCAGCAGCTTCTCCAGGACGCGCTCCTGGGCCTGCGTGGCCTGGTCGTACTGCTTCATGTTCTCGAGGCGCTTGCGGCTGTCCGCCTTGAGGTCCTCGAGGGTGTCGAACTCGCTCGCCATCTGCGCGAACTCGTCGTCCAGCTCCGGGAGCTCCTTGGCGGAGACCTTGGTGACCTTGACGGTGACCTCGGCGTCCTTGCCCTCGGCGGAGCCGCCCTTCAGCTGCGAGGTGAAGGTGGCCTCGCCGCCGGCCTCCAGGCCGGTGACGGCCTCGTCGATGCCCTCGAGGAGCTCGCCCGAGCCGATGGTGTAGGAGACGTCGGAGGCGACGCCGTCGGGCAGCACCTCGCCGTCGACCTTGGCCTCGAGGTCGATGGTGACGACGTCACCCTCGGCGGCGGCGCGCTCGACGTCCTTGGTGGACGCGAAGCGGCCGCGCAGCTGCTCGACGGACTTCTCGACGTCCTCGTCGGAGACCTCGATGGCGTCGACCTCGACCTCGATGCCGGAGTAGTCCGGGATCTCGATCTCGGGACGGACGTCGACCTCGGCGGTGAAGGCCAGGATCTCGCCGTCCTTCAGCTCCGTGATGTCCACGTCCGGCTGGCCCAGCGGGTTCAGGTCGGCCTCGTTGACCGCCTCGGTGTAGAACTTCGGGAGGGCGTCGTTGACGGCCTCCTCCAGCACCGCACCGCGGCCGAAGCGCTGGTCGATGACGCGGGCGGGGATCTTGCCCTTGCGGAAGCCCTTCACCGTGACCTGCTGGTTGATCTTCTTGTACGCCGCGTCGAGGCTGTCCTTGAGCTCCTCGAAGGGCACCTCAACAGTGAGCCGAACCCGAGTCGGGTTCAGGGTCTCCACGGCGCTCTTCACGGTTCGGTCTCCTTGTGGCTGACTGCTGGGGATTCTGCCGTCACGCTGTGATTCAGCGGTTCAGCGGACTTCGGCCCGGTACATCAGACACACGGGCACGCAGCTTGCATAGTAACCGCAAGCGGCAATCAGCCCACAACGCGATCTTGTGGAGACACTGCTGTTGGTCGGGGTGGCCGGATTCGAACCGACGACCTTCCGCTCCCAAAGCGGACGCGCTACCAAGCTGCGCCACACCCCGTCGGTGCGACACGTAGGGTACATGCCCGGAGACACTCTGATGCGCGGGATTTCCGAGGTGTTTCCGGCAGGTCCCCGGCACGGCGTCGAATGTGGTGTGCACTCACAGGGAGCGACCCGCTAGGATGCTGTCCGTGCCGCGGTCCCCGGACCTTCGGCGCGAGCGTTGCGGGTGTAGCTCAATGGTAGAGCACTAGTCTTCCAAACTAGCTACGCGGGTTCGATTCCCGTCACCCGCTCAGAAGTACGAAGGGCCAGGTCAGAGGGCATCTCCTCGACCTGGCCCTTCGTCATTCCAGGGGCGGCGATCAGCTCCGAGTGTCCCCTGCGTGCCTCTTACGCAGTGAATCTTCCGTCGTGCCCTTGGTGGCCTTTCGGCCCTTCTTCACGAGCCCGCTCAACGCGTCGGCGATCAGACGGTCCCGATCGGCGCTCGCGTGTTGGTAGATCAGCGCGGCACGGGCGGTGCTGCGGCCCATGCGCGTCATCAACTCCCTTGTGCTGGCGCCCGTTGACGCGGCGAGCGTGTTGCCCGTGTGCCGAAGATCATGGAAGTGCATCCCCTTGATCCCCGCCTCGCCGCACGCCTTGTGCCAGAGCAGGTTGAAGTGGTTCCGGCGCGGGGTCGCCCCTTTGGCTCCGACGAAGACACGCCCATCGGCGCCGGCCTCGGCGTACCGCTTCAGGTCCTCGTGGAGGTCCGGGAGGATCACCCCGGGGATGGAGACCGTCCTCTTGCCCGCGGCGCTCTTCGGCGCCTTGATCTCCCGCTGCCCGTTGCTCAGCTCGGCGACGGCCCGCCGGACGCGTACGGTCCTGTGCTCCAGGTCCACGTCCCGCCGGTGCAGGCCGATCAGCTCGCCCCAGCGCAGTCCGAGGAATCCGGCCATGAGGACGAGGGCGCGGTAGCGCGGCTGGATCGCCTCGGCCAGCGCGTAGACCTCCTTGACCGTGGCGGTCGGACGTTCCGGGGTGTGCACGGAACTCGCTCCCTTGACCTGGCAGGGGTTCCGCCGGATCAGCTCGTCGGACACGGCCGTCCCCAGGATGGCCCGGAGCAGGGCGTATGCCTTGGCGACGGTGGAGGGCCCGGTGCCGGCGGCGAGCTTGTCGGCACGCCAGCTCCGTACGAGGGGCGGCGAGATCTCCGCCAGGTTGACGCCGCCGAGGACAGGCTCCAAGTGGTGCTTGAGGAGCGAGCCGTAGAGCTGCCGCGTGGTGCTCGTCAGCTCGTGCTCTTTGATCCAGGCGACGGCGTACGGCCCGAAGGCGACCTTCCCGGCGTCCGGGTCGCGCCAGTCCCCCTTACGCATCTCGGTCTGCTTGTCGGCGAGCCAGTCGTCCGCGTCCTTCTTGGTACGGAACGTCTCGGGCGCGGGGCGGAGCTGCCCGTCCGGACCGAGGTAGCGGGCCTGATACCGGCCGGAGGGCAGCTTGCGGACCCGGCCGAACGGGCGGCGCTTCCCGGCCATCAGGCAGCCACCCCCAGACGGCGACGGCGCGGCTCGACGGTGTGGGCGTCGATGTAGGCCCGGACGGCGCTCTCGGGGATGCGCACGTGTCGACCGACCTTCACATAGGTGATCCGCCGCTCCTCGACGAGCTGTCGGGGGAACCGCACGGTGGTGCCGAGCAGTTCGGCGACCTGGACGACGCTGAGGAAACGCTCATTCATGCTGCTCTCCTTGCAGGGCTTCGCGGGCGGTCCGGCGGTTCAGCTGAAGGTCCCGGGCGATGGTGGCAGCGAGTACCGACTCCCCGGGGTATGTCCGTGGCCGGCGTACTGCCAGGAGGCGAGGACGAGCACGGTGTCCGGCTCGATGTCGTCCAGGCCGCGGGCTTCGCGTTCCTGGGCGGCGCGGTAGTCGGCGCGGGTCTGGCGGAGGGCGCCGAGGGTGGTCGAGTACTGCCGGGACTTGGTGGAGAAGTGGCCGCGGAAGCCGAGCATGTGCGACCAGGCGGCAAGGCGGCGGTCCGGGTAGAGCGTGTCCAGGTCGAGGCAGGCCCACCCGTGCTGCCCGGCGGCCTCGGCAAGGTCGTGCAGGTCCCGCCGCGCTGTGCGAGATCGCCTACGAGATCCCTGTCGGCTGCTAGGCCGCCGCCCCGGCCAGGCCTTCGGCCCGGGCCTGCCCGCGGAAGGCCGCGGGCGGCAGGCCGTAGGCCTCGCGGAACGCCCGGCTGAACGCGGACGCGTGCCGGAAGCCCCGCCGGGCGCCGATGACGTGCACGGGAACCCCCTGGTGCAGCGGGTCCGCCAGGTCCTGGCGTGCCCGCGCGAGCCGCTGGCCCTGAAGGAAGGCCGCGACCGTCGCCCCGTCCCCCTCCTGCTGGAACACCCGGTGGAGATAGCTGACGGAGATGTGGTGGGCGGCGGCGATCGCGGGGACGTCCAGCAGCGGATCGTCGGCGTTGTCCCGGATGAAGGCCATCACGCGGAGCGCCAAGGCGCGCCGGTGCGTCTCAGGGGTCAAGGACCGGTCCTCTTCGAGGACGCCGGCGAAGAGCGAGGCGATGAGATCGGCCAGTACTCCGCTCAGGCGCGGGCCCTCGGCCGGCCGGTAGGACCGGCTGTCCTTGGTCACCTGGTCGAGGAAGGTGGCCAGCAGGGCCCCCATTCCCTCGCGGGCCGAGATGCGCTTGCCGATGACCCGGCCGGCGGTCTGCGGGGGCAGTGGCAGCAGCGCCTTGGGCACCTCGACCCCGATGATCTCGACGGAATGCGGGCCGGAACTGATGTCGAACGGCCGTGACGTGTCACTGGTGTGGATGTCGAACACACCGTGTACCACGGTGTCCTTGCCCAGGGTGACCGCTCCCGCCCCGCGCTTGATCAGCGAGAGGTGGAAGTGCTCGGGGTCCGACCTCGCTATCAGCTTCGGTGTGCGCCGGAAAGTCAGGGGACGGCATTCCATCGGATAGACCGTGATCCCGCCGAGCGAGATGACGCGCTGGTTCACCCAGAAGTCGGCGGCGTACTCACTGTGCATCTCCATGGGCGCATGCGTCTGCGACATCAGGGCCCGCCAGCTCTCGAAACGGTCGGCGGGCGCTAGTTCCGCGCTGCGGAAGGTTGTCTCGGGCAGCATGATCACGGGTTTACACCGGCCGTGGCAGCCCGCGCAACAAGGGCCGCGGCCCCGGGCGCGGGCGACGGGGCGACTCTCCGTCAAGACACTGTGTACGCCAGGCCAATGCGCGGTGCTCCGGGGCTTGGCAGAGTGGGCGCCGGAGGGTCGGTGAGGGGATGGGAAACCGAAGCCCCCGCCGACGACCGGATACCTCTCGCGGTCCCGGCACTGAGCTGACGCCGCCCGAGGACGGGGGTTTCGGGCGACGTCAGCTCAGTGCCGGGACCAGCCTCGCCACCGCCGACGAGGGCCGCCGGAGCAGCCCTGGATGCCGTGTCGTCACCGGCCAGTAGCCGCATCAACTCATGTCGCTCCATAGCCCCTCCCTGGCTGGCATCCTGCGATGCGGCAGCGATGTGCCGCAACCGCGTATGCCGCTCGCCGCCGCTGCCCCCAAGCCCCGACAGGCCGTGTCCCCCACGTGCCCGAGCGGGCGGGCGTTGGTGGGGAGCCTCGGGGAATGCCGGGGAGGCGGGCGGGGGCGTGCAGGTCAGGGGCTTGGCCGGTCATGGGGTGGCCGGGTACGCGATCTTCCAAACTAGCTACGCGGGTTCGATTCCCGTCACCCGCTCAGAAGTACGAAGGGCCAGGTCAGAGGACGTTTCTTCGACCTGGCCCTTCGTCGTTGCCGGGGCTGTGATCAGCTCCCAGCTCAACGCGCCGTCAACTCCCGTATGCCGAAGATCACGGAAGTGCAGCCCCTTGTCCCGGCCTGCCCGTTGCTCATCTCGGTGACGGCGCGGCTGACCCCTACGGCCCGGTGTTCCAGGTCTTCTCCAACGTCCCCTCGAGCACGAGCGTGGCGATCCGTACTCTGTGCCGACTTATGGCCGGGAGCAGGACGGCGAGCCGGTAGAAGCGGCGCCGTGGCAGCCGTGAGCGCGGCCCATACGGCGAAGGGGCGTCGCCCACGTGATGTCCACGCAGGCGACGCCCCTTGCAGGGACGCGTCCGGATCAGCTCACCGTACGGTCTTCGAACCGAGTTCGCCGGGCTTCTTCGGCACCCACGGGTGCACGGCGGTGGCCTCCTCGGGGGCGGACTCGTCCATGGTCACGCGCCAGACATCCTTGCCGTCCACGCTGATGGCCCGAACCTGGATCTGCTTGATCTGGCCGGTGTCGTGTAGATAGAGCACGACCTCCTGCCGGACCGAGCCCTCGTCGTAGAACTCCGCGGTCACCTTGCCCCGGGCTCCCTTGCCGAATGCCGCGATCCAATTCTCGGCAGTCTTCTCAGGAACGCCCTTGTCCTCCTTGTCGGCCACCAGCGACGCCAGCTCGCCCACCTTGCCGTCCGCGATGCGCCACACCACCTGCTGGGTGATGCCCAAGGATCCCGTGGACGGATATCCGACCACGGCGAGCGGCGGGTGGCTGCCGTAGTCACCGGCGTACGCCACGTCTTCGGCATCGTAGGCCGAGGAGCAGGCGGTCAGCATGCCGACGGTCAGCGCGGAGACGGCCACCGCCCGCAAGGCCGGACCCGACCTCATCGAGACCTCGGCCTGAGCGCGCTGACCCCGACGATCGGGTTGGGGCCGGTCCTGTTCCGGGCCATGATCGCCTGAAGCGTGTCGTGGGGGTTGTAGCCGTGCTGGGCGACACTGACGACGCCTTGGTTATTGCCGGTCACGACCGCCGCATGGTTGTGCACACCGTTGTCCTTCTTCCATTCGAAGAACAGGATGTCTCCGGGGCGGAGATTGTACGCACGGTTGACGTATCCGGGCTGGCGGTAGTTGAACATGTGCGTGAACAGATTCTGAGCCGCTGACCAGGTGTGGCTGAACCGTTGACGTAGGAGGCCGTGAGAGCGCCGGACGCGGAGGGGTCCGACACAGGGAACCCGTCCTCGCCCAAGAGGATGCTCTCTGCGCCATCGGTGGGCACGCCCGTGATGTCGGCCGGCGTAGCGCCACCTGGGTTCCCGCCGCAGCCGTGGCGGACAGTTTCTGCCCCGCCTCGCTGTCATCGGATTCGCTCTCGAGCTTCACGGTCCCGCCCGAGACCGTGAATACGAACCGCTTGGCCCGCCGGTCCTCCGACACCTCGTCGACGCCGTTGACCCGCAGGGTCATCGTCTGGATGACAGTGGTTCGTACCAGCACGCGGTCGGCCCCACCATTGGCGATCATGGTGTCCGTCAGGGCCGAGGAGGCACCCACGTATGCCTGGTTCTGCGTCCCCAGCGCCACGAGCCCCCCGATGAGGGAGGCTTCCTGCACGTCGAGGACCGCACCGAAGACCGCACCGTGCGGAGACTCGGCCGCCGCCTCGGCGGCGGTGGCCCTGACACCCTTGGTGACCTTGTTGCGGGCGCTCAAGTAAGCCTGGACATAGTCCTTGTACGGCGTGGTTCCGCCGAGCACGGAAGCACCCTGAGCCAGTGCGGAGCGGGACACCGGGCCGACGCCAACGGCGTTCTTCGCCGTCACCGAGACCCGCCGCGGGAACCATGCGACGATCGCCCGGCCGTCGGCTCGGACTCCGTCCGGTCCGGCGGGTGTGCTGAGGCGACCACGCCGAGGGACGGGGAGGGCCGACGCGGTACGGAGGGGCAGGACCGGTGATATGACGGCGGGTGCCCGGCCGGTCCGCGCAGGACGCACCACGCCGCCGGGGGTGGCGCCCGGGGCCTCGGGGGTCAGAGCTTGATGTTCGCGATCATCGTCGCCAGTGAGTTCAGGAAACGGTTCACGTCGTCCGCGATCGAGCTCGACGCGAGGAAGAACCCGAAGAGCGCCGCGACGATGGCGGGACCCGTCTTGATGTGGTTGCCGCGGATCAGCACCACCAGAATGACCGCCAACAGAACCACCACTGACAGCGAAATGGCCACTACTGATCACACCTTCGGTCGTCCCCTGGTCGGCCCGGGGGGTACGGCCAGGCACACCCCCACATGGACCATCCTCCCACCAACGGGCCCCGGCTATACGCCCCGTGACGAACAGCCCTGGTTCCGTTTCCGCCAAGCCTCATGTGCGACAGGAATATTTCGGGCGCGAGGCGCAGGTCACGGGGTGGTGAGGCCGAGGAGGGAACGGATATTCGCATACTTTGCGGACAGCCGCTCGCGCGTGGGGTCGTCCAGTACGGACAGGCGTACGGGGTCCGCGTTGTGCGCGATGTCCGCCTCCTTGACCAGCAGGGCGCCCGGGGTGGCCAGGATGCGGGCCGCGTACTGCTCGACCGGTTCGCCGGGGCGCTTGGTGACCGCGAGGACGATGTCCTTCACCGTCTGCGGGAGAGCCGCCGCATCCAGCCAGGTGAGGCTGAGGGCCTCGTCCTCGATGGAGTCGTGCAGCCAGGCCGCCGCCTGCTGTTCGGCGCTGCCGCCGCGCAGCCGGACGCCCTCGGCCACCGCCGCGAGGTGTTCGGCATACGGCCGGCCGGCCTTGTCGGTCTGGCCCTCGTGCGCGCTGCGCGCCAGGGACTCGACCTCGATGAGGGTCAGGGGGCTGTTCGTCATGCGATCTCCCTTGCCGCTGCGCCGAGTGCCTCCGCTGCCCGGCGCACATCGTCGTGTGTGGTGCGCCAGTTGGAGAACGCGGCACGCAGGCCTGCGGTTCCCTCGTAGACGGTCGGAGTGACGAACACCTCGGCGCCGGCGGCTTCGCGCAGCGCGGTCAGCCGGTCCGGGGTGGGGGCCTCTGCGAGGGTGAAGCAGACGACGTTGAGGCGGACCGGTGCGAGGAGGGTGAAGGCGGGGTCCGCCTCCAGGGCGGCGCCCAGGGCGCGGGCGCAGGCGATGTCGCGTTCGACGATCTCCCGGTGGCCCTCGCGGCCGTACGCGCGGAGCGTGAACCAGGCGGCGAGGGCGCGCAGCCGGTGGGAGTTCTCCGGGGTGAGGTGGACGAGGTCGGGGTGGTCGCCGAGGGGGCCGAGGTAGGCGGCGGAGTTCTGGAAGACGCGGGCCTGCAGGTCCCGGCGGCGGGTGAACTGGACGGCGCTGTCGTAGGGGACGTTGAGCCATTTGTGCAGGTCGACGCAGAGGGAGTCGGAGGCGTCGAGGCCGTCGGCGAGGTGTGCGTGTTCCGGCGCCAGGGCAGCGAAGGCGCCGAACGCGGCGTCGGTGTGCAGCCAGAAGTCGTGGCGCTCGCGGAGGGCGGCGACGGCCCGGAGGTCGTCGAAGTCGACGGTGTTGACGGTGCCCGCATTGGCGACGACCACGGCCGGTCCGGGCGTGTCGGCGAGCGCCCTGTCCAGGGCGGCGGGGTCGACGGCCTCGCGGCCGGGGAGGGCGGGGACGCGGACCAGGGAGTTGCGGCCGAGGCCGAGGACGGAGAGGGCCTTGGCGATCGAGGAGTGGGGGGCGCCGGAGAGCACGCGGACCGGACCGAGGGCCGCGGCGCCGTCGTCGGCCGGGGAGACGCCGAGGCGTTCGCCGAGCCATTCGCGGGCGATGGCGAGGCCGGTGGTGTTGGACATGGTGGCGCCGCTGACGAAGGTGCCGGTGTGGGCGGGCGAGAGGTGGAAGAGCTCGCGGAGCCAGCCGACCGTCTCGCGTTCGAGGTCCTGGCCGACGCCGTCGAGGGCGGAGTTGGAGTTCTGGTCGTGGGCGGCGGTGAGCCAGTCCCCCACGAGGGCGGCCGGGGTGGCGCCCCCCGTGACGAAGCCGAGGTAGCGCGGGCCCGCGGAGGCCGACAGCCGCGGCTCCCAGCGGTCGCGGAAGTCGGCGAGGGCGGCTTCCGTACCCCTGGCGTGCTCCGGGAGGCCTTCCGGGAGGGGCTGCGGGGAGTGCGGCTCTCCGGTGGACGCTACGACGGGACGCGCGTCCAGGGTGGCGAGCGCGTCGGCGGCGGCTGCGCGGGTGGCGTCGAGGAGTTCGGGGAGCCGGGCGAGGTCGGCGGCGAGCGTGCGGTCCATGGGGGCACGGTAAGCGCGGCCGGGGCCGAGGGGGCGGTCCAATCCGCGGGGAGTGGCCCGCGTGCCGTCGTAGGCTCATCGGATGATCACGGAGCAGTGGGGCGCGCGGTGGACACGGGGCCTGGCCGGTGGCGTGATCGCCGTGGCGGCCGTGACAGCGGTGGCGGGGTGCGACGCGCCGCCTCCGCCGGAGCCGGCCCCGAGGCCGACGGCGGCGGCGGCCCGGGCGGACCGGCCGACGCAGCCCACGCAGCCCACGCAGCCCACGCAGCCCACGGCTGAGCCGTGCCCGGACGGCGGGGTCAGGCTCGTCGAAATGGACGGGAACGCGGCGATGGGGCTGCGCGTGGCGGACTTCCGGCTGGTCAACTGCGGTGCGCAGCCGTACGTCCTGGAGGGCTACCCGCAGCTGTCGCTGCGCGACGACCGCAACGGCCCGGTGGAGGTCGCGGTGGAGCACGGGACGGAGGGGATCACCACGGGAGTGCCGGACATCGAGGAGGTGCCGGGGCAGGTGACGCTGGCCCCGGGGCAGGCGGCCTCGTTCGTGATCGTGTGGCGCAATCTCGTCACCGACTCGTCGGTGCCGGCCACCACGGCGCGGAGCGTGGAGGTCGAGCCGCGGCCCGGCGCGCCCCGGCTGTCGCTGCGCCTCTCCGCGCCGGTGGACCTCGGGAACACCGGGAAGCTGGGGCTCGGGCCGTGGCGGCCGGTGGTCCGCTGAGGCTCAGCCGGCGGCGAGGGCCGGAGCGCGCCGGGCGGTGAGCGCTGTCATCCGGGCCGCGACGGCCGCGGCCGGGCTGCGCGGCAGCCGGTCCGCGATCAGGCCGTCGGCGAGGAAGAGCACCTGGTCGGCGTGGGCGGCGGCGGCCGGGTCGTGGGTGACCATGACGACGGTGGCCCGCAGGGAGTCGACGGCGTCCCGGAGCAGCGCGAGGACCTCGGCCGCGGTGGTGGTGTCGAGCGCGCCGGTGGGTTCGTCGGCGAAGACCACGTCGGGCCGGGTGACGAGGGCCCGGGCGATGGCCACGCGCTGCTGCTGGCCGCCGGACAGTTCGGCGGGGCGGCGGCCGCCCTTGCCCTCCAGTCCGACGCGGGCGAGCAGCTCGGCGGCGCGGGCCCGGTCCCGGTGCGCGGATCGGCCGCCGGCGAGCCGTACGGGGAGCAGCACGTTCTGCTCGACGGTGAGCGAGGGCAGCAGGTTGAAGGCCTGGAAGACGAAGCCGAGGCGGCTGCGGCGGAGTTCGGTGAGCTCGTTCTCGTTCATGCGGGTGATCTCGGTGCCGCCGAGCCGGACGGATCCCTCGGTGGGCAGGTCGAGTCCGGCGGCGCATTGCAGGAAGGTGGATTTGCCGGAGCCGGACGGGCCCATCACGGCGGTGAAGCTGCCGCGCGGCAGGCCGAGGTCGATCCCGCGCAGCGCGTGCACGACGGAGCCGCCGCGTCCGTACGTGCGTCGTACGCCGCGCAGCTCGACGGCCGGAGCGGTGTCGTACCGCTCGTCCGTCGTGTGCTTCTGCCGCCGCTCGCTCCGTCGGAGCCCCATGGTGTGCCGCCTCTCGCCGCCGCCTTGACCGTGCCTGTGACGCTACGGATCACGGCGGGCCGGCGGCCATGACGCCGCCCGGCGGACCGGGGGTGGGGCCAGCCCCACCCCCGGTCAGGCGGAGCGGCGGATGAGCAGCAGGGCGCGGTCGTCGTTGACGTCCTTGGCGACCTTCTCGATCAGGTGCCAGGTCGCGCCCTCCCAGCCGGCGGCGACGTAGCGGTCGGCCTCGCCGGTCAGGCGGTCGATGCCTTCGCTGATCTCGCGCTCGGCGGTCTCGACGAGGCCGTCGGTGAAGAGCATCAGGACGTCGCCGGGGCGCAGGTTGCCGCGGGCGGGGAGGAACTCGGCCCCGTCGTAGACGCCGAGCAGCGGTCCCTCGCCCGACTTCTCCTGCCAGCGGCCGGTGCCCGCGCAGAGCTGGAGGGCGGGGAGGTGGCCGGCCGAGAGGAGTTCGTAGTCGCCGCTCTCCAGGTCCAGGACGAGGTGGATGGAGGTGGCGAAGCCCTCGTCCCAGTCCTGGCGGAGCAGGTAGCCGTTGGCGGCGGGCAGGAAGCCGTGAGGGGGCAGTGCGCCGAGCAGTCCGCCGAAGGCGCCGGACAGCAGCAGGGCACGGGAGCCCGCCTCCATGCCCTTGCCGGAGACGTCGGTCAGGACGATCTCCAGGGTCCGGCCGCCGTTGGTGCGGGCCGCGACCACGAAGTCGCCGGAGAAGGACTG
Organism: Streptomyces sp. NBC_01232; assembly: GCF_035989885.1. GTDB lineage: Bacteria > Actinomycetota > Actinomycetes > Streptomycetales > Streptomycetaceae > Streptomyces. Next base: position 2,988,867 of record NZ_CP108518.1, read on the forward strand.
TCCGCCGGCCGGGCGCAGGGCCATCTCGCGGTGCCAGCCGCGCGGCAGGGCGGGCAGCTTGCTCTGCACGCGGATGCGTTCGCGCAGGTCGAAGAGCATGGTGCCGCCGCGCCGCCAGGGCACGCCGACGCGGCTGCGGAACTGGGCGATGACCAGGCCGAAGAACCCGCAGGCGGCGACCACCAGCACGGTGCCGGGGGTGACGCGTGCCGGGCCCTGGGTATAGGGGCCGAGGACGAGGGCCTCGACGATCAGTGCGGCCGCGGAGGCGGCGTACAGGGCGAGGAGGCTGGCGGGGCGCAGCAGCAGTCCGCCGGCCACGATCGGCAGGACGAGCGCCGAGGGCGAGAACCAGACGGGCAGCATCAGCGTGCCGCACGCGATGGCGGGCACGGTGAGGAGGAGTCCGCCGAAGGCGAGCCAGTCGGAGGCGTCGCCGCGGAAGTAGTCGACGGCCGATTTACGCAGGGCTGTGCGGCCCCGGTGCGACAGCATGCGCATCCGGGCCATGAGGGATTCCACGCGTGCTCCGGCCATTGCTTCGGGACCTTATCCATCCTGGCTGTGGATGCGCAGGGGTACCCCCGGACCAGAGGTCCGGACCGGCCCGAAAACCGATCGACTGGGAGGGAATGCCCTGATAGGGATGGCCATATGGCTCTTGAGATGCGCGTAGCACGAGCGGATGAGTGGGATGTCTGGTACGGCCAGCTGGAGCTGGCGTTCGGCGGCGTACCCGAATCCCCCGAGGATCGGGAGTTGTACAAGTCGCTGACGGACATCGACCGCTCGCTCGGCGTCTGGGACGGTGACGCCTGCGTCGGCTCGGCGGGCACCTTCACCTTCCGGCTGTCCGTGCCGGGTGGCGCGATCGTACCGGCGGCCGGTGTCACGGCGGTGGGCGTCTCCCCCACCCATCGCCGGCGCGGGATACTCACCTCTTTGATGCGGCGCCAGCTCGACGACATCCGGGCGGGCGGCGAACCGCTCGCCGTGCTGACGGCCTCGGATCCGGCGATCTACGGGCGCTTCGGCTACGGCACGGCCACCTACGCCTTGTCGCTGGAGGTCGACACGACCCGCGTACGGCTGTCCGTACCGCCGGGGACGGACGCGGTACGGCTGCGGCTCGTGGACCCGCAGGAGGCACTGGCCGACTGCGAGCGGGTGTACGCGGCGTTGGCCCCCACCCGGCCGGGCATGCTCGCCCGGCAGCCGGGCTGGGAGGCACTGCCGGTGCTGGACGCGCCGTCGGGCCGCGGCGGCGCGTCGGAGCTGAAGTGTGTGGTCGCCGAGCGGGAGGACGGCGAGGTGGTCGGGTACGCCCGCTACCGGGTCAAGCCGGACTGGGACCAGTCGGGTTCGGACGGCAAGGTCGAGGTGAGCGATCTCGACGCGCTGGACCCGGCTGCGTGCGCGGCCCTGTGGCGCTACCTGTTCTCGATCGACCTGACGTGGACGGTACGGGCGCGGCGGCCGGTGGACGATCCTGTGCTGCACCTGGTGAGCGACATCCGGCGGTCGAGGCCGCGGATGCGGGACGCGCTGCACGTACGGCTGGTGGACCTGGCGGCGGCGCTGGAGGCGCGGACGTACGGGGCGCCGCTGGACGTGGTCATGGCGGTGGCGGACGCGTTCTGCCCCTGGAACGAGGGGCGGTGGCGGCTGGTGGTGGACGCCAAGGGCGTGGCCCGCTGCACCCGGACCGAGGAGCCGGCGGACCTGGAGCTGTCGGTGCGGGAGCTGGGGTCGGCGTACCTGGGCGGGATCACCCTCGCCTCGCTGGCCGCGGCCGGCCTGGTGCGGGAGTCGCGGCCGGGCGCGCTGACGGAGGCCTCGCGGGCCTTCGCCGGGGACGTGGCGCCCTGGCTGCCGCACGGCTTCTGACGCGCCCGCGTCAGCGGGACTGACAGCCGGGGCACCAGAAGAGGTTGCGGGCGGCGAGGTCGGCGGTGCGGATCTCGCCCCCGCAGATGTGGCACGGCATGTTCGCCCGGCGGTAGACGTACACCTCGCCGCCGTGGTCGTCGACGCGCGGCGGCCGGCCCATCACCTCGGGCAGGTGCTCGTCGCGGACGGTGTCGATGCGGTTGTTGCGCACGCCCTCGCGCATCAGGGCGGCCAGGTCGGCCCACAGGGCGTCCCACTCGGCGCGGATGAGGTCCCTGCCGAGGCGGTAGGGGTCGATGCCGTGCCGGAAGAGGACCTCGGCGCGGTAGACGTTGCCGACGCCCGAGACGACCTTCTGGTCCATGAGCAGCGCGGCGATGGTGGTGCGGGAGCGGGAGATCCGGGCCCAGGCGCGGTCGGGGTCGTCGCCACTGCGCAGCGGGTCCGGTCCCAGCCGGTCGTGTATCGCCTTCTTCTCGCCCTCGCCGATCAGTGCGCAGGCGGTGGGGCCGCGCAGGTCGGCGTAGTGGTCCTCGTTCAGCAGGCGCAGCCGGACCGTGTCCGTGGCGGGCGGGGCCGGGGCGGGGCCGAAGCCGAGCTTGCCGAAGAGACCGAGGTGGATGTGGATCCAGGCGTCGCCGAGTTCCAGGAAGAGGTGCTTGCCGTGGGCCTCGGCACCGTCCAGCTCGCGCCCGTCGAGTACGGCCGCGCTCTGCTCGAAGCGGCCCTGGGGGCTGCTGACGCGGACCGGCCGGCCCGCGAACCGCTCGGCGTGGTCCTCGGCGAGGCGGTGGATCGTATGCCCCTCGGGCACGGCACTGCTCCTACGTCTGGAAACGGCCGTGCCGCCGGGGACTCCGGCGGCACGGCGAAGCGGAAGATCAGCCCTGCGGGTGGTGGGCCGGGATCGGGGGGAGCTCGCCGGTCGTCTCGTAGGCGGAGAGCATCTCGATGCGGCGGGTGTGGCGCTCCTCGTCGGAGTACGGGGTCGCCAGGAAGGCCTCGATGAAGCTGACGGCCTCGTCCTGCGTGTGCATCCGGCCGCCGACGGAGATGACGTTGGCGTTGTTGTGCTCACGGCCGAGCTGGGCGGTCTGGACGCTCCAGGCCAGGATGGCGCGGACGCCCTTGACCTTGTTGGCGGCGATCTGCTCGCCGTTGCCGGAGCCGCCGATCACGATGCCGAGGCTGTCGGCGTCTGCGGCGGTCTTCTCCGCGGCGCGGAGGCAGAACGGCGGGTAGTCGTCCACCGCGTCGTAGATGTGGGGCCCACAGTCGACGGGCTCGTGGCCGTTGTTCTTGAGCCAGTCCACCAGGTGGTTCTTGAGCTCAAAGCCGGCATGGTCGGATCCGAGGTACACGCGCATGGGACGAGTGTGGCACGTGGAGGTCCGACAGCCTCCAGCGGGTGTCGCGTAAGTCACTTCTAAAGCTCAAGTAAACCCAAAGAGCGCAGATGGGACAGGGCGGACGGGGGGTCCTGGATGTTCGCCCCAAGGCAACGATCCGGATTGAGGTCTTCCGTCCTGCGTTCATCTCAGGTTTGAATGCCGGGGCTCGCAACCCGAGAACCTAAGGATCCGTCCATGAGCTCCACGACGACCCTTCAGAAGGAAGGCGGCCCCACCGGCAACCCCGGTGACGGCCAGCCCTCCGACGGTCTGAAGGCCGGTCTCAAGAACCGCCACCTGTCCATGATCGCCATTGGCGGCGTCATCGGCGCCGGCCTCTTCGTCGGTTCCGGCGGCGGTATCGCCAAGGCCGGACCCGCCATCCTGATCTCCTACGCGCTCGTCGGCGCGATGGTCGTCTTCGTGATGCGGATGCTGGGCGAGATGGCCGCCGCGAGCCCGAACTCGGGTTCCTTCTCGGCGTACGCCGACCGCGCGCTGGGCCGCTGGGCGGGCTTCTCCATCGGCTGGCTCTACTGGTTCTTCTGGGTCGTCGTGCTCGCGGTGGAGGCCACCGCCGGTGCCGCCATCCTGGAGAACTGGATCCCGGCCGTCCCGCAGTGGGCCTGGGCGCTGATCGTGATGGCGGTGCTGACCGCCACCAACCTCGGCTCCGTCGCCTCCTACGGTGAGTTCGAGTTCTGGTTCGCGGGCATCAAGGTCGTCGCCATCGGCGCGTTCGTGATCGTCGGCATGCTGGCCGTCTTCGGCCTGCTGCCGGGCTCCGACAACCCGGGCGCGGGCTTCGCGCACCTCACGGACACCGGCGGGTTCTTCCCCAACGGTTACGGCGCGGTCCTCACCGGTGTGCTGATGGTCGTCTTCTCCTTCATGGGCAGCGAGATCGTCACCCTGGCCGCCGGCGAGTCGGAGAACCCCCGCAAGGCGGTCACCCGCGCCACCAACTCCGTCATCTGGCGGATCGGCGTCTTCTACCTGGGCTCGATCTTCATCGTGCTGACGCTGCTCCCGTGGAACGACAAGTCGATCACCGAGAAGGGCTCGTACGTCGCCGCCCTGGACTCGATCGGCATCGCGAACGCCGGCACGATCATGGAGGTCATCGTCCTGACCGCCGTGCTGTCCTGCCTGAACTCGGGCCTCTACACCGCTTCCCGCATGGCCTTCTCGCTCGGTGAGCGCGGTGACGCCCCCAAGGCGTTCGCCAAGGTCAACAAGAACGGTGTGCCGGTCGCCGCGATCCTGGGCTCCACGGTCTTCGGCTTCGTCGCCGTCTACTTCAACTACGCCTTCAAGGACACGGTCTTCAACTTCCTCCTGAACTCCTCGGGTGCCATCGCGCTCTTCGTCTGGCTGGTGATCTGCTTCACCCAGCTGCGGATGCGCGGGATCCTGGTCCGCGAGGCCCCGGAGAAGCTCACCGTGAAGATGTGGCTGTTCCCGTGGCTGACCTGGGCCACCGCCGCACTGATCATGTTCGTGATCGGCTACATGTTCGTGGACGACGCGAACCGCGAGGTCGTCACCCTGTCCACGCTGGTCGCCGGCCTGGTCGTGCTCGTCGGTGTGATCCTGGACTTCCGCCGCAAGAAGGCCCTCCAGGGCTGATCGCTCGTGCACGTACGCCGGAGCCCGGCCCGCCTTCACAAGGCGGGCCGGGCTCCGGTGCGTGCGGCCCGTGTCGGGGGCGGCTCAGCCGCGACGGCCGGCCAGCTTCCAGGCGGCGGGCAGGGCGCCCATGGCCAGCGCGGCCTTGAGTGCGTCGCCGATCAGGAACGGGACCATGCCCTTCGCGACGGCCACGCCGAGGGACATCCCGGTGGCGGCCATCAGGTACGGCACGCCCACCGCGTAGATCACGGCGGAGCCCAGCACCATCAGGCCGGCCGTGCGCAGGACCGAGCGGTCGCCGCCGCGCCGCGCGAGGGCGCCGACGACGGTGGCGGCCAGCAGCATGCCGAGCACGTAGCCGAAGGAAGCGCCGCCCGCACCGGAGGTCCCGCCCGCGAACCACGGCACACCGGCCATGCCGACGAGGGCGTACAGCGCCAGCGACAGGAAGCCGCGGCGGGCACCGAACGCGGTACCGACGAGCAGGGCGGCGAAGGTCTGGCCGGTCACGGGGACCGGGGAGCCGGGAACGGGAACCGCGATCTGGGCGGCCAGCCCGGTGAGCGCGGCGCCGCCGACGACGAGCGCGATGTCGCGGACGCGGCTCGCGGGCAGCAGGTCGGCGAGGACGGCGCCGGGGCGCAGGGAGACGGAGGCAGTGCTCATCGGGAGGCTCCACGGGTGGGGGTGGCGGGACGATCACCGACGCTAATGCGCGGTCCCCCGCCGCCCCAGCGCTGCCCGGGACAAGCCCCGCTCCCCGCTTTGGTGGGGATCACACAAACCCTGAGCCCCACACCTAAGACGACGTGATCCTCGTCACGAGGAAGATCCGACAACACGTCCGTTTTGCACGGACGACCGCCGCTCAGCAAGACTGTAGGGTCCCGCCAATCCTGTTGCGGAGCCACCACCGCCGCTGGGCCGAACGAGAGTACGAGCACCCTTCATGCGCGAGCGCCTGGAAGAAGCACCTCCCACGACGGGCGACCTGCCCGCGGAACCCCTCAGCCACAGCCTCAAGCAGCGCCACCTGACCATGCTGGGCCTCGGCGGCGTCATCGGCGCCGGGCTCTTCGTCGGCTCCGGAGCCGGCATCGGCATCGCCGGTCCCGCGATCATCTGCTCCTACCTGCTCGCGGGCGTCCTCGCGATGCTGGTGATGCGGGCGCTGGGCGAGATGTCGGCCGCGATGCCCGCCTCGGGCTCCTTCTCCGTCTACGCGGAGCGCGCGCTCGGGCGCTGGGCCGGCTTCTCGGCGGGCTGGCTGTACTGGTTCCTGCTGGTCGTGGTGCTGGCCGTGGAGGCCACCGGCGCGGCGAAGATCGCGAACGGCTGGGTGCCGTCGGTCGACCAGTGGATCTGGGTCCTGCTCTTCATGGTGGTCTTCACCGTGAGCAACCTGGCCGCGGTGAAGAACTTCGGCGAGTTCGAGTTCTGGTTCGCCGCCCTCAAGGTCGGCGCGATCGTGCTGTTCCTGATCCTCGGCACCCTCGCGGTCTTCGGCCTGCTCCCGGACACGGACCCGGTCGGCATGGCCAACCTCACCGGCCAGGGCGGTTTCTTCCCCGCGGGCTTCGGCGGCGTGGTCGCGGGCATGCTCGCGGTCATCTTCGCCTTCGGCGGCCTGGAGGTCGTCACCATCGCGGCCGCCGAGTCGGACGACCCGGCGCGCTCGGTGTCCCGGGCGGTGCGCAGCGCGGTGTGGCGCATCCTCTTCTTCTACGTCGGCTCGATGGTGGTCATCGTGACCCTGCTGCCGTGGAACTCGCTGAAGCCGGGCGAGAGCCCCTACGTCGCCGTCCTCGACTCGATCGGCATCCCGGCGGCCGGCCAGATCATGAACATCGTGGTGTTCGTGGCGCTGCTGTCGGCGCTCAACGCGAACCTGTACGGGTCCTCGCGGATGGTGTTCTCGCTGGCCGAGCGCCGTGAGGCGCCGCAGGCGCTCCTGAAGGTCTCGGGCGGCGGGGTGCCGCGCCGGGCGGTGTTCGCCTCGGTGGCCTTCGGCTTCGTGTCCGTGGTGCTCAACCTGCTGTGGCCGGACACGATCTTCCTCTACATGCTCAACGCGGTCGGCGCGGTGCTGCTGTTCGTGTGGGCGCTGATCGCGGTCTCCCAGCTGAAGCTGCGCCGGATCATCGAGCGGGACATGCCGGAGCGGCTGACCCTGCCGATGTGGCTGTTCCCGTACGCCACCTGGGCCGCGCTGGCCGGGATGGCGGCGGTCCTGGTCCTGATGCTGTTCGACGATTCCGCCCGTCCCCAGCTGCTGTGGTCCACGGGTGCGGCGGCCGTCGTCCTGGTCGTGGCCCTCGTACGGGAGCGGCGCACCCCGAAGTCCTGACCGGCCGCCGGCCCACGGCGCCTCGCGAAGAAGGCCCCCCGCACACCCGGCGCGGGGGGCCTTCGCGTCAGGTGCGCAGGTGGGAGGCGCCGTTGACGTCGAGCACGGTGCCCGAGCTCCAGCGTGCGGCGGGCGAGGCCAGGTGCAGGACGGCCGCAGCGACCTCCTGCGGGGTGCCGACCCGGCCGAAGGGGCTCTGTGCCCGGATCCGCTCGCCCTCCTCCCCCTCGAGCCGGTCGGCGACCCGCTCGGTGGCCACGAACCCGGGCGCCACGGAGGCCACGGCGATGCCGTGCGGGGCCAGGGAGACGGCGAGTGACTGGCCGAGTGCGTGCAGGGCCGCCTTGGTGGCGCCGTATGCCGGGTGGTCCGGTTCGCCGCGGAACGCCCCGCGGGAGCCGATGTTGACGACGCGGCCCTCCCGCCGGCCGGTGATCATGTGCCGGGCGACGCAGTGGGTGAGGTTGGCCGGGGCGAAGAGGTTCACGGCGGCCGTCTGCCGCCAGGCCTCCTGCCAGTCGGCGTACGAGGTCGTGGGCAGCGGATGCGCGACCATCACGGCGGCGTTGTTCACGAGGACGTCGATGCCGCCGAGCGCCTTCTCGGTCTCGGCCGCGAGCGCTTCCACGCGGGCCGGGTCGGTGAGGTCGCCGCTGACCAGGATGTGCCCCTCGCCCGGCAGGTCCGCGAGAGTGCGCTCGGCGTCCGCCCGCCGGACCGTGCAGTGCACCGCCACCCGGTCGCCCCTCTCGGCGAAGGCCGTGGCGATGGCCCGCCCGATCCCCCGGGACGCCCCAGTGACGAGCACCCCCCGGCCCGTGGCGGGCAGTTCCCTGATCCCGTGGTCCGTTCGGTCGTCCACCGGTCCCCCTGTCATCGCGGCTGTGCGTCCTGTCGGCAGCGTACGGGGGTGATCACGGCCGGTCATCCGGCTGTCCGAATATCGGACACAGTCGTTCCGGTGATCGGACACTCGGCACACTGGGCCCCGCTCCACCCCCGCACCTGACAGGCACCCAGCCATGAGCCACAGCAGCACCACCGTCGCACCGCCCGAGCCGCCGCAGGCCGACGCCGGGTCTCCCCTCGGCAACGGGCTCAAGCAGCGCCACCTCTCGATGATCGCCCTCGGCGGTGTCATCGGTGCCGGACTCTTCGTCGGCTCCGGCGCCGGCATCGCCGCCGCGGGCCCCTCGATCGTGCTCGCGTACGCCGCGTCCGGGCTGCTCGTGATGTTCGTGATGCGGATGCTCGGCGAGATGTCCGCCGCCAACCCCGCCTCCGGCTCCTTCTCCGTCCACGCGGAGCGGGCGATCGGCCCCTGGGCCGGATTCACCGCCGGCTGGATGTTCTGGACACTGCTGTGCGTGGGCGTGGCCATCGAGGCCATCGGCGCGGCGCACATCATGGCCGGCTGGTTCCCGGGCACCCCCTCCTGGATGTGGGTGCTGGTCTTCATGGCCCTCTTCTGCGGCTCGAACCTCGCCGCCGTCTCCCACTTCGGCGAGTTCGAGTTCTGGTTCGCCGCCCTCAAGATCGGCGCGATCGCGCTCTTCCTGGGCCTGGGCGTGCTCGCCGTGCTCGGCCTGCTGCCCGGCACCGACTCCCCCGGCACCGCCAACATGCTCCACGACGGCGGCTTCCTGCCCAACGGGGTGGACGGCCTGCTGGTCGGACTGCTGGCCTCGGTCGTCGCGTACGGCGGACTGGAGACGGTGACCATCGCGGCCGCCGAGTCCGAGGACCCGGTCAAGGGCGTGGCCAGGGCCGTGCGGACCACCATGTGGCGCATCGCGATCGTCTACGTCGGCTCCATGCTCGTCATCGTCACCCTGCTGCCGTGGAACGACCCGGCGGTCACGGCCGAGGGCCCGTACGCCGCCACCCTGGACCGCCTGGGCATCCCGGCCGCCGGCGAGATCATGAACGTGGTCATCCTGATCGCCCTGATGTCCGCGATGAACGCCAACATCTACGGCTCCTCGCGCATGGCCTACTCGCTGGTCTCCCGCGGCCAGGGCCCCAAGGCGCTGGGCAAGGTGAGCGGCCGGGTGCCGCGCCGGGCGGTGCTCGCCTCCTGCGCCTTCGGCTTCGTCACCGTGCTGCTGTCCTACTGGTACCCGGACACCCTGTTCGCCTGGCTGCTGAACATGGTGGGCGGGGTCATCCTGGTCGTCTGGGGTTTCATCGCCGTCTCGCAGTTCGTGCTGCGCCGGCGGCTGGAGCGCGAGGCCCCCGAGAAGCTGGTCGTCAGGATGTGGGGCTTCCCGTACCTGACCTGGGTGGCGCTGGCCGGGGTGGCCGGGGTCCTGGTGCTGATGGCCCTGGGCGAGGACACGCGCGTCCAGGTGATCTTCACCGGCGGGCTGACCGTCGCCCTCGCGGTGACCGGTTACGTGATGCAGCGCCGGGCGGCCGGCCGGGCCTGACGGATCGTCGGAAGACGAAGGCGGGCTCCGTGCGAAGACACGGGGCCCGCCTTCGTCGTTCAGAGGTAACCCTTACATGTGGCCTGGAATAGATACTGCTAGCGTGCAGTTGCGCATTGATTGCAATAAGCAGTTGGCACGCTGAGGGGACCGGATAACACGCATGGCCATCTACACGCTTCCTGAGCTTCCGTACGACTACGCGGCACTGGAGCCGGTGATCAACCCGCAGATCATCGAGCTGCACCACGACAAGCACCACGCGGCCTACGTCACGGGCGCCAACAACACGCTGGAGCAGCTGGCGGAGGCGCGCGACAAGGAGAACTGGGGCGCCCTCAACGGCCTGGAGAAGAACCTCGCGTTCCACCTCTCCGGCCACATCCTGCACAGCATCTACTGGCACAACATGGCCAGCCCGAAGACCGGCGAGGGCGGCGGCGAGCCCACCGCGGCCGACGGCCTGGGCGACCTGGCCGACGCGATCACCGAGTCCTTCGGCTCCTTCGCGAAGTTCAAGAAGCAGCTGACCTTCGCCTCCTCCGCGACGCAGGGCTCCGGCTGGGGCGTGCTCGCGTACGAGCCCGTCAGCGGCCGTCTGGTCGTCGAGCAGGTCTATGACCACCAGGGCAACGTGGGCGTGGCGAGCACCCCGATCCTGGTCTTCGACGCCTGGGAGCACGCCTTCTACCTTCAGTACAAGAACCAGAAGGTGGACTTCATCGAGGCCATGTGGAACGTCGTCAACTGGCAGGACGTCTCCAAGCGCTACGCCGACGCCAAGGCGAACACCCCGCTGCTGATCCCCGCCAAGGGCTGATCGCGCCACCACAAGCCCGTCCGCCTCGTGATCGTCTTCTCAACCTTCACCGGCGGGCGTGTCGAACGGAAGACCCCCGTGAGGACGTGACTCACGGGGGTCTTCTGTGTGGTGCGCCGGCCGGGCCGACGGGTCCGCCTACTCGAAGGACGGGCCCTTGGTGCGGGTGCGCTTGATCTCGTAGAAGCCCGGGGTCGAGGCGACGAGCAGGGTGCCGTCCCAGAGCCGGGCGGCCGCGTCGCCGCGCGGGGTCGGGGTGACCACCGGACCGAAGAAGGCCACGTCGTCACCCTCGGAGCCCGGAACGGAGATCACCGGGGTGCCGACCTCCTGGCCCACCCGGTCTATGCCGTCGTTGTGCGAGGCCCGCAGCACCTCGTCGTACTCGTCCGAGTCGGCGTACGCGAGCAGCTCGGCCGGCAGACCGACCTCGGCGAGCGCCTCGGCGATCACCTCGCGCGTCGGGCCCTTCTCCTCGTTGTGAATGCGGGTGCCGAGCGCGGTGTAGAGCTTGCCGGTGACTTCCTCGCCGTGCTTCTGCTGCGCCGCTATGACCACGCGCACCGGGGCCCAGCCCTTGGGGCCGAGCAGCTCGCGGTAGACCTCGGGCAGTTCGTCGAGCTTGTTCTCGTTGAGCACCGCGAGGCTCATCACGTGCCAGCGGACCTCGACGTCGCGGACCTTCTCGACCTCGACCATCCAGCGGGACGTCATCCAGGCCCAAGGGCAGAGCGGGTCGAACCAGAAGTCGACCGGGGTCTTCTCGCGCACCTGGGTGTCGGTCATGTCTCTCCTCAGTCTCGGCATGGGTCGCAAAAGCGCATCACTGGGCTCACGTTCCCCGTCACCAACCACTACCGGGTGGCGCTGATTCCCTCGTGCGAGGATTCGACACAAGAACGCGATCACGCACGAAGGAGTGCACGTGCCCGGAGAGAATCTGTCCCGCGACGAGGCCCGTGAGCGGGCCGAGCTGCTGTCCGTCGACGGGTACGAGGTGGTCCTCGACATCCGGTCCGCGGTCGACGAGGCCGAGCCGGCCGAGGGTCCCCGGACCTTCCGCTCGGTGACGACCGTCCGCTTCCGGGCGGCGGCCGGCTCCGCCACCTTCGCGGACCTGATCGCCCCTTCGGTGAACGCCGTGACCCTGAACGGGCGCGCGCTGGACGTGGCCGCGGTCTTCGACGGAGCCCGGATCGCCCTCGACGGCCTGGCCGCCGAGAACGTCCTCGTGGTGGACGCGAACTGCGCGTACAGCCGGACGGGCGAGGGCCTGCACCGCTTCGTGGACCCGGAGGACGGCGAGGTCTACCTCTACACCCAGTACGAGCCGGCCGACGCCCGGCGGGTGTACGCGAACTTCGAGCAGCCCGACCTCAAGGCCCCGTACCGCTTCGAGGTGACGGCCCCCGAGGGCTGGCAGGTGTGGAGCAACGGCGCGGAGGAGTCCCGCGAGGCCGGGGTGTGGCGGTTCGCCGAGACCGCGCCGATCTCCACGTACATCACGTGCGTGGTCGCGGGCCCCTACCACTACGTGACGGACACCTACACCCGCGGGGACCTGACGATCCCGCTGGGCGCGATGTGCCGCAAGGGGCTGGCGAAGCACTTCGACGCCGATGACGTCTTCCTCATCACCAAGCAGGGCTTCGACCTGTTCCACGAGCTCTTCGACTACCCGTACCCCTTCGGGAAGTACGACCAGGCCTTCGTGCCGGAGTACAACCTGGGCGCCATGGAGAACCCGGGGATGGTGACCTTCCGCGAGGAGTACATCTACCGCGGCAAGGTGACGCAGGCCTCGTACGAGGCGCGCGCGAACGTCATCCTGCACGAGATGGCGCACATGTGGTTCGGCGACCTGGTCACCATGAAGTGGTGGGACGACCTGTGGCTGAAGGAGTCCTTCGCGGACTTCATGGGCTCCTTCGGGCTGGTCGAGGCCACCCGCTTCGACCAGGCGTGGATCACCTTCGCCAACCGCCGCAAGTCATGGGCCTACCGGGCCGACCAGCTGCCGTCCACGCACCCGATCACGGCCGACATCCGTGACCTGGAGGACGCCAAGCTGAACTTCGACGGCATCACCTACGCCAAGGGCGCCTCGGTGCTCAAGCAGCTGGTCGCCTATGTGGGACGGGAGGCCTTCCTGGAGGGCGCGCGGCGCTACTTCAAGGCCAACGCCTACGGGAACACCACGCTCGACGACCTGCTGTCGGTGCTCGCGGAGGTCTCCGGGCGGGACATGGCCGAGTGGTCGCGGGCCTGGCTGCAGACCGCCGGGGTGAACGCTCTGACCCCGGTGATCACCTACGACGCCGGCGGCCGGGTGACGGAGCTGGCCGTCGTGCAGGAGGGCGACGAGCTGCGTCCGCACCGGGTCGCGGTGGGCCTGTACCGGCTGGATTCCGACGGGACCCTGGTCCGCTACGCGCGGGCCGACGCGGACGTCTCGGGCGCGCGGACGGTCGTCGCGGAGCTGGCGGGCACGGACCGCCCCGACCTGGTTCTGGTCAACGACGAGGACCTCACCTACTGCAAGATCCGCTTCGACGAGAGCTCGCTGGAGACCCTGCGGGCGCACCTCGGTGACCTGAGCGACCCGCTCGCGCGGGCCCTGAGCTGGTCGGCGCTGTGGAACCTGACGCGCGACGGCCTGATGCCGGCGCGGGACTTCGTCTCGCTGGTCCTCGCGCATGCGGGCCGCGAGAGCGACGTCGGCGTCCTGCAGATGCTGCACACGCAGGCCCTGACCTCGGTGACCCACTATGCGGCGCCCGCGTGGCGCGAGCAGGGCGGCCGGGAGCTGGCGTCGGGCGCGCTGCGCGAACTGCGGCTCGCGGCGCCGGGGTCGGAGCACCAGCTGACGTGGGCCCGCTTCTTCGCGGCGAGCGCGGCGACCGAGGGCGACTTCCAGCTGCTGCTGGGGCTGCTGGAGGGCACGGCGCGGATCGACGGGCTGGAGGTGGACCAGGAGCTGCGCTGGGACTTCCTGCTGCCGCTGGCCGCGCACGGGGCGGTGGACGAGGGCGTGCTCGCCGCCGAACTGGCGCGCGACGACACGGCCTCGGGCAAGCGGCACCAGGTGCGGTGCCTGGCGGCGCGGCCCTCGCAGGCGGTGAAGGACCAGGCGTGGGCGGCGGTGGTCGAGTCGGACGCGCTGTCCAACGCGCTGGTGGAGGCGACGATCGCGGGCATGCAGCAGTCCTCGCAGCGGGGCCTGCTCGCGGCCTACGCGGGGCGCTACTTCGAGGTGATCGAACGGGTGTGGGCGGAGCGGTCGATCCAGATCGGCATGGACGTGGTGAGGGGTCTCTACCCGGCGCTGCAGGGCGACTCCGCCACGCTCGAGGCCACCGACGCCTGGCTGTCGACGCACGCCGACGCGGCTCCGGCCCTGCGCCGCCTGGTCCTGGAGGCCCGGGACGACCTGGCCCGGGGCCTGCGCGCCCAGGCCTGCGACGCGGCCGCGGGCTGACCTGCGGGGCCTTCCCCCACCCCGCCCCTTCCCGAGACCGGGCGCCGCCCGGACCCGGTCCTCGAACGCCTCGAACGCCGGACGGGCTGGAAAAAGCCAGCCCTGCCGGCGTTGGAGGCGCGGGGGTCCGGGGCGGCGCCCCCGCAACGGCGCCGACCCGGGTCCCCCGTACGGGCGCACCCCATCGGCAGTCGAACGCCCGTACTTTAGCCCCGGCTTGTCCGGATTTGTCGACGGGCGTGTAACAGGGGTTAGCAAGGCCATGGCCTGAGGGAATCACCGCGTCATGAACCACAACGCACCCCTCCCCCTCGCCCACCTCACCGGCACCCGCCCCCGCGTGCTGACCCTGGCCCAGCTGCGCGAGCACGGCGTCACCGCCTCCGACGCGGCCGGGCGGCCCTGGCAGCAGATCCTGCCCGGGGTGTTCCTGCTCCACTCCGGGCCCGCGACCAGCGAGGAGCGCCTGCACGCGGCGCTGCTGTACGCGGGACGGCGCGGCAGCGGCGAGGCCATGATCACCGGGCTGGCGGCGCTGGCCCTGTACCGGTTCAGCTCCGCGCCCGCGCTGCTCGCCCTGTCGCACATCGACGTACTGGTGCCCGGCACCCGGCGGCTGCGCTCCACCGGGGACGTGCGGATCGTACGGACGCACACGCCGCCGCGGTCCCAGGAGGTGACCGGACTGCCGGTGGCGCCCGTCGCGCGGGCCGTCGCCGACGCCGTCACCCAGCTCTCCGACGCCGGCGTCGTACGCCGCCTGCTGAGCGAGGCCGTCCGCGGCGGGCACTGCGAACCGGCCGCCGTCGTACGGGAGCTGACCGTCGCCCGGTTGCTGAACCGGCCGCACGTGGTCGACGCGGTCGAGTCGCTGCTCGCGGAGGGCCGGGCCATCGCCGAGGACCGGCTGTACCACCTCGTACGGGGCCACGAGCTCCCCGACCCCGTCTGGAACGTGGACCTGCGGCTGCCCGGCGGCCCGCACCTCGGCGGTGTCGACGCGTTCTGGCCCGAGCACTCCGTCGCCCTGGAGATCGACACCCGCGCCCCCCGCCAGGGCGAGGACGAGCAGTGGTCGGAGTCCGTGCGCAAGCGCGAGACGCTGGAGCGGCTCGGGGTGACCGTCATCCACATCACCCCCCGCAAGCTGCGCGACTGGCCCGAGCAGCAGGCCGCGGTCATCCGGACCGCCCTGACCGCGGCCGACGACCGGGAACCCGCCGCCTACCTGGTGGTACTGCCCAGGTGAGGCGAGTACTCCGGGGTGCTCCACAGCAGCCGCCCCGGGTGCACGCTCTCCACCACCGACTCCACCCGGAAGCGGGTGCGGCGGCTCCCGTCGGCCCCGAACTCCGTCCGGGCCCGGCCGCTGAGCTGAAGGACCGCCCCGCTCTCCCAGTCCGGGAAGAGCAGTCCGGCCCGCGGGTCGGCCGTCAGGTTCCCCAGGGTCAGGAACATGGCGTTGCCCGCGTAGTCCGGCCAGGCCAGCTCGGCCGGCGAGAGCACCTCCACGAATCCCGGCAGTCCGCCCCGGTGACTGGCGTCGGCCCCGTCCGCCTCCGCCGTGGTGGCGACGAAGAAGGTGTCGGCGCCGCGCACCGTCCGCTGCTGGTCCTGTGTGAGCACATCCCCGCGCCGCACCACACCCGCCCCCTGCCGGGCGAGCTCCAGCGGCCGGCGCCGCTGGATGTACTTGGGGCAGTTGCCGAAGACCTGCTCGGCCTCGACGGCGAAGCCTCCCCGCGTCACCTCCAGGGTTCCGTTCAGCCGCATCCGGCGCCGGGTGCGCGGGTCGAGCGCGAGGGTGCCGACGCGGGTCCCTGCCGTGGCCAGCGCCTCGGCGAGCGGGTCGCCCGCCGGTGGACCGCCGGCGACCGCGATCCGGTCCGGCCCGGTGGCCCGTACGAAGCCGGGCGCGCCGGTGAGCAGGGAGGCCCACACCCGCCCCGCGCCGTCGGTGGCGCCGACGACCAGGTGCGGCTGGAGCCCCAGGAAGGCCGCCGCGACGTCGCGGATGCCGCTACCGATCGAGCGCCCGACATGGTCGGCCAGGTCGCGCACGCCGACCCGCTCCTGCACGGCCAGCGGGCCCCGGTGGTACGCCCCGTGGGTCATGACGTTCCTTCCGCAGAGGTTCCCGCACACATCTTGTCTAACCTTCTAGAATCAATTTAAGGGTTAGGCAAGGAGGTGTCAACCGTTCACGTACCCTCAAAGGGTTAGCCATCCGGCGGGAGAGGGGCACGAGGGACATGACGGCGGCGGATCCACGACCCCTGACCGGGGAGCCGGTCGCCCTCGACCTGCTCAACACCCGTTGGGCCGTCGACGGCGAACCACTGGACCTCTTCGCCGGCGCGGCCGGGCTCACCCGCGTGCAGGGGCTCGCGGTCTGGCTGGAGAGCACCGGCCTGGCCGGGCGCTTCCGCGCCGACGCGGCGACCCTCGTCCATCTGCTGACCGCTCGCGAGGCCCTGGCCCGCGCGGTCGCGGACCCGGCCGACGAGAGTGCCCGTACCCTGATCGACGCCGTACTGGAGCACGGCCGCATCCGTGCCACCCTGACCGCCGAAGGCCCGGGCGAGCGGGCCGAGTTCGCCGATCCGGCCTGGGGGCCGGCCTGGACGGCGGCGCGCGACTACCTCGGCCTGCTGGGCGCCGCGCCCGGCCGGATCCGCACGTGCGCCTCCGAGAGCTGCGTCCTTCACTTCTACGACGTCTCGCGCAACGGCACCCGGCGCTGGTGCTCGATGGCCGCCTGCGGAAACCGGGCGAAGGCCTCACGTCATTACGCGCGCACGCGCGAGCGCTGACCACTCGAAATCTGTCACACCCGCACCGGGGCGCGAGCGCGTCCCGGTGCCGCCATATGGCCGTCAAGTCGATAAATCGACCGATCAGCCCCTGTGGTTCGCACCGCTGTGCCCCGGTAAGGCCGCGCTGGCGCATTCCTCGCGCTGGCGAGAGTCCGCCATGGCAGGTCTCGGTCAATGACAACTCTCCCCAAAGAGCTGTCGCTTAGGCCAAGCTGACCGGTCATCCGGCACCGAAATCCGGACCGTATCTTTCACTTACCAGGGATGCTGATGACCCTCGAATCCCCCAGCTCCATATCCGGGGCCAGACGCGTCGCGCGCGTCGCGGCCGCGGCCGGCCTGGTCGCCGCCCTCGCGGCCACCGGCGCCGGGCCCGTCCTCGCGGCGACCGGCGCGGACACCCCGGGCACCTCGCCCGCGGTCAAGTCCGCAGACCAGAAGCTCGGTTCGGCCGACGCCGAGCTGCTTCAGCAGGCCAAGGCCAAGGGTGACGCGAACGTCACCGTCATGGTCGCGACCGCTCCCGGCCAGACCAAGCAGGTGGCCGATCAGCTCGATGCCGTCCAGGGCGCCTCGGTGGGCCGGACGTACGACAACCTCGGTTACGTGCGCGCCACCCTGCCCACCGCCCAGGCCGAGGCCGCGCTGAAGGCGGCCGCCAAGCTGTCCTCGGTGCACGGGATCGACCTGCGGCACGAGATCCAGCTGCCGGACCCGCGCCCCGACGCGGACCGCGAGAGCGGCACGGTGAAGAAGACCGCCGCCGAGACGTACGCGGCGCCGGACAAGAACACCCCGGCGAAGAACCCGTACAACCCGTCCTTCGAGACCGGCGCGGTCGACTTCGTCAAGGACAACCCGCAGGCCGACGGCCGCGGCGTGACCATCGGCATCATGGACTCGGGTGTCGACCTCGGCCACCCGGCCCTGCAGAAGACCACGACCGGCGAGCGCAAGATCGTCGACTGGGTGACGGCCACCGACCCGATCACCGACAGCGACGCCACCTGGCGCCCGCAGATCACCCCGGTCACCTCCAGCGGCGGCGCCTTCACCGCGGGCGGCCAGAGCTGGAAGGCCCCCGAGGGCAGCTTCCAGTGGAGCCGCTTCAGCGAGTCGATCACCGCCACCGGTGACATGGCGGGCGACGTCAACCGGGACGGGGACACCACCGACCGGTTCGGCATGCTCTACGACGCCGCCGCCGGCACCGTCCGCGTCGACACCGACCAGGACGGCGACTTCACCAACAACGAGCCGATGAAGCCGTACAAGGACGGCTACCAGATCGGCTACTTCGGCACGGACAACCCGGCGACCGACGTCGCCGAGCGCATCCCGTTCGTGATCGAGATCCGCAAGGACGTCCCGATGGACCCGCTCGGCGGGGACTGGGTCGGCAAGAAGGCCGACTTCGTCAACATCGGCATCATCGAGTCCGAGCACGGCACGCACGTCGCCGGTATCACCGCCGCCAACAGCCTCTTCGGCGGCAAGATGAACGGCGAGGCGCCCGGCGCCAAGCTCGTCTCCTCGCGCGCCTGCTCCTGGTCCGGCGGCTGCACCAACATCGCGCTGACCGAGGGCATGATCGACCTCGTCGTCAACCGCGGTGTGGACATCGTGAACATGTCCATCGGTGGCCTGCCGGCGCTGAACGACGGCAACAACGCGCGCTCCGAGCTCTACAAGAACCTCATCGACACCTACGGCGTCCAGCTGGTCATCTCGGCCGGCAACTCGGGCCCGGGCGTCAACACCATCGGCGACCCCGCCCTCACGGACAAGGTCATCTCCGTGGGTGCCTCGGTCTCCAAGGAGACCTGGGCCGCCAACTACGGCTCCGGTGTGAGCACGAAGTACAACATGTTCCCCTTCTCCTCGCGCGGTCCGCGTGAGGACGGCGGCTTCACGCCGACCATCAGCGCCCCCGGCGCGGCCATCAACACCATCCAGACCTGGCTGCCCGGCGCCCCGGTGAAGGAGGCCGGCTACACCCTGCCGGCCGGTTACGGCATGCTCCAGGGCACCTCGATGGCCTCGCCGCAGGCCGCGGGCGCCAGCGCCCTGCTGATCTCGGCCGCCAAGCAGCACAACATCAAGCTGACGCCGGCCTCCCTGCGGGTCGCGCTCACCACGGCCGCCAAGAAGATCGACAACGTCCCCGCGCACGCGCAGGGTTCGGGTCTGATCAACATCCCCGGTGCGTGGGAGTCCATCCAGCGCGACGCCAAGGCCAACGAGTTCACCGTCCAGGCGCCGGTCGACACCGCGATCGACCAGTTCCTGAAGACCCCGGGCTCCGGCACCGGCCTGTACGACCGCGAGGGTGGCCTCAAGGTCAACCAGAAGAAGGTCTACAACGTCGTCGTCACCCGCACCACGGGCGTCAAGTACGGCACCCGGCACGACCTGAGCTGGCGCAACAACGACGGCACCTTCAAGGTCGTCGGCGGCTACGACTACGTCACCCTGCCGCTGAACAAGCCCGTCACCATCAAGGTCGAGGCCAACGCCAAGTCGGCCGGCGTCCACAGCGGCATCCTGCAGCTGGACGACGAGACCACCGAGGGCATCGACAAGCAGATCCTGACGACCGTCGTGGCTTCCGCCCCCCTGGCCGCGCCGTCGTTCGCTCTGTCGCAGTCCTCCACCGTGCAGCGCAACAGCCACAAGTCGTACTTCGTGACGGTGCCGCCGGGCGCCAAGAGCCTGGAGGTCGCCCTCGGCGGTCTCGCGGCGGGCGCCCAGACGCGCTTCATCGCGATCCACCCCTACGGCGTGCCGGTCGACCCGACGGCCACGACCAACTGCTACCCGAACTACGACAACCCGGCCAACACCTGCCGCCCCGACGTGCGCTCGTACCCCGAGCCGACGCCGGGCGTCTGGGAGATCGAGGTCGAGGCCCGTCGTACGTCGCCGGTCCTGGACAACCCGTTCAAGCTGGACGTCTCCGTGCTCGGCGCGGCCTTCGACCCCGCGGTCAAGGTCCTGCCCGAGGTGAAGCAGGGCACCCCCGCGCCGGTCCAGTGGAGCATCAAGAACGCCGGCGCGGCCATCACCGGCGGCAAGCTCCAGGGCGGTCCGCTCGGCTCCGCGAAGGTCGCCAAGCCGACCCTCGCGAACGGTGAGACCCACACCACCGAGATCGCGGTCCCCGCGGGCACCTCGCGCCTCGACGTCTCGATCGGCAAGGTGTCCGACACCGCCGCCGACCTCGACCTCGAGGTCTACAAGGACGGCATCAAGGTCGGCTCGGCCGCCGACGGCGACTCCGAGGAGGCCGTGAGCCTGGTGAACCCGGCCGCGGGCACCTACACCGTCAAGGTGATCGGCTACGCGATCCCGTCCGGTTCCACCACGTACGACTACCGCGACGTGTTCTTCTCGGCCGCCCTGGGCTCCGTCCAGGTCGACGAGGCCGCCGCGGTGAACCTCGCCACCGGCGCCACCGCGCAGGTCTCGGCGAACGTCCTGGTCAGCAGCGCGGCCCCCGAGGGCCGTCAGTTCTTCGGCCAGGTCCAGCTGCTGAACGCCCGCGGCACCGCCGCCGGCACCGGCAGCGTGCAGATCGAGAAGGTCCTCCCGTAGGACCCCGCAGTACGAAACCCGAGGGGGCGGCGCTCTGACGAGCGCCGCCCCCTCGGGCCTTTTCCCGAGTCCCGCGCATCGGATGGTTCGTTCTGCGGTCGGGCATGTCCGGAAAACGGACCCGGCAGACCGGCCGCCAAACCGCTTCCGACCAGGCAAAACGTGTGTTCAGGGGCTCTGCAACACGCCCGCCACGAACCCGACACGGGGGTTCACGACCGGGACACCGTCCGTTCCTCGGACAATGGATTGGACAAGGCTCGTGGGGTCGAACGCATGATGGCTCCACGCGCGCCCGCGTCGTACGTACCAAAAGGAGTCACCGTGAGGGTCGGAATCGTCGGAGCCACCGGACAGGTCGGCGGAGTCATGCGCGGCATCCTCGCCGAGCGGAAGTTCCCGGTGGACGAGCTGCGGCTGTTCGCCTCGGCCCGTTCCGCGGGCTCCACCCTCGAGTGGGAGGGCCGGGAGATCACCATCGAGGACGCCTCCACGGCCGACTACGCGGGCCTGGACATCGTGCTGTTCTCCGCCGGCGGCGCCACCTCCCGCGCGCTGGCCGAGAAGGTCGCCTCCCAGGGCGCCGTCGTGATCGACAACTCCTCCGCCTGGCGCGGCGACCCGGAGGTCCCCCTCGTGGTCTCCGAGGTCAACCCGCACGCGATCAAGAACCGCCCCAAGGGCATCATCGCGAACCCGAACTGCACCACCATGGCCGCGATGCCGGTGCTGCGTCCCCTGCACGAGGAAGCCGGCCTGACCGCGCTGATCGCCACCACCTACCAGGCCGTCTCCGGCTCGGGCCTCTCCGGTGTGGCCGAGCTCAAGGGCCAGGCCTGCGCGGTCGCCGAGGCCGCCGACCAGCTGACCTTCGACGGCGGCGCGGTGGACTTCCCGGAGCCGGCCGTCTACAAGCGCCCGATCGCCTACAACGTGATCCCGCTCGCCGGCAACCTGGTCGACGACGGTTCCTTCGAGACCGACGAGGAGCAGAAGCTCCGCAACGAGTCCCGCAAGATCCTGGAGATCCCGGAGCTCAAGGTCTCGGGCACCTGCGTGCGCGTGCCGGTCTTCTCCGGCCACTCCCTCCAGGTCAACGCCCGCTTCACCAACCCCCTCAGCGTCGAGCGCGCGTACGAGCTGCTGAAGGACGCCCCGGGCGTCGAGCTCTCGGAGATCCCGACCCCCCTGCAGGCGGCGGGCAAGGACGCCTCGTACGTGGGCCGCATCCGCTCCGACGAGACCGTGGACAACGGCCTCGCGCTGTTCCTGTCGAACGACAACCTCCGCAAGGGCGCGGCCCTGAACGCGGTGCAGATCGCCGAGCTCGTGGCCGAGGAGCTGCGCGGCTGATCCCGCGGGCGTACGACGAGGAGGGCGGGCGCCCCGGGGCGCCCGCCCTCCTGGCACGTCAGGGCCTGCGCACCTCGAACTGGAAGCAGCCGAACTCGGCGAAGCGCAGGTGAACGAGGGCCACGGCGGGATCGGCGAAGGCCTCGGCGAGGGCCTGCTCGATCACCCCGTCGGGGTCCTCCCCGAGGTCCAGGACCCGCCCGCCGAGGATGTGCCCGCGGGCGTCGTACCGCCGGGCGGTGCGCTGCACCCCTGCCCGGGCGAAGGGGTGGCCACCGCCCCCCACGGGGCCCGCGCAGTCCTCGGCGTGGATGAAGACGGGCCCCTGCTCGTCGTAGGCGCCGGGATCGGCCCCGGTCCGCGCCGCCCAGCGGCGCAGCGGCGCGTAGGAGACGAGCGCGATCCGCTCCCCCGCCTCACTGGTGCGCAGGCAGCACCGCAGCGGCGCCCCGCCCTCTCCGTCGGTGTACGGGACGGGGCCGCGTCCCGCGTCGTCCTGCACGCGGAGCTCCTTGAGCGCCGCCTCCTCGATGGGCCTGGCCCGGTATGCACTGGTCATGGCAACCAGCGTGGCGCGGCGGCCGTCCGGTGTCCGGCGGGAATACGACGTCGCGTTCGCCCGTGGATTAGTCCGAGGCAGTGATGCTGTCCGGATGGCAGGATGGCCGGGCAACGTCACCATCGAAGGAGATGAACGCGTGCCAGGCACGAATCTCACCCGTGAAGAGGCTCAGCAGCGGGCAAAGCTGCTCACCGTCGACTCCTACGAGATCGAACTCGATCTCAGCGGCGCACAGGAGGGTGGCAGCTACCCGTCCGTGACCACCGTGCGCTTCCAGTCGGCCGAGGCCGGGGCGGAGACCTTCATCGACCTGGTCGCTCCGGCCGTGCACGAGGTCGTCCTCAACGGCAAGTCGCTGGACGTCGCGGCGGTCTTCCAGGACTCCCGGATCGCCCTGAGCGCCCTGGAGGCCGGGGCCAACGAGCTCCGCGTCGTCGCGGACTGCGCGTACACGAACACGGGTGAGGGTCTCCACCGCTTCGTGGACCCGGTCGACCAGCAGGCCTATCTCTACACCCAGTTCGAGGTGCCGGACGCGCGGCGGGTCTTCGCCAGCTTCGAGCAGCCCGACCTGAAGGCCACGTTCCAGTTCACCGTGACGGCCCCCGAGGGCTGGACGGTCATCTCGAACTCCCCGACCCCCGAGGCCGCGGACGTCAAGGACAACGTCTGGCGCTTCGAGCCGACGCCGCGCATCTCCTCGTACATCACCGCGCTGATCGTCGGTCCGTACCACGCGGTGCACAGCTCCTACGAGGGCCCGGACGGCCAGTCCGTACCGCTCGGCATCTACTGCCGTCCCTCGCTCGCCGAGTTCCTCGACGCGGACGCGATCTTCGACGTGACCCGGCAGGGCTTCGACTGGTTCCAGGAGAAGTTCGCCTACGACTACCCCTTCGCCAAGTACGACCAGCTCTTCGTCCCGGAGTTCAACGCGGGAGCCATGGAGAACGCGGGCGCCGTCACCATCCGAGACCAGTACGTCTTCCGCTCGAAGGTGACGGACGCGGCGTACGAGGTGCGCGCGGAGACCATCCTCCACGAGCTCGCGCACATGTGGTTCGGCGACCTGGTCACCATGGAGTGGTGGAACGACCTGTGGCTGAACGAGTCGTTCGCGACGTACACGTCGATCGCCTGCCAGGCGTACGCGGAGGGCTCGAAGTGGCCGCACGCGTGGACCACCTTCGCCAACTCCATGAAGACCTGGGCGTACCGGCAGGACCAGCTGCCGTCCACGCACCCGATCATGGCGGACATCCGTGACCTCGACGACGTCATGGTCAACTTCGACGGCATCACGTACGCCAAGGGCGCCTCGGTGCTCAAGCAGCTCGTGGCCTACGTCGGCATGGACGCCTTCTTCAAGGGCGTGCAGGCGTACTTCAAGGCGCACGCGTTCGGCAACACGCGCCTGTCCGACCTGCTGGGCGCCCTGGAGGAGACCTCCGGCCGCGACCTGACGGCCTGGTCCAAGGCGTGGCTGGAGACGGCCGGCATCAACATCCTGCGCCCGGAGGTCACCACCGACGCGAACGGCGTGATCACTGCCTTCGGCATCCGCCAGGAGGCGCCCGCGCTGCCCGCCGGCGCCAAGGGCCAGTCCACGCTGCGCCCGCACCGCATCGCGGTCGGCCTGTACGAGCTCCAGGACGGCGCCCTCGTGCGCACCGACCGGATCGAGCTGGACATCGACGGCGCGCTGACCACGGTGCCGGAGCTGGTCGGCCGCACGCGCCCGGCGGTCTTCCTGCTGAACGACGACGACCTGTCCTACGCGAAGGTCCGCCTGGACGAGGAGTCCCTCGCCACGGTCACCGCGCACATCGGCGACTTCACGGAGTCCCTGCCGCGCGCCCTGTGCTGGGCCTCGGCCTGGGACATGACGCGTGACGGCGAGCTCGCCACCCGCGACTACCTGGCGCTGGTCCTCTCGGGCATCGGCAAGGAGTCCGACATCGGCGTCGTCCAGTCGCTGCACCGTCAGGTGAAGCTGGCCATCGACCTCTACGCCGACCCGGCGTGGCGGGAGCAGGGCCTGGCGGCCTGGACCGAGGCCACCCTGGAGCAGCTGCGCGGCGCGGAGCCGGCCGGGGACCACCAGCTGGCGTGGGCGCGGGCGTTCGCGGCCACCGCCCGCACCGAGGGGCAGCTCACCTACCTGTCGGCGCTGCTCGACGGTGCGGCGGAGATCGAGGGCCTGGCCGTCGACACCGAGCTGCGGTGGACGTTCCTGGAGCGGCTCGTCGCGACGGGCGTCGCCGGGGAGCCGGCCATCGCGGCCGAGCTGCTGCGGGACGCCACGGCGGCCGGCGAGCGCCACGCGGCGACCGCCCGTGCGGCGCGCCCGACGGCGGAGGCCAAGGCCGAGGCGTGGGCCTCGGTGGTGGAGTCCGGCGACCTGCCGAACGCGGTGCAGGAGGCCGTGATCGGCGGCTTCGTCCAGACCGACCAGCGCGAGCTGCTGGCCCCGTACACCGAGAAGTTCTTCTCGGCGGTCAAGAACGTGTGGGAGACCCGCAGCCACGAGATCGCCCAGCAGATCGCGGTGGGCCTCTACCCGGCGCTGCAGGTCTCGCAGGAGACCCTGGACGCGACGGACGCGTGGCTGGCCTCGGCCGAGCCGAACGCGGCCCTGCGCCGCCTGGTCTCGGAGTCCCGCGCGGGCGTCGAGCGCGCGCTGAAGGCCCAGGCCGCGGACGCCGCTGCCGCTCAGGCCTGACGGCTCGCACCGTAGCCGGGGCTCCGCCCCGGACCCCGCGCCTCGAACGCCGGCGGGCTGGATTTTCAGCCCGCCCGGCGTTTGAGGACCGGGTCCGGGCGGAGCCCGGAAGCTGCTACCGCCGGGCCGAGGCCGCCTCGCGCAGGGCGGCGAGGACGTGCGCCAGTGCGGGTGCGGATTCGGCGCCCCGGCGGACCGCCGCGATCACGTGGCGGGTCGGGCGGTCGTGGGCCAGGACCCGCACCGTTCCGCCCGAGGCCCGGCTCGACACCATCCGGGGCACCAGGGCCACGCCCATGCCCGCCTCGACCATGGCCAGGATCGCCGTCCAGCCTGACGCCGAGTGCGCCTGTTCCGGGACGAAGCCCGCGGCTTCGCAGGCGGACCGGGCGATCTCCGACCAGGGACCGCTGCCGCCGTAGATCCACGGGTCGCCGGAGAGGTCCGCCAGCCGCAGATCGGCCGCGTCCGCCCGTGGATGGCCCGGCGGGAGCGCCACGTCCAGGGGGTCCTCCAGGAGCGCCACCCGCGTGAACCGGGGGTCCCGCGCGGTCGGTGCGTGGGCCGCGAGCGACAGCGCGAGGTCCACGCCGCCGGCCGACAGGAGCTCGTACGACTCCGCGGCCTCCGTCTCCCGAACCCGGACCTCCACCCCGGGGTGGGCCCGCCGCAGCGCGGCCACCGCCGGGACCACGAGCGCCGGTACCGCGGTGGAGAAGGCGCCCACCCGTACCTCACCCGCGTCCCCGGCGAGGTATCCGGCCAGTTCCGCGTCGGCCCGCTCCAGCTGGGCGAACACCGCCTCCGTGTGCCGCAGGACCAGGTGGGCCGCGTCGGTGAGCCGCACCCGGCGGCCCTCGGCCTCGAGCAGCACCACGCCCAGTTGCCGGGCCAGGTTCGTCAGTTGCTGCGAAACGGCCGAGGGCGTCATGTGCAGCGCCTCGGCCGTCCGGGTCACGGTCCCCCGTTCGGCGAGGGTGCGCAGGATCCGCAGCTTCTTGATGTCCCACTCGGTCATGGGACCGAACCTACCGCCGGGCACTCCCCAGCCCGACCCCTCCGAGGATCAGCGCCATGCAGAGCAGCTGCGCCGGTCCGGTCCGCTCGCC
This sequence comes from Streptomyces sp. NBC_01232, assembly GCF_035989885.1. Classification (GTDB taxonomy): domain Bacteria; phylum Actinomycetota; class Actinomycetes; order Streptomycetales; family Streptomycetaceae; genus Streptomyces. The sequence goes on from NZ_CP108518.1 coordinate 3,015,010, forward strand.
CAGGAGCAGGAGGCCGAGGCCGGCCACGCACACCGGCTGGAGGTAGTAGACGACTCCCGCGCGGGCCGCCCCGATCATCGAGACGGCCCTGTTCCAGGCGAAGAAGGCGACGGCCGAGGAGAACACCCCGACGTACAGCAGCGGTCCGACCGTTCCGGCGTTGACCGCGAAGCCGCCCTGGACGGCGACGGAGACGGCGTAGGCAGGTGCCAGCATCAGCGCGCCGAGCACGAAGGTGGTGATCAGGAAGGCCAGGCCGCCGAGTTCTGCGGGCTTGCGCTTGAGCAGGGCGCTGTACGTGGCGAAGGAGAGGGCGGCGCCGAACATCCACAGGTCGCCGGCTCCGAAGTCGAAGCCGATGGAGCCGTCGCCGACGAGCAGCAGCACGCCGAGGGCGGCGAGCAGGATGCCGAAGGCCCGCCGCGTGCCGAGCCGTTCGCCGCCGATGCGGGCGTAGAGCGCCATGATGACGGGCGAGGCCGCCATGATCATGCCCATGTTGGAGGCGGATGTGGTCAGTCCGGCCTGGTGCACGAGCGTGTTGTAGAGGGTGACGCCGAACAGCGTGGCGAGGGCGATGTACCCGAGGTGCCGCCGGATCAGGGCCCGCTGCTGCCAGGCCTGGCGGGCGGCGAAGGGGGCGACGGCGAGCAGGGCGATGATCCAGCGCCAGAAGACGGCCTGGACGGGCGGTACGGTCTCGGCCATGCCCCGGGTGGCGACGAAGCTGCCGGACCAGACGACCGTCGCGAGCAGGGCGAGGAGTACGCCGAGCCCGGCGGCACCCTTCTTCCCCGTGCTGCCGGGCCTGGCTTGCGAGACGGTACGGACGCGGTCCATGACGGCCACTGTGGGTCTGCTCCTCGGGGTTGCGGCGGGTCCTTCGTGCGGTCTACCGTCGCACCCTCTCATCCGTCAGGTCTATCGAAATGTTCTGATCGTTCTTTTCAGTAGAACTGAACGGTTGCGTGGTGCGGGCGACCGCCAGCTGGCCGGCGACGGTGGCCCCGAAGGCGATCGCCATGCCCACGAGCTGTACGGGCGACAGCGCCTGCCCGAGGGCGGCCCAGCCGATGACGGCGGCGGTGAGCGGGGACAGCGGGCCGAGCAGGGTGACCGAGGTGGCGCTGAGGGCTCCGATGCCGCGGAACCACAGCCAGTACGCGATGCCGGTGTTGATCAGCATCATGTACCCGTAGCCGAGGAAGGCCTTGCCGTCGAGGGCGGGCGGGGCCCCTTCGACGAGGGCGGCGACCGGGATGATGAACAGTCCGCCCGCGGTGAGCTGCCAGCCGGTCATCGCCAGCGGGCCGACGCCTTCGGGGCGGCCCCAGCGCTTGGTCATGACGGTACCTGCGCCCATGGAGGCGGAGGAGATCACACCGGCGACGACGCCGACCGCATCCAGCCCGGCCTCCGCCGTGAGGACGACCATGCTGACGCCGAACGCCCCGACCACGGCGGCGAGCACGGTGCGCAGGCTCGCCCGCTCCCCGAGGAGGAGTGCGGCCAGTCCTACGACGAACAGCGGGCCGGCGGCGCCCAGTACGGCCGCGACGCCGCCGGGGAGCCGGTAGGCGGAGAGGAACAGCAGCGGGAAGAAGGCGCCGATGTTGAGGATGCCGAGGACGGCGGACTTCCACCACCACTGGCCCTTGGGGAGGGTACGGGCCAGGGCGGTCAGCAGCAGCCCCGCGGGCAGGGCCCGCATGACGCCGGTGAACAGCGGCCGGTCGGGCGGCAGCAGCTCGGTGGCCACCGCGTAGGTCGAGCCCCAGGAGATGGGGGCGAGCGCGGTCAGGGCGACGGTGGCTAAACGCTTCATGGCGGGTGGCTCCTCGGTCGGGTGGAAGCTGGTGGGGCGGGCTCAGGCGGCGGAGGTCACCGGGACCGGCCCGGTGACGGCCTCGGCGGCCGGCGGCGGCTCGGCGTGCACGGCCTCGGCCGGCAGATGCCGCTCCAGCCGGAGCAGCGCCAGGGCTGCGCCGGTCGCGGCGACGGCCAGGACGGCCCAGGGCAGGCGGCCGTCGACGGCGAGCAGGGCGGTGAAGAGGGAGGGGGCGAGCGCGCCGGCCAGCGAGTAGGACAGCTGGTAGGTGGCCAGGTAGCGGCCACGGACAGGCTCGGGGGCGGCGGAGACCGACAGGGCGCCGCCGGAGGGGCTGTGCACGAGTTCGCCGAGGGTGTAGACGACGACGATGACCAGCAGGGCGATCAGGGTGACGGTCCGGCCGGGTCGCAGGGTGCCGAGCACGATCTGCCCGGCGAAGGCGGCGGCGAAGAGCAGGGCGCCGAGTGCGGCGGAGCGGGTGCGGCGGGCGCCGGAGCGGCGGACCCGGCCGGCGATCAGCACGCCGATCCCGGCGCACAGGACGGTGTTGACGGTGAAGGCCGCTCCGGTGAGGGAGTCGGGGGCCTTCAGCCAGGTGGAGAGGTAGAGCGGGAAGAGGACGGAGAGGGCGCAATAGCCCAGTGCGGTGAGGAAGTTGGCGGCGGTGAGCCCGAGGAAGGGGCGGTCGCGCAGGACCGTCCGGTACCCCACCGGGCCGACGGGCTCGGCGCCGGCCGCCCCTGCCGCCCCTGCCGTGCGGACCGCCCGGACCCGGCTGACGAGCAGTCCGGCGAGCGCGAAGGCGAGGGAGTTGCCCCAGGCGGTGTAGGTGAACCCGCCGGTGCCCCACAGTGCCAGCACTCCGGAGACGAGCAGGGCGCCCGCGCCCATCCCGGCGTTCTGCAGGGCCCGGGTGGATGCCTGGAGCCGGTCGCGGGCGGCGCCCCGTGCCACCTCGCCCATCAGGGACTGCTGGACGACGCCGAAGGAGCGGTCGGCGAATGCGGTGACGAGGGCGACGGCCGCGAAGGCGGGCAGGGAGGTCGCGAAGGGGTAGAGGGCGAAGCCGAGCGCCCGTGTCGCATGGAGCACCAGGTTGACCCTCTTGGCGCCGAACCGGTCGACGGCCGAGCCGGCCAGCGGCATGAGCGCCAGCCCGGCCAGTCCGGTGACGGTCATGACCAGGCCGACGAGGGTGAGGGAGAGGCCCGTGACGTGGTGGAAGAAGACCAGCGAGAAGGGGATGTACATTCCGATCCCGACCGCGCTGATGCCGATTCCGAGGAGCAGCGACCGCTCCCCCGCGACCTTCGCTTCCCCTGATCCAGCCGTCTTTCCCCCGAACAACGCCATGACCTCTCCCCCGGACTCGGTTGCCACTAAGTAGCTTACCGCTAAGCTACTTAGTGGCAAGCAACTTTTTTGCGAACGATCTCGGGGAAGCCGGATACTGCAGCCATGAGTGACGACAAGGACGCGGTGGACGCGATCACGGCCCAGTGGTTCGCCGTGCGCCCCGACCTGGAAACGGCGCCGATGGCCGTCTTCGGACGCATCTACCGGATCGCCAGGGCCATGGGCGACGCGATGGAGGAGTGCTACGCGCGCTTCGGCATCTCACGCGGCGAGTTCGACGTGGTGGCCACACTGCGCAGGTCGGGCGAGCCCTACACCCTCTCGCCCCGCCAGCTCTCGGCCACCCTCATGCTCACCACGGGCGGCATGACCGGGCGTCTGGACAAGCTGGAGAAGGCCGGACTGCTCGTGCGCAAGCCCGATCCGCACGACCGGCGGGGGCTCCAGGTGACGGTCACCGACCGTGGCCTCGCGCTCATCGACGAGGCCGTCGGCGCGGGCCTGGAGGTACAGCGCTCCGCGCTCACCGGGCTGACCGACGAAGAGGTCGCCGTGCTCACCGGTCTGCTCCGCCGACTGCTGGCCGGCGTCTGAGGACACGACAAGGCGCCGGGGGGCGTCGCACGGCCGATTCGATACGGCGGTGCGGACCCCCGGCGCCCGGGAAATGTCTGCTGGTCCCGGCCCCGTGGGGCCGGACCGGATCAGGCCTGCTTCGGCTTCCGGTCCGACGACTTGTCGAGGGCCATCACGAGACCGATGATGACCAGGAAAATCACGATGGGCAGGGCCACGTACAGGCCGACCGTCTCGCCGACGCTCAGGCCCGGACCCGGGTCGTCACCGTCGTCGCGGGTGAGCGCGAGGGCGGGAGACGTCATCAGCAGCATCATCAGCGCGGTTCCGGCCGTGACGGCGCCGGCGCGCAGAGCGTTCTTCTTGTCCACGGTGCAAACGTAGCGAACACCTAAACGGGGCGCGCGCCCGGGGGTGCCGTACGAGGTCGTGCGCCCTCCCCCACCGCGCTCAGCAGGGCGTTCGCCCGCGGCGAGGAGATCAGCTCCTCCAGTGTCAGCGGCCGCCCCCCGGCATCGGCGACCGGCAGCCGCCAATTGGGGTACTGGTCCCACGTGCCGGGCAGGTTCTGCGGCCGCCGGTCCCCCACCGCGTCCGGCAGCCACACGCCGACCAGCCGCGCGGGCGTGCGCAGCAGGAAGGCGTACAGGGCCCTTACGGCCGCCTCCTCGCCCTTGGTGTCCAGCCCCAGCCCGTCCAGCAGCTCCAGCCACTCGGCGGTGTCCGCGGCGTCCTGGGCCCGCTCCAGCTCGGCCGGGCGGGTCAGCAGGCCGAGCCGGTCGCGCAGTTCCACATGGCCGCCGGCGAGCTTGGCGGCCGTGGGCGGCAGATCGTGGGTGGTGACGGTGGCCAGGCAGTCGGCCCGCCAGGCCTGCGGGGCCAGCGGGCTCCCGCTGCCGTCCCAGTCCCGCTCGAACCAGAGCACCGAGGTGCCGAGCACCCCGCGCCGGGCCAGCTCCTGACGGACCCGCGGCTCCACCGTCCCGAGGTCCTCGCCGATGACGAGCGCGCCCGCGCGGTGGGCCTCCAGGACCAGGATCGCCAGCATGGCCTCGCCGTCGTAGCTGACGTACGCGCCGTCCGCGGGCGGGGTCCCCTCCGGGATCCACCAGAGCCGGAACAGGCCCATCACGTGGTCGATCCGCAGGGCGCCCGCATATCGGAACACCCCGCGCAGCAGGGACCTGAAGGGGGCGTAGCCGGTGGCGGCCAGCACGTCCGGGCGCCACGGCGGCAGGCCCCAGTCCTGGCCGCGGGCGTTGAAGGCGTCCGGCGGGGCCCCGACCGAGATGTTCCGGGCGTGGCAGGAGCCGGTCCCCGCGTCCGAGCCCTCCGGGTGCACCCCGACGGCGAGGTCGTGCACGATGCCCACGGCCATGCCGGCCGCCCGGGCCGCCTGCTGGGTGGCCGCGAGCTGGGTGTCCGTCAGCCAGACCAGCCAGCGGTGGAAGTCGGCCCGCGTCCGGGGGTCCTCGCCGGCCGCGGCCGCGCACCAGGCCGCGTGGGTGTCCAGCGAGGGGCCCTGTGCCGCGCGGAACTCCCCGTAGGCGGCTTCGCGTTCGGGTGTGCGCGGGACGGCGTACAGCAGCTCCAGGGCGGACCGCTTGAGTTCCCAGACGGCGTCCCGGTCGATCAGCGCGCCCTTCTCCAGGACCTGGCGGCGCAGTTCCCCGCCGCGCGCGGCGAGCTCGTCGAGGGCCCTGCGGTCGGGGCAGTCGGCGTGTTCGGGGACGTCCTCGATCCGCAGGTGCACCGGATCCGGGAAGCGCCGCGAGGAGGGCCGGTAGGGGGAGGGGTCGGTCGGGGCCCCGGGCACGGCCGCGTGCAGCGGGTTGACCTGGATGAACCCGGCGCCGTGGGTGCGGCCCGCCCAGCGGGCCAGTTCCGCGAGGTCGCCGAGGTCGCCCATGCCCCAGGAGCGTTCGGAGAGCAGGGAGTAGAGCTGGACGAGCAGCCCGTGGGCCCGCTCGGGCGCGGCCGGGGCCCGCTCGGGAGCCACGACCAGGGTGGCCTCCGCCGTGCGCCCGTCGGTGGCCTCGGCGGTGAGCCGGTGGACGCCGAGGGGCAGCCCGGGGCCCCACAGGAGCACCTCGCCCGTCTCCTCCTCCACCACCCGCACCCGGGTGCCGGGCGGCAGCCCGGCGGGCTCCGATGCCACGGGCTCCCCCTGCCAGAGGACCACCGTGGGCGGCAGCAGCCGCCCGGCCGCCTCCCGCGCGGCGGCCTCGGCGCACACCCGGATGCTCGACGCGTCGTCGGTGACCACCCCCAGCAGGCCGAGGACCGCCCTGACGGTGGTCTCCGGAACCGGGACGGTGACGTCGGCGGCGGGCCGGTAGTCGGTGGCGACGCCGTACTGGGCGGCGAGCCGGGCCAGGTCGTCCATCTGCGGGCGCTCCTTCGTGCGTGCGGGCATGAGGGCATGAGGATGTGTCAGAACAGTGGTGCACAGAGGTCGGACGCCGCCGGGGAACACCGCGTCCATACCCACTCGGAGGCACCGCATTCCTGGCATATCCGGGTCAGATCACCCACTCGCATTGACACTCCAGCCGCACGGATGGTGGGCTCGGGTTCATTCGTACGAGTGGGTGACGTCTCGCGATCGGGAGGCTCTGTGCAGCTCAGGGGCAGGAGGCGGACCACCGCCGCCGCCGTGGCGGTCATCGGCTCGCTGCTGGGCGGCGCCGTGTCCGCCGGGCCACCCGCGGCGCTCGCGGGACCCTCCGCGCCGGACGGACCGGCGCGCACTCCGGCCCCCGGATCCGCCCCGGGGTCCGCCCCCAACACCACCACTCCCGCGGGCACCGCCGCCGGGGCCCCGCTCGACCCCGGGGCCGACACTCCCCGGGCGGCCTCCGAGGGTCCCGCCGTCTGGCCGCGGCCGCAGTCGATGGCCGCCGATCCGAAGCGCGAGCTGCCCCTGGGCTCCGAGGCCGTCCTGGTCGCTGCGGCCGACGCCGATCCGTACGCCGTCAAGGTGGTCCGGGACGCCCTGCGCGCGGCCGGCGTACGGACCGTCCACGAGCCGGCCCCCGGAGCACCGCTGCCCCCGCGGGGCACCCTCGTACGGCTCCAGGACGCGGGCGCCGAGGAGGCGCTGCGGGCCCTGGGCGCGGCCGCGCCGGGCGACATGCCCGGCGGGGGCTACCGGCTGGCCGTGGGACGGCCCGGCGGCCGGGACACGATCGCGCTGGCCGGCGTCGGGGACGAAGGGCTGTTCCACGCGGCGCAGACGCTGCGGCAACTCCTCGCCGCGGGCGGCGGGAAGGTGCCCGGGGTACTGGTGCGCGACTGGCCGGCCGCGCCGGTGCGCGGGATCACCGAGGGCTTCTACGGACAGCCGTGGACCCGGGAACAGCGCCTCGCGCAGCTGGACTTCATGGGCCGTACCAAGCAGAACCGGCTGCTGCTCGCGTCGGGCGACGACACGTACCGCACGACGGGCTGGCGCCAGGACTACCCGCAGGAGCAGCAGGAGGAGTTCCGCGCGCTGGCCGAACGGGCCCGGGCGAACCGGATCGTCCTGGCCTGGGCGGTGACGCCCGGGCAGTCGATGTGCCTGTCCTCGGAGGCCGACCGGGCGGCGCTCGCACGCAAGCTGGACGCGATGTGGGACCTCGGCTTCCGCGCCTTCCAGGTGCAGTTCCAGGACGTCAGCTACACGGAGTGGGGCTGCCGGGCCGACCGGGAGCGGTACGGGAAGGGCCCGGCGGCGGCCGCGAAGGCGCACGCGGAGGTCGCGGGCGCACTGGCGGCGCACCTGGCCGCCCGGTATCCGGGGGCGCCCGCGCTGTCACTGCTGCCGACGGAGTACTACCAGGAGGGCGCCACCACCTACCGGACGGCCCTGGCGGGCGCGCTGGACCCGCGGGTGGAGGTGGCCTGGACGGGCGTGGGCGTGGTGCCCCGCACGATCACGGGCAAGGAACTGGCCGGGGCGCGCTCCGCCTTCGGGCGCCCGCTGATCACCATGGACAACTACCCGGTGAACGACTGGGATCCGGGCCGCATCTTCCTCGGCCCCTACGCGGGCCGCGAGCCGGCGGTGGCGGGCGGTTCGGCGGCGCTGCTGGCCAACGCGATGTCGCAGGGCACGCTGTCGCGGATCCCGGTCTTCACGGCGGCGGACTTCGCATGGAACCCGCGCGGTTACCGGGCCGGGGAGTCCTGGGCGGCGGCGGTGCGCGAGCTGGCGGGCGGCGACCCGCGCACGCGGGAGGCGCTGGCGGCGCTGGCCGGGAACACCGCGTCGTCCGGGCTCAAGCAGGAGGAGTCCGCGTATCTGAAGCCGCTGGTCGAACAGTTCTGGAAGGCTCGCGCCGCGGGAGATCCGGCGGCCGGGACCGCGCTGCGCAAGGCGTTCACCGTGCTGCGCGAGGCCCCGGAGCGGCTCCCGGCCCTGTCGGACGAGGCGGGCCCCTGGCTGGAGCGCCTGTCGCGCTACGGGACGGCGGGCGAGCTGGCGGTGGACGTCCTGCAGGCCCAGGCCCGCGGGGACGGGGCGGCCGCCTGGCAGGCCTCCCGGGCGCTGGCCGAGGCGCGCGAGGCGCTGGCCGAGCCGGGGACGGCCCGGGTGGACAAGGCGGTCCTGGACCCCTTCCTGGCAAAGGCGGCGGCGGAGGCCGACGCCTGGACCGGGGTCGCCCGCAAGGCCGGCACGGTGACGAAGGAGGCCGAGGCCTGGACCGTACGGCTGGACGCGGCGCGCCCGGTGTCGGCGGTGACGGTGATGACCGACCCGCTCCCGGCGGGGGCGCGGGGCGCCGTGGTGGAGGTGCACGTGCCCGGTGAGGGCTGGCGCAAGGTCGCCGACGCCGCGGCCTCGGGCTGGACCCAGGTGGAGACGGCCGGGCTGAACGCGGACGGGGTGCGCCTGTCCTGGGCCGGGGCCGAGTCCGCGCCCACGGTGCATCAGGTGGTGCCGTGGTTCGGGGACGGCCCGCGGGCCCGCTTCGAGCTGATGGACGGGGCCGCGACCGACGCCGAGACCGGCGGCGCCGCGCAGCGGGTCACGGCGCAGCTGTCGGCCCTCGGCCCCGGCGAGGTCCGCGGCCCGCTTTCGGCGCGGCCCCCGGCGGGCATCGAGGTCCGCCTTCCGCAGACCGCGGTGGTCCCGCGGGGCGGCCGGGTGTCGATCGCGCTGGAGGTGAGCGTCGCCGCGAACACCCCGCCGGGCAGCTACCAGGTGCCGGTGACCTTCGACGGGGAGTCGCGCGTGCTCACCGTGCGTGCGGTGCCCCGTACCGGCGGCCCGGATCTGCTGCGGACCGCGCGGGCGGCCTCCTCGGCGAACGAGACCCCGGACTTCCCGGCCTCGGCGGCCGTGGACGGCTCCTCGAGCACCCGCTGGTCGTCACCGGCGGTGGACGGTGCGTGGTGGCAGGCGGAGCTGCCCGCCGCGGCGCGGGTGGGCCGGCTGGAGCTGCACTGGCAGGACGCGTACCCCTCGGCGTACCGGGTGGAGACCTCCGCGGACGGCGTGACCTGGCGGCCGGCGGCATCCGTCGCGGCCTCGCGGGGCGGCCACGAGTCGCTCCGGCTGGACGCCCCGGGCACCCGCTTCCTGCGGGTCACGTGCGAAACCCGTGCGACGCGGTACGGCTGCTCCCTCTGGTCGGCGGAGGCCTACGCGGTCACCCCGTGACCCCGCCGCCGGTCCCGGGCGGGCGCAACCCCGCGGGGGACCGGCGGCCCCGCGGGCCCTATGACGCGGCGACCCCGATCCGTTCCAGGGCGTCCTCGGCCCCGTACGGCTGGAGGTACGGCATCCACCGCGGATCCCGGTGCCCCGTACCGATGATGCGCCAGGCCAGACCGGACGGCGGGGCCGGCTGGTGCCGCAGGCGCCAACCCAGTTCCAGCAGGTGCCGGTCGGCCTTGACGTGGTTGCACCGGCGGCACGCGGCGACGACGTTGTCCCAGGCGTGCTGGCCGCCCCGGCTGCGCGGAATGACGTGGTCGACGCTGGTGGCGACGGCCCCGCAGTACATGCAGCGACCGCCGTCCCGCGCGAACAGTGCGCGCCGGGTGAGTGGAACGGGCCCCCGGTAGGGGACCCGCACGAAGCGCTTGAGCCGTACCACGCTGGGCGCGGGGACGACCCTTGTCGCGCTGTGCAGATAGGCGCCGGATTCCTCCAAGGAGACTGCTTTGTTCTCCAGGACGAGGACGAGCGCGCGGCGGAGCGGTACGACGCCGAGGGGCTCGTACGACGCGTTGAGGACCAGGACGTGCGGCACGGACTGCCTCCTTGTACGCCGGCGGCGCGTGGCTCGCGCCGGGACGATCTGCTCTCCAGTCTCTCCTTACGGCTGGTCGAAGCGCCACCACGCGCCCGTAACGGGTCCGAGGTGTTTTCGACCACAGTCAGTCATCCCCGGGTGAGTCTGGTCTCTCCCTCGAACACGGCACCAAGGTGAAGGGATTGCCCCGTTAGTGTGGATGGCCTGCCCCTCATACCCCCGGTTCCGTCCGGGGGCACCACCGGTTCCGCGGGCAGACCGCTACACCTGGAGGTTCCCGTCGTGCCCTGGCCCGCCGTTCTGCTGCCGCAGGCAGCCGAAGTCCCGGACGCGCCCGCATCGGTCAAGGAGGCGCAGGAGAGCGTCACCGAGGCCGCCAGCTTCATCGAACAGAACTGGGCCACCTGGCTGAGCATCGGTCTGCGGATCCTGCTGATCGTGGTGATAGCCGCAGTGATCCGCTCGGTGGTCCGCAAGGCCCTGACCAAGCTCATAACCCGGATGAACACCAGCGCCGAGGCGGTGGAGGGTACCGCTCTGGGCGGACTGCTGGTCAATGCCGAGCGGCGGCGCCAGCGTTCGGAGGCGATCGGCTCGGTGCTCCGGTCGGTCGCCTCGTTCCTCATCCTCGGTACGGCCGCACTGATGGTCCTGGCCGCGCTGAAGATCGATCTGGCCCCGCTCCTGGCGAGTGCCGGTGTGGCCGGTGTGGCGATCGGTTTCGGCGCCCGGAACCTGGTGACGGACTTCCTCTCCGGCGTCTTCATGATCATGGAGGACCAGTACGGCGTCGGCGACAAGATCGACGCGGGCGTGGCCTCGGGCGAGGTCATAGAGGTCGGCCTGCGCGTGACCAAGCTCCGCGGGGACAACGGCGAGATCTGGTACGTGCGCAACGGCGAGATCAAGCGGATCGGCAACCTCAGCCAGGGCTGGGCGACCGCGGGCGTCGACGTCCAGGTCAAGCCCTCGGAGAACCTGTCCAGGATCCGCGAGGTGGTCCAGGGTGTCGCCGACTCCATGGCCAAGGAGTCCCCGTGGGACGAGCGCCTGTGGGGTCCGGTCGAGGTGCTGGGTCTGGACGAGGTACTGCTCGCCTCGATGACCGTGAAGGTGTCCGCCAAGACCATGCCGGGCCAGCAGTTCGCGGTGGAGCGGGAGCTGCGCTGGCGGATCAAGGAGGCCTTCGACGCCGCGGGCATCCGGATCATCGGCGGCATGCCGGCCGCCGACGAGGACGAGGAGGCCCCGGCCGACCCGTCCGCCTCGGTCGCCGCGCCGTCCGCACTGGCGAACCCGGCCTCACCGCAGTCGCTGGCCGCCACCCCGATCCCGCCGCAGGCCGGCCCGCGGATCACCAAGTAACCGCCCGCCGCACGGGCCCCGCACGCCCCCGCTGCCCCGCAGGTCATCCGTGAAATGACACAGCCTGCGGGGCAGCGGCATTGACACAGCTCAACAGGTGATAGGAAACTTACCTAACAGATCACCTCGGTGAGGGAGAGCCGCTCGATGCCCGCCGCCACGCCCGGAACGCCCAGCCTGTTGCGCGCCATGAACGACCGGGCCGCACTCGAACTCCTGCTCGCGCACGGCCCGCTGTCCCGGACCCGCATCGGGCACCTGACCGGACTGTCCAAGCCCACCGCCTCCCAGCTGCTGGCCCGCCTGGAAGCGGTCGGGCTCGTCGTGGCCACCGGCACGGACGGCGGACGCCCCGGCCCCAGCGCCCAGCTCTACGCGATCAACCCGCGGGCCGCCTACGTCGGCGGCCTCGACGTCACCCCGGAACGTGTGCTGGCAGCCGTCGCCGACATCACCGGCACGGTGATCGCCACCCACGAGGTCCCCTACACCGAGGGCGCGGAGGCCGTCGACCAGGTGACCGAGGCCCTCGGGGGCGCCGTCAAGGCCGCCGGGCTGCACCGCTCCGACCTGCGCCGGGTGGTCATCGGCACGCCGGGTGCCTTCGACCCGCAGACCGGCCGGCTGCGCTACGCCAGCCACCTCCCCGGCTGGCACTCCCCCACGCTCCTGGAGGACCTGGCGGCCGCGCTGCCGATGCCCGTCGAGTACGAGAACGACGTCAACCTCGCCGCGGTCGCCGAACAGCGGCTCGGCGCGGCCCGCGGCCACGAGGACTTCGTCCTGCTGTGGAACGAGGAGGGCCTCGGCGCCGCCCTGGTGCTCGGCGGCCGGCTGCACCGCGGCTGGACCGGCGGCGCCGGCGAGGTCGGCTTCCTCCCCGTGCCGGGCCGCCCCCTGGTCCGGGAGGTCACCCGGGCCAACTCCGGCGGGTACCAGGAGCTCGCCGGTGTGGAGGGCCTGCCCCGGCTCGCCGCGGACCTGGGCGTCGAGCCGTTGGAGACCCCCGCGCCCGGAGCCCCGTACGGCCGGGAGGTCGCCGCCGCCGTCGCCCTGCTCGAGCAGGCCGCCGCCGCGCCCGAGGGGGCGCACCTGCGCTTCCTCCAGTCGTACGCCACCGCGCTGGCCACCGGTCTCGCCTCGGTCGTCGCCGTCCTGGACCCGGAGATCGTGGTCCTGTCCGGGTCCGCGATCAGCGCGGGCGGCGAGCCGCTGCGCTCGCTGCTGGAGGCCGAGCTCACCGAACTGGCCCCCTCCCGGCCCCGGCTGGTCCCCGGCCAGGTACGGGAGCGGCCCGTCCTGCACGGAGCGCTGGAGAGCGCGCTCGCCGCCACCCGGGACGAAGTGTTCGACACCTCGGGCTGAACCGCCCGCCCCGGGCCGGCCGCCCGCATCCGCCCCGTCACCTCCGCACCCCCGCACCGCCGCACCGCCGCACCGCCGTGCACCGCACCGCCATGTCCCACCCCACCGGCACCCCCCACGGAAGTTCCTCCCGCAGAGAGCGAGCCCCGCCATGCCCAGAACCGGACGCCTGACCACCGCGACCGCCGTCCTCGCGGCGATATCCGCCCTCGCCACGGCCTGTACGGGCCAGAGCGCGGACACCGCCTCCGACGATCCGAAGGCGGACGTCACCCTCACCTTCTGGCACGGCTGGTCCGCGCCGAGCGAGGCCAAGGCGATCGAGGACAACATCGCCCGGTTCGAGAAGGCGCACCCGAACATCAAGGTCAAGGTCACCGGCAACATGACCGACGACAAGATCAACCAGGCGCTGCGCGCGGGCGGGGACAAGGCCCCCGACGTGGTCTCCTCCTTCACCACCGACAGCGTGGGCAAGTTCTGCAACTCCCGCGCCTTCGCCGATCTGAACCCCTTCCTGGAGAAGTCCGGGGTGGACAAGAAGAAGGTCTTCCCCAAGACCCTGCTGGAGTACACGGAGTTCAACGGCAACCAGTGCACGCTGCCGCTGCTCAACGACGCGTACGGCCTCGTCTACAACAAGACCGCCTTCGCGGCGGCCGGCATCACCGAACCCCCGAAGACCTGGAGCCAGTTCGCGGAGGTCGCCCAGAAGCTGACCAAGCCCAAGGGGGACTCGTACGAGCAGGTCGGCCTGATGCCGACCTTCCACGGCTACGAGACCACCCCCATGCGGCTCGCCGCGCAGTGGAGCCCCGCCTACTTCGGCGCGGACGGGAAATCCAACCTGGCGAAGGACCCGGCCTTCGCGAAGATGCTGACCGCGCAGAAGGACCTGGTGGAGCGGCTCGGCGGCTACGAGAAGCTGGAACGGTTCCGCAACACCTTCGGTGACGAGTGGGGCGCCGAACACCCCTTCCACACCGGCCAGGTGGCCATGCAGATCGACGGCGAGTGGCGCGCCCCGATGGCCAAGGAGGCCGGCGTCGCCTTCGAGATCGGCACAGCGCCGCTGCCCGTGCCCGACGAGCAGGCCGCCGACTACGGCAAGGGCTACCTCTCCGGCACGATCATGGGCATCGCCTCGGGCAGCAAGAAGCAGAACGCCGCCTGGGAGCTGGTCAAGTACATGACCACCGACACCGAGGCGGTGGTGGCCTTCGCCAACGGCATCCACAACGTGCCGTCCACGCTCGCCGCCCTGGAGTCCCCGGACCTGCAGGTGACCCCCGAGTTCAAGACCTTCCTCGACATCGCCCGGCACCCGAAGTCCAGCACCACCCCGGCCAAGGCCGACGGCGGCACCTACCAGCTGACCTTCACGGACTTCGCGTACGCCGTCGAGAAGGGCGACGTCACCGACATCCCGGCCGGTCTCGCGAAGACCGACCAGCAGATCGACACGGACATCGCGAAGGCGAAGTAGCCCGATGACCGGCACGCACCCCCTGCGCTCGAAGCGACGGCGGTCCGCCCTGCGCACCGCCGCCTTCATGTCCCCCTGGCTGATCGGCTTCACGGTCTTCTTCGTCTACCCGCTGCTGTCCACCCTCTACTTCTCCTTCACCCGCTACGACGGCTTCCGGCAGCCCTCCTTCAACGGTCTGGACAACTGGAGCTACGTCTTCACGGACTATCCGCTGTTCTGGCCGGCGATGCGCAACACCCTGTGGCTGGTACTGGTGATGGTCACCTGCCGGGTCGCCTTCGGCCTCGGCATCGGCCTGCTCATCACCAAGATCAAGACGGGTGCAGGGATCTTCCGGACCCTGTTCTACCTGCCCTACCTCGCCCCGCCCGTCGCCGCGACCCTGGCCTTCGTCTTCCTGCTCAACCCGGGCACCGGACCCGTGAACACCCTGCTCGACGCGGTGGGGCTGCCCACGCCCGGCTGGTTCACCGACGCCGACTGGTCCAAGCCGGCCCTGACCGCCCTCGCGCTGTGGGGGGTGGGCGACCTGATGGTCATCTTCATGGCCGCGCTGCTGGACGTACCGAAGGAGCAGTACGAGGCGGCCGAGCTGGACGGGGCCGGGGCCTGGGCGCGGTTCCGGCACATCACCCTGCCCAACATCTCGCCGATCATCATGTTCGCCGTGGTCACCGGGGTCATCCAGGCCATGCAGTACTACGCCCAGCCGCTGGTGGCGGGGAAGGTCGCGGCCGGGGTGATCGGCGGCTCGGGCCAGCAGTTCGAGCCCGGCTACCCCGACAAGTCCACGCTGACCCTGCCCCAGCTCGTCTACAACCTCGGGTTCCAGCGCTTCGACTACGGCACCGCGTGTGTCGTCGCACTCGTCCTGTTCGCCCTCTCCATGGCCTTCACCGCGCTCCTGATGCGCCGCCGTGGCGGTCTGATCGGAGCAGGTGAATGAGCACGTACGACGGCAGGAGAACCTCCAGGGCGGTACTGCACTGGGTCGGGGTGCACTCGCTCGGCGTGGCCGCCGCCCTCTTCTTCGTCCTCCCCTTCGTCTTCCTGCTCCTCACCTCCCTGATGGGCGACCGGCAGGCGCTGACCCGCGACCTGTGGCCCGACACCTGGCAGTGGGGCAACTACGCGAAGGTCTGGCACACCCCCGGCTTCCTGACCTGGTGGCGCAACACGCTCCTGTACGCCGGACTCGGCACCCTGTTGACCGTGGTCTCCTCCGTGCCCGTCGCGTACGCGCTCGCCAAGTTCCGCTTCCGCGGCCGGCGGCTCTCGCTGCTGCTCGTCATCGCCATGATGATGCTGCCGCCGCAGGTGGTGGTCATCCCCATGTACCTCTTCTGGGCCAAGCAGCTCGACCTGTCGGGCACCCTGTGGCCGCTGATCGTCCCGATGGCCTTCGGCGACGCCTTCTCCATCTTCCTGCTCCGCCAGTTCCTGCTGACCATCCCCGACGAATACCTGGACGCGGCCCGCGTCGACGGCTGCGGCGAGGTGCGCACCCTGCTGCGCGTGGTCCTGCCGATGGCCAGGCCCGGGATCGCCGCCGTCGCCCTCTTCCAGTTCTTCTGTGCCTGGAACGACTACTTCGGCCCGCAGATCTACGCCTCCGACAACCCGGCCGCCTGGACCCTCAGTTACGGGCTGGAGTCCTTCAAGGGGGCGCACCACACCAACTGGAACCTGACCATGGCCGCGACCGTACTGGTCATGGCCCCGGTGATCGTCCTCTTCTTCTTCGCTCAGAAGGCGTTCGTCGAGGGAGTCACCCTGACCGGCGTGAAAGGCTGACGACGATGAAACTCGCAGTGGTGGGCGGCGGTTCCACCTACACCCCCGAACTGATCGACGGGTTCGCACGACTGCGCGACACCCTGCCCGTCAGCGAGCTCGTACTGATCGACCCGGCCACCGAACGGCTGGAGCTGATCGGCGGTCTGGCCCGGCGGATCTTCGCCCGGCAGGGCCACCCCGGCCGGATCACCACCACCTCCGACCTCGACGCGGGCATCGAAGGCGCCGACGCGGTCCTGCTCCAGCTGCGCATCGGCGGACAGGCCGCCCGGCTGCAGGACGAGACCTGGCCGCTGGAGTGCGGCTGCGTCGGGCAGGAGACCACGGGCGCGGGCGGGCTCGCCAAGGCGCTGCGCACCGTCCCCGTGGTCCTCGACATCGCCGAGCGGGTCCGGCGGACCAGCCCGGACGCGTGGATCATCGACTTCACCAACCCCGTCGGGATCGTCACCCGGGCCCTCCTGCAGGCCGGGCACAAGGCGGTCGGCCTGTGCAACGTCGCCATCGGCCTCCAGCGGAAGTTCGCGGCCCTGCTGGAGCTGGCGCCGGCCGACCTCCACCTGGACCACGTCGGCCTCAACCACCTCACCTGGGAGCTGGGCGTGCGCCGGGGCGGCCCGGACGGCGAGGACCTGCTGCCGGGGCTGCTCGCCGCGCACGGGGAGGCCGTCGCCGGGGACCTGCGCCTGCCGCGGGCGGTGCTGGACCGGCTCGGCGTCGTGCCCTCGTACTACCTGCGCTACTTCTACTCGCACGACGAGGTCGTACGGGAGCTGGGGACCAAGCCCTCCCGGGCCGCCGAGGTCGCCGCGATGGAGCGGGAACTGCTCGCCCTGTACGGGGATCCCGCGCTGGAGGAGAAGCCGGCGCTGCTGGCGAAGCGGGGCGGCGCCTTCTATTCCGAGGCGGCCGTGGACCTGGCCGCCTCCCTGCTCGGCGACGGCGGCCCCGCCGTGCAGGTGGTCAACACCTGCAACCGGGGCACACTGCCCTTCCTGCCGGACGACGCGGTGATCGAGGTGCAGGCCCGCGTCGACGGATCCGGTGCCGCTCCCCTTCCGGTGCCGCGGCTGGACCCGCTCTTCGCCGGCCTGGTCTCGCACGTGAGCGCGTACGAGGACCTCGCGCTGGACGCGGCGCTGCGCGGCGGGCGCGAGCGGGTCTTCAGGGCACTGCTCGCGCACCCCCTGGTCGGGCAGTTCGACCTGGCCGAGGGCCTGACCGACCGGCTCCTCGCCCACAACAAGGAGCACCTGCCATGGGCGTGACCCTCCCCTCGGTGCTGGCGATCGACGCGGGCAACAGCAAGACGGACGTGGCCCTGCTGGGCCCGGACGGCTCGGTGCTGTGCTCCGGTCAGGCCGGGGGCTTCCAGCCGCCGCGCACGGGGGTGGCCGCGGCCGTCGACGTACTGGCGGAGGCGATGGCCGACGCCGGGCTGCCCGCCGGCCGTGCGGGCGGGCCGCTGGCCCAGCGGGTGTCGGCGTGCCTGGCCAACGCCGACTTCCCGGTGGAGGAGGAGCAACTGGCGCGCGAGATCGAGCGCCGGGCCTGGGGCCGTACGACGGCGGTGCACAACGACACCTTCGCGCTCCTGCGCTCCGGGCTGCCGACGGGCGCCGACCCGTGCGGCGTCGCGGTCGTGTGCGGGGCGGGCATCAACTGCGTGGGGATGACCCCGGACGGGCGGACCGCGCGCTTCCCCGCGGTCGGCCGGATCTCCGGCGACTGGGGCGGCGGGGGCGGACTGGCCGAGGAGGCCCTGTGGCTGGCGGCACGGGCCGAGGACGGCCGGGGCGCGGCGACGGAGCTGGCCCGGGCGCTGCCCGCGCACCTGGGCCACGACTCGATGGCCTCGCTGATCGAGGCGCTGCACCTGGGCCGGGTCCCCCGCGGGCGGCTGCACGAGCTGACTCCGGTGCTGTTCGCGGTGGCGGCCGCCGGGGACCCGCCGGCGCTGTCGCTGGTGCACCGGCAGGCGGACGAGGTCGTGGCCATGGCCTCGGTGGCGCTGGGCCGCCTGGGCCTGCTGGAGCAGGAGGTGCCGGTGGTGCTGGGCGGCAGCGTGCTGGCGGCCGGGCACCCGCAGTTGAACGACCGGATCGCGGAGGGGCTCGCCGGACGGGCCCCGCTCGCCCGGATCTCCGTGATCACGGCGCCGCCGGTACTGGGGGCCGCCCTGCTGGGCCTGGACGCGCTCGGGTCCCCGTCCGGTGCGTACGAAAAACTCCGTACCCATTTCGGTTGAACCCGCCCGGGAAGTTCATCCGGTCTGGAACCGTGGCGACCGTGCGGACGTATTGACGGTGAAGGGGCGACGAAGGACGAAGGGGGCCCTCGGGGACGGATCGCCCCGGATACAGCACCGGGTGCTGTGGTCGACCGGCACTACGGCCATACTGCTGCGCAGGGGGTACCTCCCAGCGTCGGCTGGAGGACGACAGGACCGAGGGGGAGGTCACGGTGGCGATCACATCACGCGCGCCCGCGCCCGGGGGCGGCGTTTCCGTGCCGCCCGCCGGGTCATCGGCGCCACCGCCCGACGGACCGCCCGGGCGGGGCACCGCCTGGGCCGAGGGCGTGCAGCGGCTGCGCGAGGCGGCGACCACCGAACCGGGCCGGCTGCGGATCATCGGAGCGGTACTGGCCGCTCTGATCGTGCTGTTCGGCACGGTGAGCGTGTGGGAGATCTCCGACCGGGCCGCGGCCGCCGACGACGTGGTGGGCCGCAGCCAGCCGCTGAGCGCCGACGCGGCGAGCATCTACCGCTCCCTGGCCGATGCCGACACGACCTCATCCAGCGGGTTCCTCCTGGGCGCGCAGGAGCCGCGCGAGGTCCGGCAGCGGTACGAGAAGGACATCTCCAACGCCTCCAAGCTGCTGGTGAGCGCGGCCGCCAATACCGGCGGAAACGAGGACTCCCGGGAGCAGATCGCCCTGCTGAGCGAGCAGCTGCCGCGCTACACCGGCCTGATCGAGCAGGCCCGGGCCACCAACCGGCAGGGCCTGCCGCTGGGCGGTGCCTACCTCCGTTACGCCAACGAGCAGATGACCACCCAGCTGCTGCCCGCCGCGCAGCGGCTGTACGAGTCGGAGACCAAGCGGCTCTACACGGACCACGCCGACGCCCGGTCCTGGCCGCTGGCCTCGATCGCCCTGGGCCTGCTCGCGATCGCCGCCCTGGTGTGGGCGCAGCGGCGCAACTACCGGCACACGAACCGGGTCCTCAACCACGGGCTGGTGGCCGCGACGGCCGCGTCCCTGGTGGTCCTGCTGTGGCTCACCGTGGGGCACACGGTGGCGCGGTCCTCGCTGAGCGAGGCCCGGGCGGACGGGCAGGAGTCGATGAAGGTGCTCAACGACGCGCGGATCGCCTCCCTCCAGGCTCGGGCCGGTGAGAACCTGACCCTGATCGCGCGGGGCGCCGTACTGGCCGAGGACAAGAAGTCCGACAAGTACGACGTGGACTTCACGAACAACATGAAGCAGTTGGACGCCGGGCTGGCGATCGCGCTGCGGCTGGCCGACGACGAAGCCGGCCGGGGGCCCGTGGACCGGGCCGTGGACGGCGTGAAGCAGTGGAAGCAGCGGCACTCGGCGGCCCGGGAGGCGGACTTGAAGGGGGACTACGAGGCCGCACTGCCCCAGGTCGTCGGGGACGAGAAGCACAAGGAGAGCAGCGGCGCCGCCTTCGACACCGTGGACGCCTCCCTGGAGCAGGCCGTCGCCCACGAGCAGCAGGAGTTCACCCGGGCGGCCCGGGACGGCCTCGGCGCGCTGGGCGGTCTGGTGACGGGCGCCGCCGTCCTGGTGGTCGTCGGCGCGGCAGCGGCTCTGCTCGGCATCGGGCGCAGGCTTTCGGAGTACAGGTGAGCGCGATGCGGATACGGGCGAGGCGGGCCGCCGAAGGCCACGGGAACCACGAGGGCACCGGGGGCGGCGCGAGCGCCGGGAGCCGGGAGGCGGCTCCGGTCGCGGTGTCCGGGTTCCGTCGCGCGGTGGGCCGGCTGCGCGGCTGGGGCGGGGTGAGCGCGATGGCCGTCGCCTGTGCCACGACCGCCGCGGTCGTCCTGCTGCCGCTGGCGCACGCGACGCCCGACACCGGCCGTCCGGTGGTGCGCCGGCCCGCCTCGATGGCGGCGGCCCCGGCCGCGCCATGGGTCCCCACCGACACCTGCCAGGACCCCGAGGCCAGCCTGCGCCCGTCCGACGTGGACGGGGCGGCCATCGCGCGGATCAAGGCGGCGGGCAAACTCGTCGCGGGCGTGGACCAGAACAGCTTCCGCTGGGGCTACCGCAACCAGACCGCCGAGGGCAGCCGCCTCGACGGCTTCGACATCGACCTGGTCAAGGCCATCGCCAAGGACATCCTGGGCGACGAGAACGCGGTCATCTACCGCGCCATCCCCACCAGTCAGCGCATCCCCGCCCTCCAGGAGGGGCGCGTCGACATCGTCGTGCGGACCATGACCATCAACTGCAAGCGGCTGGAGGACGTCGCCTTCTCCACGGCCTACTTCGAGGCCGGACAGCAGGTGCTGGCGCCCAAGGGCTCGCCGATCACCGGGTACGACACTTCGCTGAAGGACCGGCGGATCTGCTTCGCGGCCGGATCCACCGCGGAGGCGGCGCTGAAGGCCCAGTCGTACGGCTCGGTGCCGGTCACCGTCGCCAACCAGCTGGACTGCCTGGTCCGGCTGCAGCTGGGCGAGGTCGACGGCATCATCACGGACAACGCCCTCGCCGCCGGCCAGGCCGCCCAGGACCCCTCGGTGCAGCTGGTGGGCTCGCCCTTCACCCGTGAGTTCTACGGGGTGGCGATGAACAAGGACGCCTCCGACCTGGTCCGCCGGGTCAACAAGGTGCTGGAGAACTACCGCGCGGGCGGCGGCGACAGCCCGTGGATGAAGGCGTACCTCAAGCATCTGCAGCCCGTGCTGCCCGGCGTGACCGCGCCCCCCGCACCCAAGTACCGGGACGGCTGAGGCCCGTGACGGTTTCGGACACGGGACCGGGCCCGGGCGCAGGGCAGGATACGGAGACGGACACGGAGGCGGCGGCGGAAGCGGAGGCACAGTCGGTGGAGGCGGGGTCTGCAGTGATGGACCGGGACGACGTCGACCGCGCCCTGGCCCGGCTGGGCGCGGAGCACGAGGCGGTCGAGACCTCGCTGCTCGCCCTCCAGGACCACGCCGGGCGCCGGCTGCTGGAAGGCGCCTCGCTGGCGGGCGTCACCAAGGACCGCTGGACGGCCGCCGACGCGGACATCACCCGGCTGTGGACGTACTTCGACGCCTACAGCGGGGCCCTGACCGCTGCCCGCGAGGTGCGGGAGCGGCGCCGCTGGCCGAACCGTGACGACCTCATCGAGCTGACCGAGCGGCTGCGCGGGCCCGGAGTGCTGATCGCCGGGGCCGCTGCCGAGGGCGTCGCGCTGGCGGAGCGGCTCTCGCTCGCCGAGCTGGTGTCCCGGATGAACGGCCTGTACGCGCGCTCGCTGGACGTGGTGGTCGCCGCCGACGCCGTGTGGTCGGCGCTGCCCGCCCGCATCGACCTGCTCGCGGCCGAGCTGCACCGCACCCGCTCGCTGGCCCACTCGGTGGGCGTTCGGCCGGGCGAGCATCCTTCGGGCGACGACCTGGAAGACATCACCGCCGAGCTGACGGAGCTGCGGACACAGGTGATCGCGGACCCGCTGGCTTTCTGGCTGCCGGCGACGGGCAGTTCGGCGCCCGGCGGCGGCCGTCCGGACACCGGGCGCTACGACCGGGCCGCGCTCGCGCTGGAGGACGTACGCCGCGAGGTCGAGGCGGTGCTGGACGTGCGGCAGGACGCCGAGCAGCGGCTGATCGCCCTGCGGGACGTGCTCTCGCGGGCCGACCGGACGCTGGCGGAGGCACGGACCGCGCGCGGCGAGGTGCTGGCGAAGATCGCCGCCTCCGAGGTGCCCGCGGTGAGCGGCCCGCCCACGGTGCTCCAGGAACAGCTCGCGGCGGCGGCCGAGCACCGCCGCCAGGCCCGCTGGCACCGGCTCTCACCCCTGCTGGAGTCGCTGGAGGAGCGCGCCGACGAGGAACTGCGGCGGGCCCGTGAATCGTTGACCGCGGTGACGGCGCCGCTGGCCGTACGGGCCGAGCTGCGCGGGCGGCTCGACGCGTACAAGGCGAAGGTGGCCCGCCACGGAATGGCGGAGGACCCCTTGCTCATCGAGCGGTACGACGCCGCACGGCGGATGCTGTGGAGCGCGCCCTGCGACCTGCGGGCCGCCGAGCAGGCCGTCCTGCGCTACCAGCACGCGACCGCGGAGTCGCTGACGGCGCCGCAGGACCGGCCCGAGCAACTGCCACACCGAGAACAGCGGCCCGACGGGCCGGGGGAGGAGGACGCATGAGTCTGATCGGAACCGCGTGCGTTCGCCCCGGCTGCCCGGGGTCGTACGAGGACATGGGCGGCGGCGAGGTCTACTGCGACACCTGCGGGCTGGCGCCGATCGGCTCGATCGCGGCGGGCGCCGACGAGCTGGTGTCGCCGCCGACGGGGATGACGAGCGCGGCCCGGGGCTCCCTGGGCTCCGGCGGGTCCCGCGGGTCGATGGGCTCGCAGGGCTCCCACGGGTCGGCGCGGTCCTCGGCCTCGGCGCGGTCCTCCCGCTCCTCCTCCTCGCACCGCTCGGTGTCGGGGCGGCTGTCGCGCTCGGTCTCGGGGACGACGTCCACCCGGTCGGTGTCGGTGCGCAGTTCGGGCTCGGCGGCCTCGGGCCGCAGCCGGCTGGGGGCCGGGCTGGTCAACGTACCGGAGGTGCCGCGTCCGAATCCTTCGACCGCGGTCCTGGAGAACCCGGAGGTGCCGGAGCGCAAGCGGTTCTGCTCGCGCTCGGACTGCGGGGCGCCGGTGGGCCGTTCCCGGGGCGAGCGGCCGGGCCGGACGGAAGGGTTCTGCACCAAGTGCGGTCACCCGTACTCCTTCGTGCCCAAGCTGCGCTCCGGTGACGTGGTGCGCGGTCAGTACGAGGTGCTGGGCTGCCTCGCGCACGGCGGCCTCGGCTGGGTGTACCTGGCGGTGGACCGGGCGGTCGCGGACCGGTGGGTGGTGCTCAAGGGCCTGCTGGACACCGGGGACCAGGACGCGATGGAGGCCGCCATCTCGGAGCGGCGCTTCCTCGCGGAGATCGAGCACTCCAACATCGTGCGGATCTACAACTTCGTGGAGCACCTGGACCAGCGGACCGGTTCGCTGGACGGGTACATCGTCATGGAGTACGTCGGCGGCAAGTCGCTGAAGGAGATCGCGAACGAGCGGCGCCGGCCGGACGGGCGGCGTGACCCGCTGCCGGTGGAGCAGGCGTGCGCATACGGCATCGAGGCGCTGGAGGCGCTCGGCCACCTGCACAGCAGAAACCTGCTGTACTGCGACTTCAAGGTCGACAACGCGATCCAGCAGCAGGACCAGCTGAAGCTGATCGACATGGGCGCGGTACGGCGGATGGACGACGACGAGTCGGCCATCTACGGCACGGTGGGCTACCAGGCCCCGGAGGTCGCGGAGCTGGGCCCCTCGGTCG
The DNA here is from genome assembly GCF_035989885.1 of Streptomyces sp. NBC_01232. GTDB lineage: Bacteria > Actinomycetota > Actinomycetes > Streptomycetales > Streptomycetaceae > Streptomyces. The sequence goes on from NZ_CP108518.1 coordinate 3,038,595, forward strand.
CCTCCGACCTCTACACGGTGGCGCGCACGCTGGCCGTGCTGACCTTCGACTTCCAGGGCTACACGAACGTGTTCGTGGATTCGCTGCCGGATCCCGAGCACATCGAGGTGTTCCGGCGGTACGAGTCCTTCTACCGGCTGCTGGTACGGGCGACCGACCCCGACCCGGGGCGGCGGTTCGCGTCCGCGCAGGAGATGGCGGACCAGCTGACGGGCGTGCTGCGGGAGGTGGTCGCGCTCCAGACGGGGCGGCCGCGGCCGCAGCTGTCGACCCTCTTCGGACCGGAACTACGCGTTCCGGACACCCGCTTGTTCGCCGACGCGGCCGACCCGGTCGTCTCCCGGCTGGGCCACCGGCCGATCGCCTCCCGGCGGGGCGGCGGGCTGTTCGGTGTGCTGGGCCGCGGCGCGGCCGCCGGGCCCGCGGCGGCTTCCGGAGGCGTTTCCGCGGGCCCTTCCGCAGGCCTTTCCGCACCGGGTGGGACCGTTCCGGTCGAGTCCGGTCCGGTCGGATCCGTTCCGGTCGGGTCCGCTCACGGTGGGGGGTTCGGGCCGCCGGGGCACGCCCCTGCCGCGGGCGCGCCGCTGCCCTCCCTCGGGACCACCGCCACGCACGTGACGGGTGCGCCGGTGCCGGGACCGCGGTCCGCGCCGCCCGCTCCCGTCCGGGGCCCGGGGGCCGCGCCCGTCCCCGTACTCCTCTCGGCATCGCCGGCCGCGAGAGCGAGCACCCTCGACGCCCGCGACACCGCGCTGGCCCTGCCCGTACCGCTGGTGGACGCCGGCGACCCGAACGCCGGATTCCTGACGGGTCTGCTGGCCTCCGCGCCCGGTGACCTGCTGGGCGCCCTGAGCGCGGCGCCGGCCGACTCGGCCGAGCTGCGGCTGCGGGAGCTGCGGGCCCGCCTGGAGCTGGGCGAGCTGTCCGAGGCCTGCCGCACCCTGGCGGAGCTGGAGGCACGCCATCCGGACGACTGGCGGGTGGTGTGGGCCCGCGGCGTCGCCTCGCTGGCCACCGGTGACGACGAGATAGCGGCCCTGTCCTTCGACGCGATCTACGACGCCTTCCCGGGCGAGCCCGCGCCGAAGCTGGCCCTCGGGCTGTGCGCGGAGGTGCTGGGCCAGCTGGACAACGCCGCCGAGTACTACCGCCTCGTGTGGATAACCGACCCGGGATTCGTGAGCGCGGCCTTCGGGCTGGCGCGCGTCCAGCTGGCCGCCGGGGACCGGGACGCGGCCGTGCGCACGCTGGAATCCGTGCCGGAGGCATCCATTCACTACACCGCCGCGCGGGTGGCGGCCGTACGCGCACGTCTGCGCGACCGGTCTCCGCAGGAGCCCTTGCTGGCCGACCTGACGGCTGCCGCCGACCAGGTCGAGGCCCTGCGGAGGTTCGGGCTGGACCCGGAGCGGCAGGAGCGGCTCGCGACGGAGGTTCTGGGCTCGGCCCTGGACTGGGTACTGTCGGGTGGCCGGGGTTCCGACCCCGGCCGGACCTCGCTGCTCGGCAGTCAACTGGACGAGCGGGGCCTGCGCTTCGGACTGGAGCGCTCGTACCGCGTACTCGCACGGCTGGCGCGGCGTGGCGAGGAGAGGATCGAACTGGTGGAGCGGGCAAACCGTTTCCGTCCCCGGACGTGGGTGTGAGTGATGTCGATGCATCGGCTGTCGGGCTGCCCCAGCTGCGCGGAACCCCTGGAGGAGGGTGACCGTTTCTGCGGCGTCTGCGGCTACGCCGTGAGCGCTCCTCCCCCGGCGGCGTCCGTGGACAACCCGACGATCCCCATCCCACCGGCGCCACAGGCTCCGCCCGCCCCGCCGGCCGCCGCGCCACCGGCGCCGGCCGCCGCGGGCGGTTACGGGACCCCGGCCCCCGGCGTTTCGCACGCCGCCGCCGAGCCCGCCCCCGGCTGGGGCAGCGCCGCCTCGGCCGCGCCGACGCTGGTGGACGACCCGGCCGCCTGGGCCGTCGCCGCCCCGGCGGAAGCGGAGCCCGAACCGGAGCCGGAGCCGCGGCAGGGCCCGGCCGGCGCCACGTACGTCGCCTCGGGCCACGCGAACCCGTACGGCGCCGGCACGCCGCCGGAGGGCACCCCGTGGGGCCCGGCGGAGCACCCGTACGCCGGGGACGCGGAGGCGTCGCAGGCCCGGTACGACATGCCCGGCGGCGGCACCCCGCCCGACGTGAGCGGGCACTCCGCGGGCGAGAACCCGTACGGCGTCCCGCAGCCCCCGGCCGCGGCACCCGAGGGCGGGAGGACCTGCATCGCCTGCCGGGCCGGCCACGTCGACACCGACGGGTACTGCGAGCACTGCGGGCACGCCCAGCCCCGCGAGCGCGACCACCTCGAGGAAGAGCTCGGGAGCGTGGCCGCCGTCAGCGACCGGGGGCTGCGCCACCACCGCAACGAGGACTCCTTCGCCGTGGCGGCCACCGCCCTGCCCGACGGCTCCGCCGCCACCGTGGCCATCGTCTGCGACGGCGTCTCCTCCGCCAGCCGGCCCGACGAGGCCTCGGCCGCCGCGGCCGGCGCCGCCAACGAGGCGCTGCTCGAGGCGCTCCCCCGCGGCGCCCACCCCCAGGAGGCCATGCACGAGGCCATCCTGGCCGCCGCCGCCGCGGTGAACGCCCTGGCCCCGGAGACCCCGGGCGCGCAGAACGCCCCCGCCTGCACACTGGTCGGCGCCGTCGTCAGCGGCGGCCTGCTGACCATCGGCTGGGTGGGCGACAGCCGCGCCTACTGGGTCCCCGACGACCGCGCCGCCCTGCCCCGCCGCCTGACCGAGGACGACTCCTGGGCCGCCCAGATGGTCGCCGCCGGCCTGATGGGCGAGGCCGAGGCCTACGCGGACGTCCGCGCGCACGCCATCACCGGCTGGCTGGGGGCCGACGCGTACGACCTGGAACCGCACACCGCGACCTTCAAGCCCGACCACCCCGGAGTGGTGGTGGTCTGCACCGACGGACTGTGGAACTACGCGGAATCCGCGCGGGAGATGGCCCAGGTGCTGCCCGCCGACGCCGCGACCCGCCCGCTGCACAGCGCGCAGGTACTGGTGGGCCACGCCCTCGACGGCGGCGGCCACGACAACGTCACCGTGGCGATCGTGCCGTTCGCCACGCACCCCGAGCAGGAACCGGGACCGGATGCGGAGCCGGGACCGGCGGCAGGACCGGAATAGGTAGTGGAAGCGCGCCCGCAGGTCTGACCCGCCTGCCCGAGCCCCCTAGGAGTCCAACCGATGGCGAATTTCGCCAAGCCGAGTGCCCCGCGCTTCAGCGTGGAGGTGTACCAGAACGAGTTCCTTCCCGAGGGCGGACGGGACGTCCACGCCATCGTCACGGTCACCGCCACCGGCGGTGCCAGCGCCACCCGCACGGCGGTCGCCGACGGCACGGCGGCCGTGGTGCTCATGGTCGACTGCTCGGGGTCCATGGAGTACCCGGCGGAGAAGATGCGAGGCGCCCGCGAGGCCACGGCGGCAGCCGTCGACACCCTGCGCGACGGCACCGCCTTCGCCGTGATCGCCGGTACGCACGTGGCCAAGGAGGTCTACCCGGGCCAGGGCCGCCTCGCGGTGGCGGACGCGACCACCCGGGCCCAGGCCAAGGAGGCCCTGCGCGGCCTGACCGCCGGCGGCGGCACCGCCATCGGTACCTGGCTGCGCCTCGCCGACGGCCTGCTGCGCGGCTCCACCGCCGCCATCCGGCACGGCATCCTGCTCACCGACGGCCGCAACGAGCACGAGGAGCCGGCCGTGCTCCGCGCCACCCTGGACGCCTGCGCGGGCCGCTTCACCTGCGACGCCCGTGGGGTGGGCACCGACTGGGACGTCAAGGAGGTCACCGGGATCGCGAACGCGCTGCTCGGCTCCGCCGACATCGTGGCCGACCCGGCCCACCTGGCGGAGGACTTCACGCGCATGATGGAGAACGTCATGGGCAAGGAGGTCGCGGACGTCGCGCTGCGCCTGTGGACCCCGGTCGGCGTGGAGATCCAGTACGTCAAGCAGGTGGCGCCCGCCCTCCAGGACCTGACCGGCCGCCGCACCGACTCCGGCCCGCGCGCCGGCGACTACCCGACCGGGTCGTGGGGCGACGAGTCCCGCGAGTACCACGTGTGCGTCCGCGTCCCGACGGCCACCGTGGGCCAGGAGATGCTCGCCGCCCGCACCACGCTGGTCCTGCCGGGAGCGGCGGGCCAGCCGGCGACCGTGCTGGCCCAGGGCCTGGTGCGCGCGGTGTGGACGAACGATCTGGCCGCTTCCACCGCCATCAACGCGCAGGTCGCCCACTACACCGGGCAGGCGGAGCTCGCGGAGGCTATCCAGCAGGGCCTGGAAGCCCGCAAAATGGGCGATGTGGGTGGTGCCACGGCCAAGCTGGGGCGTGCGGTACAACTGGCGAGTTCCTCCGGGAACGCCGACACAGCACGACTTCTGTCGAAGGTGGTGGATGTGGTGGACGCGGTGGCGGGTACTGTGCGGCTGAAAGCGAAGGTTGCCGACGCCGACGAGATGACCCTCGACACGCGTTCGACGCAGACCGTCCGAGTGAAGAAGACCTGAGACCTGACGTGATGACGCAGGGAGAAGAAGGGGGAAGCGCCGCCATGCCGACCTGCCCGAACGGGCACCAGTCCGCGTCCGACGACTGGTGCGAGGTCTGCGGCCATCGCATGGCTGCCTCGGAGGGCCCGCCCCCGGTGCCCTCCTACGGCTACGGCTTCCCCCCGACCGCCGGTGAACCGACCGCCCAGGCCGAGCTCTGCCCGCAGTGCCGGACCCCTCGCGAGGCGATGGCTCCGTTCTGCGAGGAGTGCCGCTACAACTACCTCACGCGTTCGGCGACTTCGTACACGCCGCCCCCGCAGACCCCGGACCCGGGGCCCCAGGCGACGGGCGTCGGCGGCATCGGTGGCGGCGGCCGCGGAACGCCCCCGCCGCCCGTACCCGCTCCCGGGAGCTACTCCCAGGACCACTTCGAGTACCAGGGCTCACGGCCGTCCCGGGTCAACCGCCCGGCCGAGCCGCTCCAGCGCGAGGACGACTGGCTGCTGCCGCCGCCGGCGCACGAGTCGCCGCTGGAGTACCAGCAGGCCCCGCAGCCCCAGTACCAGCAGCAGCCCCCGCCGCCGCCCCAGCAGCGGGAGTACCAGCAGGAGTACCAGCAGCAGGGACCGCCGCCCCAGCAGCAGTACCAGCAGCAGCCCCCGCCGCAGCAGCACCAGCCCTTCCCGCCCCAGGGCGGCGGTGCCTGGAACGCGACGATCGGCCCGGACCGCTCGTACTTCATGGCGATGATGCAGCGCAGCGGTCCCGAGGCCGCCGGGCTCAACCTGCCCGCGTACTCCCCGGAGCAGCACCTCCCGCTGTCCGGCGGCCAGATCACCATCGGCCGCCGCCGCGCCTCCACGGGCGAGTCCCCGGACATCGACCTGTCGGTGCCCCCGGAGGACCCGGGCGTCTCCCACCAGCACGCGGTGCTCGTCCAGCAGCCCGACCTCAGCTGGGCGGTGGTGGACCAGAACTCCACCAACGGCACCACGATCAACGGCGGCGAGGAACCGATCCAGCCCTACGTCCCGGTCCCCCTCTCCGACGGCGACCGCGTCCACGTGGGCGCCTGGACCACGATCACCATCCGCCGCGGCTGACCGGCTGATTCGGTTCAGCCCTGCCCCAGGGGCCATACGTACGGCCCCTGGGGATCGTCCAGCCAGGACCACTGGCCGGACGCGCTGACCGAGACGCCGAAGCGTTCGCGGGCCGGGCGGCCCTCGCGGCGCCAGAGGTCCAGGGCCTCGCGGGGGTGCAGGACGCCCGCGGTCAGTACGAGCATGAACTGGAAGCGCTCGTTCTCCACCAGCTCGTACGGGAGGCCGTACTCCGCACCGGCCGGATCGGGCGGCGGTGCCGCCGTGGCACCGCGCAGCGGGACGAAGTAGGCCGGGGTGTGCAGGAAGTTGCCCTCGGCGAAGCCCGGGTCCCGCACGGTCAGCGCGATCAGCCCGGTCGACAGCGGGGCCAGGATCCGGGCCCCCGGCCGGCACTGGCCGAGCCAGGCGTACGGGACCAGCGGCAGCGTGCAGGTCACCATGATCCGGTCGAACGGGGCCCGGGCGGGGCAGCCGCGGGCCCCGTCCCCGGTGACCACCACCGGGTGGAGGCCGAGCTCGGCCAGGTGCGCCCGCGCGGACTCGGTGATCTCCTCGTCCAGGTCGACGGTGGTGACGTGCTCCTCGCCGAGCCGGTGGCAGAGCAGGGCCGCGTTGTAGCCGGTGCCCGCGCCGATCTCCAGGACGTCGTCGCCGTCGCGCACGTCCAGGGCGGCCAGCATCTTCGCCATGAGGGAGGGCTGGCTGCTGGAGGAGACCAGCCGGCCGTCGCGCAGCCGGGTCGCCAGCGGGGTGTCGACGTAGACCCCGCGCAGCCAGCGCGCCCGGCGTTCGGGGTCGGCGTCCTCGGCCCAGAGCCGCTCGTGACCGGCGCCGCGGCCGGTCCAGAAGTACGGGACGAACACGTGCCGGGGCACGGCGGCGAAGGCGGCCCGCCAGCGCGGGTCCTCCAGCACCCCGGCGGCGGTCAGCTCCCGCACCTGGGCGGCGTGCGCGGTCTCCCGCAGGTCCCGGGTCTCGGCGTGTGCGGTGTGTGCGGCCATGCCTCCACTGTCCTGCGCGCGGGCGCGGCGTGCGAGCGCGAGGGCTTCCGGGGCGGCCCCAAGGCCTTTCCGGGGCCGTTCCGGGGCCTTTCCGGAGCGGTTCCGAGCGGTTTCGGGGCGGTCCTAGGACCTCGGTCCTGCATCCGGGCGTCTGAGACGATGGTCGGGTGAATGAGATTCCGCGGGGCACGGTTCAGGAGCAGTCCTTCTACGAGCAGGTGGGCGGCGAGGACACCTTCCGCCGTCTCGTCCGGCGCTTCTACCAGGGGGTCGCGGAGGACCCGCTGCTGCGCCCGATGTACCCGGAGGAGGACCTGGGTCCCGCCGAGGAGCGCTTCGCGCTGTTCCTGATGCAGTACTGGGGCGGTCCGACGACCTACAGCCAGCACCGGGGCCACCCCCGGCTGCGCATGCGGCACGCGCCGTTCCAGGTGGACGCGGCCGCGCACGACGCGTGGCTGAGCCACATGCGGGTCGCGCTGGACGAGCTGGGCCTGGCGCCGGAGCACGAGGCGCAGCTGTGGAAGTACCTGACCTACGCCGCCGCCTCGATGATCAATACGGCGGGCTAGCGGACGTCACGCAGGTCAGACCGGTCGGACCTGGAGGGCGCCCAGACCGCCGGTGACACCGGGGCGTCGCATGGCGACGGAACCGTACGGGGTGCGCAGCCGCAGCCAGGTGCCGGCGGCGAGCAGCGCCACGGGGGCGGCGGCGGGGGCGCCGGGCAGGGAGGCCCGGTCGGGCACGGCCGCCCGTACCGGCCGCAGGAAGCCCAGGGACTGCGCGGCGTGCACGGCGCGCAGCGGCAGTTCGGTGTCGCCCAGGGTGCGGGACCAGATCTCGCGGCCGATGCGGTCGCGCTCGGACCGGGTCCGGTGCTGGACGGGCAGGGCCTCGTCACGGGCCCGGAACTCGGCGACGGCGGCGGCCACGGCCTGCCCCATCTCCTCGGGGCCGGGCAGCCCGGGAACCTGACGCCAGCCGCCGCGGGGCGGCAGCACTCCGGCCCAGGGCGGTCCGGTGACCGGACCGGGCACGGTGGCCCCGGCCGAGGCCTCGTCCACGGACTCCAGCAGCTCGCCGGCGGACACCGTCAGGTCGAGCGGCGTCGCGACGGGTGCGGCGAGCCGCACCGTACGGATGGCGAGGATGTCGAAGGAGGGCGGCCGCCCGAAGACGGCGAGCGCGCCGCCGCCCGCCTGGAGGCGTACGGCGGCGGCGCGGTCGTAGTGCACCAGCCGGCCCAGGAAGGCGGCGAGGTCCGCCGCCTCCCCGGAATCGGCGAAGCGCAGCTGGTCGTTCATGCCGCGAGGGATCCGTTCGAGGACGCGGTCGCGGGCTTGTCGAGGTACTCCTCGAGGAAGTGCCTCTCCTCGGCCGTGATGCGGCGGGGCCGCCCCGCGGCGAGGTTGTAGGGCACGACCACGGTCTCGGCGCGCACGTAGACCGTCTCGGGCGCGTCCTCGGTCGCCTCGTCCTTGACCTCGTAGCGGATGGTCAGGGACGCGGCGCCTATCCGGGTCACCCAGGATTCGATGAGGACCGGCTCGTGACGGTGCACGAGGGGCAGCTTGTAGTCGATCTCGTGGCGGGCCACGACGGACCCGCCGGTGAAGGACTCACTGCCCTCCCCCGGCGCGAGGCGGAACATGAAGTCGATCCGCGCCTCCTCCAGATAGCGGAGGAAGACGACGTTGTTGACGTGCCCGAAGGCATCCATGTCCGCCCAGCGCAGGGGGCACCGGTAGTGGTGTCTGGCCATGACGGCGACCTCAGCCTCGGGTGAGCTTCTTGTAGGTGGCACGGTGCGGACGAGCCGCGTCCGGGCCAAGACGCTCGATCTTGTTCTTCTCGTACGACTCGAAGTTGCCCTCGAACCAGTACCACTTGGACTCGCCCTCGTACGCCAGGATGTGCGTGGCGACTCGGTCGAGGAACCAGCGGTCGTGGGAGATGACCACGGCCGCACCGGGGAACTCCAGCAGCGCGTTCTCGAGCGAGGAGAGGGTCTCGACGTCGAGGTCGTTGGTGGGCTCGTCGAGGAGCAGCAGGTTGCCGCCCTCCTTGAGGGTCAGCGCCAGGTTGAGGCGGTTGCGCTCACCACCGGACAGGACGCCGGCCGGCTTCTGCTGGTCCGGACCCTTGAAGCCGAAGGCGCTGACGTACGCGCGGGACGGCATCTCGACCTGGCCCACGTTGATGTAGTCCAGCTCGTCCGACACGACCGCCCAGAGGGTCTTCTTGGGGTCGATGTTGGCGCGGGACTGGTCGACGTAGCTGATCTTGACGGTCTCGCCGACCTTGACGGAGCCGGAGTCCGGCGCCTCCAGGCCCTGGATCATCTTGAAGAGCGTGGTCTTGCCGGCGCCGTTCGGGCCGATGATGCCCACGATGCCGTTGCGGGGCAGCGTGAACGACAGGTCGTCGATGAGGACCTTGTCACCGAACGCCTTGGAGAGGTTGTTGACCTCGACCACGATCGAGCCCAGACGCGGGCCCGGCGGGATCTGGATCTCCTCGAAGTCCAGCTTCCGCATCTTGTCCGCCTCGGCGGCCATCTCCTCGTAGCGGGCGAGGCGGGCCTTGGACTTGGTCTGGCGGCCCTTGGCGTTGGAGCGGACCCACTCCAGCTCTTCCTTGAGGCGCTTCTGGCGCTTCTCGTCCTTGCGGCCCTCGACCTTGAGGCGGGTGGCCTTCTTCTCCAGGTAGGTGGAGTAGTTGCCCTCGTAGGGGTGCGCGCGGCCGCGGTCGAGCTCGAGGATCCACTCGGCGACGTTGTTCAGGAAGTAGCGGTCGTGGGTGACGGCCACGACGGCGCCCTTGTACTGCGAGAGGTGCTGCTCCAGCCAGTTCACCGACTCGGCGTCGAGGTGGTTGGTGGGCTCGTCGAGGAGGAGCAGGTCCGGGGCCTCGATCAGCAGCTTGCAGAGCGCCACGCGGCGCTTCTCGCCACCGGAGAGGGTGGTGACCGGCCAGTCGCCGGGCGGGCAGCCCAGGGCGTCCATGGCCTGCTCCAGCTGGGCGTCCAGGTCCCACGCGTTGGCGTGGTCCAGGTCCTCCTGGAGCTTGCCCATCTCGTCCATGAGGGCGTCGGTGTACTCGACGCCCATCAGCTCGGCGACCTCGTTGAAGCGCTTGAGCTTCTTCATGGTGTCGGCGGCGCCGTCCTGGACGTTCTCCAGAACGGACTTGGACTCGTCGAGCTTGGGCTCCTGCATGAGGATGCCGACGGTGTAGCCGGGCGACAGGAAGGCGTCACCGTTGGACGGCTGCTCCAGGCCCGCCATGATCTTCAGAACGGTGGACTTACCGGCGCCGTTGGGGCCGACCACACCGATCTTCGCGCCGGGCAGGAAGTTCAAGGAGACGTCATCAAGAATCACCTTGTCGCCGTGCGCCTTGCGCGTCTTGCGCATGGTGTAGATGAACTCAGCCAAGAGAAACCGTCCGGCAGATCGATGGTGGGCAGATACACCCCATCTTGCCGTACGTCCATACCCGCGGGCGAATGGGTAGGCCGGGGCGCGGTGACCTGCGGCTCGGCCGGAGGGGCGCGAGCGGGCGGTCGGCGGGCGGCAGGGGGCGGGACGAGCGGAGGGCAGGGCGAGGCGCGGGCTCACTCTCCGGTCACGACCGGTGGTCGTCGGTGAGCATGAGGGAACCGCCTCGCCGCGGGCCCGGCCAGCGGGGGCTGGTCAGCGGGGCCCGTCAGCGGGGGCGGTAGACGGTCAGGGCGTCGGGGAGGCTGTCGAGGACCAGGGCGGAGGGGGCCGCGGAGTGTTCGCCGTCGTAGGCGAGCGGGGTGCCCGCGGGAATGTCCGCGATGCGCAGGCTGCGCAGACGGGTGGCCACGTGGACGGGGGAACGGCTCAGCGGGCCGGTGAAGGCGGCCGCCAGGAGCCGGGGGCCGGGACGGCCGCCACCGTGGACGAGGCGGAGGTCCAGCAGGCCCTCGCCCAGGTTGTCGCGGCGGCGGGGGGTGGGGCCGGTGCCGTGGTAGGTGCCGTTGCCCGCGAAGAGCAGCCATACGCTCCGGGGCCGCCCGGCCAGCCGCAGCCGTACGGGCCGCTGGGCGCGCAGCACCCGCCAGGCCGCCAGCAGCGCGGCGGGGCCCCCGCCGATCGTCGGGGCCCAGCGCAGCCGGTGGCCCAGCAGCTCCGGATACGCGCCGATGCTGAAATTGTTGAGGAAGTAGCCGGGCTCCCCCTCGGGCCCCGGGGAGAAGCGGCCCACGCCGATGTGGACGGCCTCGCCCTCGGCCACGGCGTGACAGGTGGCCTCGGTCCCGGCGAGGCCGAGGTCCATCGCGAAGTGGTTGAGGGTGCCACCGGGGAAGAGCGCCAGCGGTACCCCGGCGCGCAGTGCGGCGGTGGCCGCCGCGTTGACCGTGCCGTCGCCGCCGCAGACCCCGAGCACGGTGGCCCGCGAGGCCGCCTTGGACAGCGCGGCGGCCAGCTCCGAGCCGTCGCACTCGATCACCTCGGCCTCGGGGAGGCGGTCGCGCAGGACGTCGAGCCCCGCGGCGGCGGCCGTCCCCGACCCGGTGTTGACCACCACGACGAGCCCGGCCCCGTCGGACAGCGCGGGGGCGCCGACGGCCGGCCGCTCGTCGCCCGGCACGATCTGGGCCTCCCGCGCGTCCCGGGCGAGGCGGCGTACGACGAATCCCGCGGCCACCCCCAGTGACGCGCCCACGAACACGTCGGAGGGGTAGTGCACGCCGGTGTAGACCCGGGAGAACGCCACGGACGCGGCGACCGGTGCCACCACGGCCCCCCAGCCCGGGGACGCCAGCGCCACGCCGGTGGCGAAGGCGAAGGCCGATGCCGAGTGCCCCGACGGGAAGGAGGTGGTCTGCGGCTGCGTGGCCAGCTGCCGGGTCAGGGGCACGCCCTCCAGCAACGGCCGCGGCCGGCGTACGGACCACTTGCCGACGGTGTTGATGGTCGCCGAGGCCAGGGCCAGCGAGGCGACCCCGCGCACCGCGGCCTTACGGGCACCGGCCGAGCCGAAGACGGCGATCGCGGCGGCGGCCCCGCCCCACAGCACCCCGTGGTTCGCGGCCCGCCCGAGCCGCGGCAGCACCCGGTCGGCCCCGGGCCAGTGCCGCCGGGCCACCGCGTCGAAAAGCCGACGGTCCCATCGCGCGAAGACACCCGACCACGTCAGTTCTTGATCAGCCATCTTCTGCCCCTACCCCGGGCCGCGGATCCGAACCGGTCCCCGCGGCCACCCGGCCCACCCGGCCCACCCGTCCGTGCCGCGAAGGCCGCGCGCAGCCCTACGCCCCGTCCTCCTCGTCCAGCGGGCGCTTGCGGAGCAGCAGCACCACCAGGCCGCCGAGCACCACCAGGCCCACCGCCAGGGAGGCGATGACCGGAGTGGCCGCCGAGCTGCCGCTGGTCGCCAGCCGCTCCTCGTCCGGGGAGGTCGTCGGGACGGCCGCGGACTGCGCGCCCATCGCCTCGGCCGCCGGTCCGGAACCCGTGCCCGAGGTGTCGCCCGGGTCAGTCCCCACCGCGGTCACCGGGGGCTGCGGCCAGAGCGCGGTGGCCGTGGCGGCGGCCGCGGACTCGCTGGAGCCGGCCACGATCTGCGCGTGGGCCGGCAGCTCGCCCGTGAAGACCCGCCCGACCGGCACCTTGGTCGCGCCCTGGACGGTGACCGAGGCCGTGCCGTCCGGGGTGCCCGCGGGCACCTCGAAGTACAGCCGGCTCCCGTTGACGGCGGTGGTCAGGGGCTGCCCCTCGGCGTCCACCACCCGCACCCCCATCGCGACGGCCGCCGCGTCCGGGATGACCGACACGCTGCGCGCCCCGGTCCGCACGGTCACCGGGCCGAGCCGGGTGCCGACCGCCCCCGACACCTCGCCCGGGTCCAGCCGGAGCGAGGCCGGCGGCTCCGGCAGCTGCCCCGCCGCCCGCTGCAGGTAGTCGGCCAGCTTCTCGGCCGCCGGGTCCGCGGCCTCGACCTGCACGCCGTCCGCCAGCCGCCAGATCGCCACCTGGGTCCCGGCCGCCGCGCTCTGCGCGGTGAGGGCGCCGGCCCCGGCCGCCCTGGCGAGTCCGGCCAGATCGTTCAGCTGCGGGTAGGAGTGCTCCAGGACCCAGCGGATCCGGCCCGCCTCCCGGTGCCCGGCGAGCGGGCTTCCGCTCCAGCCGCTCTCGGTGTACCGGGCCTGGGGCTGGGCGTTGCCCGTGACGCTGACCCCGTACGTCTGGAGCATCCCGCCGCCGTCGACGCGCATCTCGTAGAGCCCGGCCGGGATCTGCCGGACCGATCCGTCCGCGCCGCGCAGGACCGCCTGCCCGTACGTCTTCAGCCCGTCCAGCACGGCGCGCGCGCCCTCCGGTGACCTGGGCGCCGCCGGGCCGGAGTCGGCGGCCGCGCGGGCCGCGGGCGCGGCGGTGAGGGCCGCGGCCAGCAGGGCCACCGCCAGCGGCCGGCGCGCGGAGCCCCGTACCGCGGCGGGTGGCTCGAGGCGAGCCGGAGCAGGAGCAGGAGCAGGACCAGGAGCAGATGCGGCCGCAGACGCAGATGGAGACGCAGACGCAGGAGCGGACGCAGCAGGTGGCGCAGGCGCGCGAGTGGGATCAGGAGCGGAGGATGCGGGAACGGCAATCGACACAGTCTTCCCCTTCGGGCCAAAGACCCAGGTGCCCGTGAGTACCGGGGAATCCTATCCGCCTCGAACACTCAGACCACCGCCGCCTTCTGAGTGGTCATCAGTGGCGTGTCCGTACGGACCACCCGGCGGAAGGCCGCGGTGCCGCGGTTCAGGTCGTGCCCGATGGCCGTCGCGTCGATCTCCGCGGAGAACCACCGGTTGCCCTCGCCGTCGGGCGGGTCCTCCCGGACGCGCAGCCGCCCGTGTACCACCAGCGGCTCGCCGACCGATACGGAACCGGCCAGGTTCACGGCGAGGGTCCGCCGCGCCCACACCGTGTAGAAGCTGGTGGTCCCGTCGGTCCAGGTGTCCTTGCGCCGGTCGAAGTACCGCGGCGTCACCGCGAAGCGGAACCGCGCCGCCGGACCGTTCACCGTTTCCTTGTAGTCGATCTGCGTCGCCACGCAGCCCACCAGCGTCACCTGGGTGTCATACATCCCGGCCGCCCTCCCCCGTGGTTCCGGCCGTACGAACCCCCGTACGACCGCGCGTACGGACCATCCGTACGCACTACGAACCATGCTGGGCCGGGCCGCCGATCCCCGCTCCGGCCTGTGGATTACTGGCGGGTTGTGGACAACTTGCTCCCCCCTGCGGCGACGGTGGCGTACTGCTCCCGCACCTCCCGGTAGCGCAGCAGCTCCGCCGCGACCGGTTCCAGCACCCGGGCCCGCCCGCACCCGGCCGCCGCCTGCCGCAGCCTGCGCTCCGCGTCCTGCCCGTACCGCCGCGCCGGGCCGCGGGCCGCGATCGAGCAGGACCATTCCACGAGCGGTCCGCCGATGATGCCCGCCACCATCAGCAGCACCGGCGGCAGCAGCCTCGGTTCCAGGACCCCGACGATCTGCCCGACCAGCCACAGCCCGCCGAAGATCTGCAGCAGGGTCATGGCGGCCTGCGCCAGCACCGCCGCCGGCCACCACGTGGGCCGCGGCGGCTTGACGCTCGGCACCGCGACCGCCGCCCCGAGCGTCACCGCGATGTCGTCGAGCGCTTCCGGGAGCCGGTCGGCGCCGCGCACCGCGGTCTCCCGTACCGCCTGCGCCCACGGCTCGGGCAGCCCGGTGACCGCCTCGTCGGCGACGGCCCGCACGGCCTGTTCCACCCGCTGCCGTGCGGTCACCTCCTCCTCCACCGGGGCCTCGGCGACCGCCGGGCCGCGGCCGCCGATCGCCGCCAGGGCCGCCAGCCCCGCCAGGGTGCGCGGCGCGCGGCGGCTCTCGTACCAGCGCCACAGCCGCAGCCACGGTGTCCCGCACGCCTTTCCGGCGTTGCGCCGCCATGCGCGCTCGGCGGCGAGCCCGGCCGCGTACGCCCCGACCGCCTCGGCGAGCCGGTCCTCGAACTCGGCGCGCGCCGCCTCCCCGATCTCCGGCCCGGCGTGTCCGTCGGCCACGTACAGCGGCCGCAGGCGCGCGGCCGCGCGGTCGACGTCGGCGGAGATCCGCCGGGTGGCGGCGCCCTTCTCCTGGGTGAACTGTCCGAGGAGCTCGCGCAGTTCCCCGACGCCCTCCCCGGTCAGTGCGGACAGCCCGAGGACGGTCGCGCCGGGCTCGCCGTGCTCGCCGAGGGCGATGCCGTCGTCGTCGAGGAGCCGGCGCAGGTCGTCCAGTACGAGGTCGGCGGCCTCCCCGGGCAGCCGGTCCACCTGGTTCAGGACGACGAAGGTCACCTCCGCGTGCCCGGCGAGCGGCCGCAGGTAACGCTCGTGCAGCACGGCGTCCGCGTACTTCTCCGGGTCCACCACCCACACCACAGCGTCGACCAGCGCCAGGACGCGGTCCACGTGGTCCCGGTGCGCGCCGACCGCCGAGTCCAGGTCGGGCAGGTCGACGAGGACCATCCCGCGCAAGGCCTCCGCCTCCGAGGTCTCGCGGGGCCGGCGCCGCAGGCGTCCGGGGATCTCCAGCCGGTCCAGCAGGCCGGCGGCTCCGTCCGACCAGCTGCACGCGATGGGTGCGGCGGTGGTCGGGCGGCGCAGGCCCATCTCCGAGATCTGCACCCCCGCGAGTGAATTGAAGAGAGTGGACTTGCCGCTTCCGGTGGCTCCGGCGATCGCGACGACCGTGTGCTGGGGCGAGAGCCCGCGGCGCGCGGCCGCCTCGTCCAGCACCCGCCCGGCCTCGGCGAGGGTCTTGCCGTCGAGCCTGGTCCGGGACAGCCCGACTAGCTGGCGCAGCGCGTCGAGGCGCAGCCGCAGGGCCTGCCCCTCCGGGCTGAGCGGCGGCGTGGCCGACTTGCCGCCGTCGCTGCCCTCGCCGGAGACGGCCCGTACGAGCGCCTCGTCGCCCTCGTCGCCGTCCGCCTCCTCGTTCCCGGTGACGGCCCGGGGGCGCGAGCGCGCGATGAAGCCGTCGTCCCAGCGGTCGTCGGTGCGGTCGGTCAGGGCGGTCACCGCGTCACCTCTCCTTCTGCAGTACGGACAGCGCGGCGATCAGCTCGGCCTGTGGTTCGGGGGTCACTTCGAGCGCCTCCAGCGGGGCGAGCCGGCGGTTGCGTTCGGCGCGCAGCACCTGGTCGAGGTGGTCGCCGACCAGTTCCCCGCCCCGGTCGCGCAGTCGCAGGGCGGCCTGTGCGCCGATCCGTTCGGCGAGCTTCTCCCCCGCGGGCCGGGCCCGCTTGCCGCCGAGGAGGGCGGCGGCGAGCAGGGCGGCGACGCCGCCGGCGTCGGGTGCCGGCTGCTTGTCGAGCTTGGCCACCTCCTCCTCGGCGAGCTCCTCCAGGACCCGCCGCCACCGGCGTACGGCCATGCCGATGCGTTCGCCGGCCTCCCGGTCGGGTGCGGGCAGCGGGACGGCGCCGGCGGCCGGCTCGCGGCGCCAGGCTTCGGCGATCCGCTCGTCGGCGGCGGCGACGGCGCACTGGAGGAGCGCGGCGAGGGATTCGGCGAGCGAGTCCAGCAGTTCTTCGGCGGTCGTGTCGAGGGGGTAGCCGCGCCACCGGGTCAGTGCGTCCCCGGCCAGTACGGCGCCGTGGTCGAGGCGGCCCCGGACCCGCTTGCCCTCCCGTTTGTACGCGTCCTCGACGGCCGAGGTCAGCCGTACGGCGGCGGCGTGCTGGGCGGCGACGGCGGAGGCGAGCTCCGGCATCCGGCGCCCGAGGGAGTCCAGCGCGCCGAGCGCGGTGCGCCCGACGGCGTACTGCCGGGCGGCCGGGTCCTGCGCGTGGTGGGCGAGCCAGGCGAAGAGCGGGGCGACGGCACTGGCCGGAAGCAGCCCGCCCCCGCCCGCGGACTCGGGCAGTTCGGGCACGGTGAAGCGCGGTACGTCGCCCAGCCCGGCCTTGGTGAGCAGGGCCCCGTACTGCCGTGAGACCTCGGCGAGCACCTGGTGCGGGACCCGGTCGAGGACGGTGATGAGGGTGGCCCTGTACTGCTTGGCGGTGCGCAGCAGGTGCCAGGGGACGGCGTCGGCGTACCGCGATGCGGTGGTGACCATCACCCAGACGTCGGCGGCGCAGATGAGTTCGGCGGCGAGGGTGCGGTTCTCGACGACGAGGGAGTCGATGTCGGGGGCGTCGAGGATGGCCAGCCCGCGGGGCAGGCTGGAGACGGTTTCGATCCGCATCTCGCGGGTCGCGTGGGTGCCCGCGGACCCCCGGTCGCGGGCCCGGGACTTGGCGGCGGGGGGCGTCTCCTCCTCCTCGTGCGGCACCCAGACCCGCATCAGGTCGGGGAGTACGCGCATTCCGGCGAACCAGTGGTGGTCATCCGGATGGCAGACGAGCACCGGTGTGCGCGTGGTCGGTCGCAGCACCCCGGCTTCGCTGACCTGCCGGCCGACGAGGGAGTTGACGAGGGTGGACTTGCCGGCCCCGGTGGACCCGCCGACGACGGCGAGCATCGGCGCCTCCGGCGCCTTCAGCCGGGGTACGAGGTAGTCGTCGAGCTGCGCGAGCAGCTCGGCTCTGGTCTGGCGGGCGCGCGGAGCGCCGGGCAGGGGCAGCGGCAGACGCACGGACGCGACCCGGTCGCGCAGGGCGGACAGGGCATCGAGCAGCTGAGGCCGAACATCCAAGGTCACCACATGCGAAGAATGCCCAATTTGGGACCATTTTTGAAGCTTATACGTCCTCTGCGCGCCGACCGCGACTCCAGTGGGACATTCTGGGCACGACGGACGAGTGGGGCGCAGGCATAACGAGTGCACAACACCAGGGGCGACGCGGCGCAAAAGCGATGCGAGAATCGCACCTGCCTGCGATTATCGGGACCGCTTCACCGAACCTCCACATCGTGGCCCGCGAGTGAAGCAACCGGGACAAGGCAACCGGAGCCCTATCCTTGACCCGGCACGGACCTCAGCCCCACCCCCACCGGGGGCTCCAGGCCCACCAAGGCCACCTTCCGGCCCCCGTAGCTCAGTGGATAGAGCAGGTGCCTTCTAAGCACTTGGCCGCAGGTTCGAGTCCTGCCGGGGGCACTCTTCACGTCCCACCTCAAGCCCTCCCCCCGGGGAGGGCTTTCGTGCGTACGGGGACGCGGGCGTACGGGGGCAACGGACGCGCCCGGGCGCGACGACGGCCCGCCGGGGGCGCGGCGGGCCGTTCGTGCGGGTGCGGGTCAGCCCTCGGTGCCGAGGCCCGGGCCCGCCATGCCGGCGGCGAGGGTGGTGCCGTCCGAGGGCTCGATCAGCAGGAACGAGCCCGTCAGGCGCGAGGCGCTGTACGGGTCCAGGGCCAGGGGCTCGGCCGTGCGCAGCAGGACCCGGCCGATGTCGTTGGCCACGAGCCGGCCCGGGTTCGGCTGCCGGGTCAGGTCCTGCAGGTCCAGCCGGGACTCGATGTCCCGTACGACGGCCTGCACCGTGCGGGTGGTGTGCTTGAGCAGGACGCGGGCGCCGATGGTCAGGGGCCGGTCCGCCACGTGGCAGACGGTGGCCTCCACGTCCCGGGTGGTGTCCGGGGCGCTCGCGGAGGGGGCGATCAGGTCGCCCCGGGAGATGTCGACGTCGTCCTCCAGCAGCAGCGTCACCGACTGCGGGGCGCGTGCGGCGTCGGCGCGCTCCCCCAGGACGTCGATGCCGCGGATGGTGCTGGTCAGCCCGGACGGCAGGATGGTGACCTGCTCGCCCACGCTGAGCGTGCCCGCCGCCAACTGGCCCGCGTAGCCGCGGTAGTCGGGGTGCTCGGCGGTCTGCGGACGGATCACGTACTGCACCGGGAAGCGGGCGGGCGCCTCGGCGGCGTCCCGGCCGACCGGGACGGTCTCCAGGTGTTCCAGCACCGTCGGGCCCACGTACCAGTCCATGTTGGCGGACGGGTCCACCACGTTGTCGCCGTTCAGGGCGGAGATCGGGACGGGGGTGACCGCCGGGATGCCGAGGGAGGCCGCGTACGTGGCGAACTCGTCGGCGATGGCGGCGTAGGCGGCCTCGTCGTAACCCACCAGGTCCATCTTGTTGACGGCCAGGACCACCTGCGGGACGCGCAGGAGGGCCGCGACGGCCGCGTGCCGGCGGGTCTGCTCCACCACCCCGTTGCGGGCGTCGACCAGGATGATCGCGAGCTCGGCCGTGGAGGCTCCGGTGACCATGTTGCGGGTGTACTGCACGTGCCCGGGGGTGTCGGCGAGGATGAACCGGCGCCGGGCGGTGGCGAAGTAGCGGTAGGCCACGTCGATGGTGATGCCCTGCTCCCGCTCGGCCCGCAGGCCGTCGGTGAGCAGCGCCAGGTCGGGTGTGTCCTGGCCGCGCTGGGCGGAGACGGCCTCCACGGCCTCCAGCTGGTCGGTCAGGATCGACTTGGAGTCGTGCAGCAGCCGGCCCACCAGGGTGGACTTGCCGTCGTCGACGGAACCGGCGGTGGCCAGGCGCAGGGTGTCGATGGCGACGGCGGCGTCCTCGAGTACCGGTGCCGGGGAGTCCAGGATTGTCATTAGAAGTACCCTTCGCGCTTGCGGTCTTCCATCGCGGCCTCGGACATCTTGTCGTCGGCGCGGGTCGCGCCCCGCTCGGTGAGCCGGGAGGCGGCGATCTCGGCGATCACGGCGTCGAGCGTGGTGGCGTCGGAGTCCACCGCGCCGGTGCAGGACATGTCGCCGACGGTGCGGTAGCGGATGAGCCGCTTCTCGGGCGTCTCGCCCTCCTTCGGACCGCCCCACTCGCCGGCCGTCAGCCACATCCCGTTGCGCAGGAACACCTCGCGCTCGTGGGCGAAGTAGATCTCCGGCAGCTCGATCTCCTCGCGGGCGATGTACTGCCAGACGTCCAACTCGGTCCAGTTGGAGAGCGGGAAGACCCGCACGTGCTCGCCGGGGGCGTGGCGGCCGTTGTAGAGCTGCCACAGCTCGGGGCGCTGACGGCGGGGGTCCCACTGGGAGAACTCGTCGCGCAGGGAGAAGACGCGCTCCTTGGCGCGGGCCTTCTCCTCGTCGCGCCGCCCGCCGCCGAAGACCGCGTCGAACCTCAGGCTCTGGATCGCCTCCGTCAGCGGGACGGTCTGGAGCGGGTTGCGGGTGCCGTCCGGGCGCTCGTGCAGCCGGCCGTTGTCGATGTACTCCTGGACGGAGGCCACGTGCAGCCGCAGTCCGCACCGGGCCACCGCGCGGTCGCGGTAGTCCAGCACCTCGGGGAAGTTGTGGCCGGTGTCCACGTGGAGGAGGACGAAGGGCACCGGCGCCGGGGCGAACGCCTTGCGGGCGAGGTGCAGCATGACGATGGAGTCCTTGCCGCCGGAGAAGAGGATCACCGGCTTCTCGAACTCCCCCGCCACCTCACGGAAGATGTGCACGGCCTCGGACTCGAGGACGTCCAGGTGCGTCAGCGGCGCGAGCCGGACGGCGGTGGTCACAGCAGTCCCCTTTCGGACAGCAGCGCCCATACCGCGTCCGCGGATTCCTGGCTGCTCTGTTGGTGGGTTTCCAGCCGCAGGTCCGGCCGGGCCGGCTGCTCGTACGGGTCGTCGACCCCGGTCAGTCCGGAGATCTCGCCGGCGGCCTGCTTGGCGTACAGGCCCTTCACGTCGCGCTCCGAGCACACCTCGACCGGGGTGGCCACGTGGATCTCCAGGTAGGCGGTGCCGCGGTCGGCGTGCCGCTTGCGGACGGCCTCGCGGCTGTCCTCGTACGGGGCGATCACCGGGACCAGCGTGACGACCCCGTTGGCCGAGAGCACGTCGGCGACCAGGCCGATGCGCTGGACGTTGGTGTTGCGGTCCTCTCGCGAGTAGCCGAGGCCGGCCGAGAGGAACCGGCGGATCTCGTCCCCGTCGAGTATCTCCACCCGGCGGCCGGCGGCGCGCAGCCGCTCGGCGAGGAGCCCGGCGATGGTGCTCTTGCCGGAGCTGGGCAGGCCGGTCAGCCATACGGTCGCACCGCAGGTGCAGCTGGGGCAGGGCGGGGCCGCCGGCTCGGCGGGCGGACTCTCCTGAGTCAGTGTCATGGTCAATCTCCTGACGGGCTCGGCCTGGTTCTCAGGCCCGGGTCCCTGCGGGAACGGACGCGGTCGCGGGGGTGGCGGACGCGGATGCGGTCGCGGATGCGGTCGCGGATGCGGTCGCGGCGGGCCGGGGGGCGCGGTGGCGGCTCCGGTCGGCCCGGCGGAGCGGGGTGCGGCTGACCTGCTTGGCCGCCTCCTCCTCGATGTGGACGGCCAGCCCGGCCACGGTGGGGTGCTGGAAGAAGGCGCCGAGGCGGACCTCGGTGGAGCAGGCGTCGCCGATGCGGGCGGCGACGCGGGTGGCGAGCAGCGAGTGGCCGCCCAGGTCGAAGAAGTTGTCGAGGGCGCCGACCCGGGCCACGCCGAGCACGTCCGACCAGACCGTGGCGATGGCCCGCTCGGTCGGGGTGCGCGGGGCGACGTAGACCGTGGTGGCGGCCTCGCGTCCGGTGCTGGGGGCGGGCAGGGCCTTGCGGTCCAGCTTGCCGTTGGCGCTCAGCGGCCAGGCGTCCAGGACGAGGAAGTGCCGCGGGATCATGGACTCGGGGAGCATGGCGTGCAGGTGGGCACGGAGCTCGGGGACCAGGGCACTGCGCCAGACCGCCTCGAGCGGGTCGTTGGAGTAGACGCCCCAGCCCCGGTCGGGCGCGCTCATCGCGAGTTCGCGCACGGGGCGCAGGGCGCGGGCGGCCGACCGGGTGATCAGTACGTCGAGACGGCCGGGCCGCTCGGGGTGCAGGGCGGGGACCACCTGGTAGCCCAGTTCGCCCACCCGCTCGGCCAGTTCGTGCGGGTCGAGGGTGGCGTCCGGGCCGCCGTCGGCGGGCAGGTCGGCCGCGAGCCGGGCGTCGGTGACCGCGGAGATCAGAGCGCTGTCGGGCTGCTCGGCGCGCAGTCGTTCGACCAGTTCGGCGACCGGTGCGACCGGCCACTCCTCCAGCGGCTTGCCCTCGTCGGTGGCCGGCTCGGCCCCGGCGAGGTGCAGGACGGCGTCGTAGCGGTACTTGACCAGCTCGTTGCGGTGGCCGCCGCGCTTCGAGAGCAGGGAGACGCCCGCGATCTCGGGCCGGTCGCCGGCCAGTGCGGTGAAGAAGCCGGGGTCGATGACGAGTTCGGCGTCGCGGGCGACGCGGTCCGCCACGGCCCGGTCGAACTCCGGGCCCTCGGAGGGACCTTCGGCATCGGCGCGTTCGAGGGAGGCGTGGAAGGTTTCCAGCAGGGCCTGGTTGCGTACGTCGCCGACGATCACGGCGCCGCCGGGGCGGACCACGCGCAGGGCCTTGGTGAGGACCTCGGCCAGGTAGTCGGCGTTCGGGAAGTACTGGGCCACGGAGTTGATCAGCACGATGTCGAAGCTGTCGTCGGCGACCCCGTCGAAGTCCTCGGCGGAGCGCTGGAGCAGCTCGACCCGGCCCGCCCCCTCGGGCAGCAGCGGCAGCTTGGCCTCCAGGTCGCGGATGGCCACCTCGGAGACGTCGATGCCGCAGTAGTACTCGGCGTGCGCGGCGATCGGGAACATCAGCAGACCCGTGCCGCAGCCGATCTCCAGGACCCGCCGGTGGGGCAGGGCCAGGACCCGGCCGACGATGGAGTCGACCCAGGAGCGCATCTCGTCGGCGCCGAGCGGCTCGCCGGTGTAGGAGCTGATCCAGCCGGAGATGTCGAAGGTGGGATCGGCGGTCTGCTGTTCCCCGGCCTGGTAGATCTGGTCGAAGACCTCGCTCCACCGGTCCACCTGGGCCTCGTCCCCGCCGACGCTGCGGGCGGCGCCTGCCGCCTTGGTGAGGTAGGCGACGAGCTGGGGGGTGCCGTCGGCGTCGGGTACGGCGGTGACCAGGGCCTGGTCCACGGTCGGGTGTTCGACGAGGGCGGTCTCGATCTCGGCGGGCTCGATGCGCTGGCCGCGGATCTTGATCTGGTGGTCGAGGCGGCCGAGGTACTCGACGGTGCCGTCGGCCCGCCAGCGGACCAGGTCGCCGGTGCGGTAGAGCCGGCCGCCCGCGGAGAACGGGTCGGGCACGAACCGGTCGGCCGTCAGCCCCGGACGCCGGTGATAACCGCGCGCCAGCGGGACACCGCCGATGCACAGCTCACCCGGCACACCCACCGGCTGGACCCGCATGGCCGCGTCCAGGACGTGGATCCGCGCGCCGGTGATCGGGGCGCCGATCGGCACCCGGCGGGCCGGTACGGGGCTGGTCACGTGGTGGGCGGTGACGTCGATGGAGGCCTCGGTGGGCCCGTACAGGTTGTGCAGTTCGGCGTGCGGGAACAGCCGGTGGAAGGTGGCGCAGACCTCGGCGGTGAGCTCCTCGCCGCTGCACACGACGCGGCGCAGCTCGGGCAGTCGCACGCCCGCCGGGGCCGCCGCGTCCTTGGCCGCCTCAGCGGTGTCCAGGAACACCTTGAGCATGGACGGGACGAAGTGGGTGGTGGTGACGGAGGCCGCGGCGGCGGCCCGGGCCAGGTAGCCGGGGTCCCGCTGGCCGCCCGGGTCGGCCATGACGATGCGGGCGCCGGTCAGCAGGGCCCAGGTGAGCTCCCAGACGGACACGTCGAACCCGATGGGGGTCTTGTGCAGGACCCGGTCGGTGTGGTCGAGGCGGTAGCGGTCCTGCATCCACAGCAGCCGGTTGGTGATGGCGTGGTGGGAGTTGGCGGCGCCCTTGGGGCGGCCGGTGGAGCCCGAGGTGTAGAGCACGTAGGCCGGGTTCTGCGGGTGGAGGGGGACCGCGGGACGGGTCGCGGGAAGCCCGGCGAGGTCCTCGACGAGGTCCTCGACCCGCACCACCTCCACATCCTCCGCCCCGGCCAGCACGGCATCCGCACCCGCCGAGGTCAGCACCACGACCGGACGACCGTCCTCCACCAGATAACGCACCCGCTCCGCCGGATACGACGGATCCAGCGGCAGATACGCCGCCCCCGCCTTCAGCACACCCAACAGCGCCGGCACCAGATCCGGCCCACGCTCCAGGCACACACCCACCAAAGACTCGGCACCCACCCCACGCCCACGCAGCCACCACGCCAGACGATTCGCCCGCTCATCCAGCTCCGCATACGTGTACGACCAGGCACCCGCCCCACCGACACCATCACCCGACACCGCAACCTCACCGGGCGACACATCCACCCGGCCCTCGATCAACTCATGCAGCAACGCGGGCGCATACGGCTCCACACCCACACCACTGAAACCGGCCAGCACCTCACGCTGACCCGAACCCACCACATCCAGACTCTCCACCGGCACATCCGGAGCCACCACAGCCGACTCCAGCAACGCCACCACACCCTCGACCAGACGCACCGCCGTCGCCCGGTCGTACAACTCCGACGAAAACTCCAGAGCGCCGGACAGAGTGCCCTCGGCGGTCACCGTGAGCTCCAGCTCCAGGTCGAACTTGGCGGTGCCGGTGTGCAGCGGAACCACCTCGAAGGTGACGCCGGGCAGCCGCACCTCGGGGTAGGGGGTGTTGTGCAGGACGAGCATGTGGTTGACGAAGGGGATCCGGCCCGAGCTGTGCCGGTCGGGGCTGAGTTCCTGGACGATCCGCTCGAAGGGCACGTCCTGGTGCGCGAAGCCGTCCTGGGCGCTCTGCCGGGAGCGGCGCAGCACCTCGCGGAAGGAGGCGCCGCCACCGACGTCCACCCGCAGGGCCAGCGTGTTCACGAAGAACCCGACCAGCGGCTCCAGTTCCGTACGCGTACGGCCCGCGACGGCCGTGCCCACGACCACGTCGCTCTGCCCCGACCAGCGGCCCAGCACCGAGGAGAAGGCGCCGAGCAGGCCCATGAACAGGGTCGCCGACTCCTCCTCGACCAGCCGGGTCAGGCCGGCCACGACCGGCGCCGGGACCTCGATCCGTACGGAGTCGCCCGCGAAGGAGTCCACGGCGGGCCGCGGCCGGTCACCGGGGACCTCCGGGGCGGTGGCCCCGTCCAGCTGCCCGCTCCAGTACGCGAGCTGCTTCTCCAGCCGCTCGCCCGACAGCCACTCGCGCTGCCACACCGCGAAGTCTGCGTACTGCACCGGCAGTTCGGGAAGGTCCGCGCTGCGGCCCGACACGGTGGCGGCGTAGATCGCGCCGAGTTCCTCGACGAGGACGCCCAGCGACCAGCCGTCGACCACGATGTGGTGCATGCACAGGACCAGGACGTGCTCGGAAGGGTCGACGGCGATCAGCGAGCCGCGCAGCAGCGGTCCGGTGGACAGGTCGAAGCCGCGGGCGGTCTCGGCGCGCACCCGCTCGCGCACCGCTTCCTCGCCGCGTCCGGCCGCCTCGGTCACCGGCAGGGTGACCGTGACCGTGGCGGCGGGTCGCACGACCTGGTGGACTGAGCCGTCCGCGTCCTCCTGGAAGACGGTGCGCAGCACCTCGTGGCGGGCGACGACCTCACCGAGCGAGCTCTCCAGGGCGGCCACGTCCACGGCTCCGCGCAGCCGTACCAGGCCGACCATGGAGTAGAGGGGGGAGCCCTGCTGCATGCGGTCGAAGAAGTGCAGCCGCTCCTGGGCGAAGGACAGCGGGGCGGGTGCCGAGGGGTCGGGCCGCCGTTCGACGGCCGTCGCCGTGCGGGCCACGCCCTGACGGTCGAGCAGCTGGTCGAGGAGCTTCTGCTGCTCGGCGGAGAAGGAGTCGAGGGCCATGGGGTCGTACCTCCGTGGTCACGTACGAGGTCAATAGGCGCGCGTGCGCGATGGACTGGGGGGGCTCCGGTGCGGCCGGTCAGGCCTGGAGCTGTGCGGCGATCTCGTCCGCCTGCAGCCGGCTGATCTGGAGCACGAGCTCGGCGATCTGATCGGCGTCGTGTCCGCCGGCCGCGCGGGCCGTGTCGCGGACGACGGCGGCGAGCTGGCGGACGGTGGAGATCCCCACGAAGGAGCGCAGCGAGACCTCGACGCGCAGCATCGTGTTGATCCGGGAGACCACCTGGGTGGCGAGCAGCGAGTGCCCGCCGAGGTCGTAGAAGTCGTCCTGGGCGCCGACCCGGTCGACCTTGAGGACGTCGTGCCAGATCCCGGCGAGGACCCCTTCGAGGGCATCGGCGGGCGCCTCGTACGTACGCTCCACGACGAGCCGTTCGCCGGGTGCGGACGGCAGCCTCTTGAGGTCGACCTTCCCGTTGGCGAGCAGCGGGAAGGCCTCCAGGCGGACCAGTACGCCGGGGACCATGGCGGCGGGCAGCCGCTCGGCGAGGAAGGCGCGCAGCGGTCCGGCGGCCAGCGGCTCGGCGTCCAGGTGTGCGGCGCCGGGGCGTTCGGTGAGGTAGGCGACGAGCTGGGGGGTGCCGTCGGCGTCGGGTACGGCGGTGACCAGGGCCTGGTCCACGGTCGGGTGTTCGACGAGGGCGGTCTCGATCTCGGCGGGCTCGATGCGCTGGCCGCGGATCTTGATCTGGTGGTCGAGGCGGCCGAGGTACTCGACGGTGCCGTCGGCCCGCCAGCGGACCAGGTCGCCGGTGCGGTAGAGCCGGCCGCCCGCGGAGAACGGGTCGGGCACGAACCGGTCGGCCGTCAGCCCCGGGCGCCGGTGATAACCGCGCGCCAGCGGGACACCGCCGATGCACAGCTCACCGGGCACACCCACCGGCTGGACCCGCAGAGCGGCGTCGAGGACGTACACGCGGGAGCCGGGGACCGGGCGGCCGATGGAGGTCCGGCCGGGCGGTACGGGGGCGGTGACCTGGTGGGTGGTGGCGTCGATGGTGGTCTCGGTGGGCCCGTACATGTTGTTCAGGCGGGCTCCGGGGAGCTGGCGCAGGAACTCGGCGGCCAGGTCGGGCGAGAGCTCCTCACCGCCGCACAGCATCAGCCGCAGGTCCGCCGCGCGGGCGGAGAGCCCGCCGTGGTCGAGGAGGGCGCGGAGCATGGACGGCACCACGTCGCAGCAGGTGATCCGGGACCGCTCGCACAGGTCGAGCAGGTAGCCGGGGTCGCGGTGGCCGCCGGGGGCCGCCATCACGATCCGCCCGCCGGTCAGCAGCGGGACGAAGCACTCCCACAGGTGCGGGTCGAAGCCGAGCGGCGACTTGTGCACGACGCGGTCGCCGGGGTGGAAGCCGTACTGGTCGACCATGCCGCGCAGCCGGTTGGTGACGGCGTGGTGGTGCAGCAGGGCGCCCTTGGGGCGGCCGGTGGAGCCCGAGGTGTACAGGGCGCACAGGGGGTTCTGCGGGTGGAGGGGGACCGCGGGACGGGTCGCGGGAAGCCCGGCGAGGTCCTCGGTGAGGTCCTCGACCCGCACCACCTCCACATCCTCCGCCCCGGCCAGCACGGCATCCGCACCCGCCGAGGTCAGCACCACGACCGGACGACCGTCCTCCACCAGATAACGCACCCGCTCCGCCGGATACGACGGATCCAGCGGCAGATACGCCGCCCCCGCCTTCAGCACACCCAACAGCGCCGGCACCAGATCCGGCCCACGCTCCAGGCACACACCCACCAAAGACTCGGCACCCACCCCACGCCCACGCAGCCACCACGCCAGACGATTCGCCCGCTCATCCAGCTCCGCATACGTGTACGACCAGGCACCCGCCCCACCGACACCATCACCCGACACCGCAACCTCACCGGGCGACACATCCACCCGGCCCTCGATCAACTCATGCAGCAACGCGGGCGCATACGGCTCCACACCCACACCACTGAAACCGGCCAGCACCTCACGCTGACCCGAACCCACCACATCCAGACTCTCCACCGGCACATCCGGAGCCACCACAGCCGACTCCAGCAACGCCACCACACCCTCGACCAGACGCACCGCCGTCGCCCGGTCGTACAACTCCGACGAAAACTCCAGAGCACCCGTCAGTCCGCCGTCGGCCTCCGGGACCAGCTCCACGCTGAGGTCCAGCTGGGCGACTTCGCGGGCCAGTTCGACGACCTCCACGCCGAGTCCGCCGAGCGTCGGCGGCCGCATCGGGACGTTGCGCAGCGCGAGCATCACCTGGACCACCGGCGGGCGGCCGCTGCTGCGGTCGACGCCCAGCTCCTGGACGATCCGCTCGAAGGGCACGTCCTGGTGCGCGAAGCCGTCGAGGGAGCTCTGCCGGGAGCGGCGGACCAGCTCGCGGAAGGAGGCGCCGCCACCGACGTCCACGCGCAGGGCCAGGGTGTTCACGAAGAACCCGACCAGCGGCTCCAGTTCCGTACGCGTACGGCCCGCGACGGCCGTGCCCACGACCACGTCGCTCTGCCCGGCCCAGCGGCCCAGCACGGCGGCGAACGCCCCGAGCAGACCCGTGAACAGGGTCGCCGACTCGCCTTCGACCAGCCGGGTGAGGCGGGTGACGAGCTCCGGGGACAGGGTCACCGGCACCGAATCACCGGCGAAGGACTGCTCGGCCGGCCGGGGCCGGTCGCCGGGCACGTCGAGCACGGCGGCGCCGGCCAGCTGCCCGCGCCAGTACGCGAGCTGCTCCTCCAGCCGCTCCCCCGACAGCCACTCGCGCTGCCACACCGCGAAGTCCGCGTACTGCACCGGCAGTTCGGGGAGCCGGGGAGCACGCGCCTGCGCGCAGGCGGCATACATCTCGGCGAGCTCGTCGACGAGGACGCCCAGCGACCAGCCGTCGACCACGATGTGGTGGACGCAGAGCACCAGCGCCCAGTCGTTCTCCGTGCGGCGCAGCAGCGAGGCCCGCACCAGCGGTCCGCGGGCGAGGTCGAAGGGCAGGGACACCTCGGTCCGCACCCGCCCGAAGAGTCCTTCCTCGCCGGTACCGGCGGGCAGCTCGACGACCGGCAGCGGCACCCGGCCGGCAGGCCGGACGATCTGCTGGACGGTGCCGTCGGCGCCTTCGCCGAAGACGGTGCGCAGTACCTCGTGCCGGGCGACGAGCGCGTCGAGCGCGCCCTGGAGGGCGGGTACGTCCACGGCCCCGGTCAGGCGGAGCACGATGGGCAGGACGTACGCGGTGGAGTCGGGCTCGAGGGCGTGGAGGTACCAGAGCCGCTCCTGGCCCGGCGAGGAGGGGAAGGTGTGCTCGGCGCCCTCGGTCCGCGGGCGGCGGGAGACGGCCGGATTCTTCAGGGCCTTGCGGCGGGCCAGTTCGAGCGTGAGCCTGGCCCGCTGCTCGGGGGTGAGCCCGGCCAGGGCATGGGTGAGTGCTGCTTCGGTGGTCATCTGCTGCTCCTGGGCTCAGGCGCCGGGTGTGATCAGTTCGAGGTCGCGTGCGAGCGCGGCGAGTACGGGTCCGGGGTTCTCGTGGAGGAAGAAGTGACCGCCGGGGAAGACCCGCAGGAGACGGTCGCCGTCGACTTCTCCGGGCCCCCACGGCCAGGCTTCGTCCGGGCCGACCAAGGGGTCGTCGCCGCCCGTGTAGACGCGCAGGGCGCAGGGCATCGGGCGCTCCCGGCGGGCCCGGTGGCGCGCGAGCACCTCCAGGTCGGCGCGGAGCACCGGCAGGTACAGCCGCAGGAACTCCGGGTGTTCGCGCAGTGCGGGCGGCAGGCTGCGGGAGTGGTCGAGCAGGGCGAGCAGCTCCTCGTCCGGGGTGTCGGCCCCGGCGGCCCAGCGGTCGGGCCGGTCCGCGGCGGGGTGGGCCGAGGCGGCGACGATGATGCCCCGCACCGGCTGTCCGCCGCTCCCCGCGCCGATGGCGACGCCGCCGTCGCCGCTGTCGCCGCCGTCGTTCCCCCGCCGCCCGTACCGGTGGCGCAGCGAGCGGGCCAGTTCCCAGCCGACGACCGCTCCCATGCTGTGCCCGAAGATCACCAGCGGCAGCTCGGGGAGCGCCGCCAGGGCGGTCTCGATGCCGTCGATCACATCGGCCATCCGGTGCAGGGCGGGCTCGCCCATCCGGGAGCCGTGGCCGGGCAGCTCGACGGCGACCACCTCGGTGCCGTCGGGCAGCTGCTCGGCCCAGTGCCCGTACGCCTGGGCGGTGCCGCCGGCCGGCGGCAGGCAGAGCAGCCGACGGCGGGCGGGGCCGGGGGACCGCCGGATGCGCAGCCAGCGCGAGCCGGCGACAGCGGCAGCGGCAGCGGCCGCGACGGGGGCAGAGGTGGTGAGGGCGGGGGCGGGGCGGCCCGGCGCGGTGGCCGGGCCGCTCAGCGGCGGGGAACTGATGCTCATCCGGGTCCGCTACTCCTCGAAGTGGCCGGGGGCGAGGCTGCGCAGCACGCAGAACTCGTTGCCCTCCGGGTCGGCGAGCACGGTCCAGCTCGATTCCTTGGGCGTGCCGATGTCGATGCGGCGGGCGCCCAGCGCGACGATCCGCTCCACCTCGGACGCCTGGTCCGAGTCGATGGGGCAGATGTCCAGGTGGAGCCGGTTCTTACGGGTCTTCGTGCTGTGGGCGCGCTGGAAGACCAGCTGGGCGGGCACGGCGGCCCGTCGCAGCTCCTCCAGCGGGGCGATCTCGGCCGGGCCGATCTCCACGAGGTTCCCGTCCCGGTCCTCGTGGACGGTGTAGCCGAGGACGGTGCACCAGAACTCGGCGACCTTGCGCGGGTTGGCGCAGTCGACGACGAGCTGCTCGAAACGGCTGGTCATGCGGCCGCCCCTTGCTGCCGGGCGGTGATCCGGTGCGCGCGCAGGTGCTCGTAGAAGGGGAGCTGGGCCCGGTGGAGCGCGGCCAGGTGGGTGTTGTTCCCGACGGTGTCGGCGTACTCGCCGGTCCGGTCGTGGATGCCGGTGCTGGCGGCGGCGTCGCGGTGCCAGTCCTCGAAGACCTGCCATTCGCTGCGCTCGCCGGCCTGCCAGCTGAGTGCGCCGGGCAGGTCGGGCAGTCCGGTCAGCGAGCTGTACGTGGCGGCGATGCCCGCTGGGTCGGCGACCAGGTCGGCCGCCTCGACCACGGGCGGTACGGCGCCGGTGGCCGCGCGGACCAGGTCGAAGATCTCGGCGCAGTGGCCGAAGCCCACCTCGTCGGCGGTCAGTTCGGGGTTGCGGGCGAAGTGGGAGGCGATGGCCTCGGCGGGCTCGCGGATGATGAAGGTGTGCCGCAGGACGGTGGTCAGCCGGGGGTCGGCGAGCAGTCCGGGGTAGCGGAAGTCGGTGGTGTCCTTGAAGTAGACGGGGCGGCCACCGGTGGCCGCCAGCTCCACGATCGCGTCGAGCAGCTCCGTCTCGCTCCGGTGGACGCGCCCCTCGATCTCGAAACTCCCCTTGCTGGCGAGGATGTTGAAGGGCTCGTGGAGGACGGTCAGGTCACCGCGCTCGATCATCATCCGCTCGAACGCGGTCGAGCGGCAGCGCGGCGGACTCCACATGGCGATCACGGCAGGGCCGGAGGCCACGGCCTCGGAGGTGGTCACGGGGTTCCTTTCGTGGAACGGAGCATCACGGGGAGACTGAGCGCCCAGGCGGCGGCGAGCACCCCGGCGGCCAGGTAGAAGGGAGCGCGCAGTCCGGCGTACGAGGCCATGGCCCCGCCGGCGAGGGCGCCGAGGGGGGACATGCCCACCGCGACGAGCCGGTAGGAGCTGCCGACCCGGCCGAGCAGCCCGGCCGGGACCAGGGTCTGGCGCATGGAGGTGGTGGTGATGGTGAGCACGGCCAGGGCCATGCCGACGGTGCTGAGCACTGCGGCGGCCGCCAGCGGCCGGGAGACGGAGCCGGCGACGACGAAGGCGACGGGCGTCAGCCCGCAGAACAGCAGGACGGTCCGCTCGCGGCCCAGCAGGCGGGTGAGCAGCGGGGAGAGCGCGACGCCGGCCACCCCGCCGACGGCGATCACGGCCATCAGCAGGCCGTAGCCGACACTGCCGACTCCGAGCACCTCGTAGGCGTAGAGCACCCCGACCGAGACCACGGCACTGAGGCCGAAGTTGAAGGCGCCGACCAGGGCGCACACCGAGCGCAGCAGCCGGTGCCGCCACAGCCAGCGGATGCCTTCAGCGGCGTCCGCGAGGAGGGTGGTCGGCTGCCCGGTGCGCGGCGGCAGGGCCGGAGCGGCTCCCGCCAGGGTGGCGAGGAACAGGGCGGAGACCACGAAGGTGACGGCGTCGATGGCGTACGGGAAGGCAATCCCCGAGGTCAGCAGCAGGGCGGCGAGCGGCGGACCGGCCAGTTCCACGCACAGCATCGCCACGCCCTGGAGCAGGCTGTTGGCCTTGTCCAGGACGGGGGCCGGCACCAGGCGGGGGACGATGGCGAGGGTGGCGCTGTCCCGCAGCGTCTCCACCACGCCCATGACCAGGGCGAAGGCCAGCAGCAGGGCGATGCTTCCGTGGCCGGTGAACAGGGCGAGCGTGAACAGGGAGGCGATCACGGCCCGGACGGCGTCCGACCAGAACATGACGCGCTGCTGGTCGTGCCGGTCGACGAAGGCTCCGGCGAAGGTCCCCGCGAGCACCCAGGGCAG